>JAZPXP010000038.1:0-2061 GCA_045543715.1 Acutalibacteraceae bacterium
TATGCAAATTTTGTTGACAATTTACTTCTTTAATGATATAATTATCCTATCTTAATTTTAGGAGAGGATTTTTTATGAAAAAACTTTTTGCTATTGCACTTATGTTAGTAATGCTTGTTGGCTGCTTTGCAGGCTGCGGCGCTAACAATGATGACACCTTAGTAATGGCAACAAACGCTGCATTCCCGCCCTATGAATATGTTGAAAACGGCGAGTATGTTGGTATCGATGTTGAAATTGCTACACTTATTGCAGAAGAACTTGGCATGAAACTTGAAATCAAGGATGTGGAATTTGGTTCTATTATCGGCGGCGTTCAGTCTGGCAAGTATGATATTGGTATGGCTGGTATGACTGTTACCGAGGACCGTTTAAAGAGCGTTAACTTCTCTACCTCATATGCAAACGGAATTCAGTCTGTTATTGTTAAAGAAGACTGCCAGTACGCTTCTTATGAAGATTTTTATACTGGTTTTGATGCTGACGGCAATCCAAAGGGTGTTGTTGAAGGCATTAAAATTGGTGTTCAGCAGGATACAACCGGTGATATCTACTGCTCTTCTACTCCTGCCAAGTGGGGATTTGGCGAAGAAAATGTTATTCGCTATAAAACAGGTGCTGATGCTGTTCAGGCTTTAATTGAAGGCAAAGTTACTGCTGTTATTATTGATAACGAGCCCGCTAAAGCTTTTGTTTCAGTAAATGAAGGTCTTAAAATTCAAGATGCCGAATTTGCTAACGAAGATTATGCAATCGCAATCAATAAAGATAATGAAGAATTACTTGAAAAGGTTAATGATGCTCTAGCAAAATTAACTGAATCAGGCGAAATTAAAAAGATTATTGATAAATACATAAAATAATTTTTATAATAAAAAAATTCAACCACATTCGGTTCATACCGAATGTGGATTGTTTTCTGTTAAAAGGAGTATATAATGAAAGAATGGTTTCAAGACTTGTCAGATGAATTTGTCTTAAACTTTATCAAAGATAACCGTTGGGAATGGATAGTTACAGGTTTAAAAAACACTATAGTTATCACCTTTTTCGCAACAATTATCGGCATTGCTATCGGTGTTCTTATTGCTATTGTTCGTTCTACTTATGATAAAAATTTCGAAAGTTTAAAGAAAAAGAAAAACCTTGGATATTATATTCTCTCCATTTTAAACGGCATCTGCAAGGTATATCTAACAGTAATACGAGGAACACCAGTTGTTGTTCAATTACTAATTATGTATTTCATAATTATGGCATCATCCAATAGTGAAACCTTAATTGCAATTATTGCATTCGGTATAAATTCAGGCGCTTATGTTGCCGAAATTTTCCGTGGCGGTATAATGTCAATTGATAAGGGACAATTCGAAGCCGGCAGAAGCTTAGGGTTTAATTATATTCAAACTATGCTATACGTAATTGTTCCGCAAATGTTTAAGGTGGTTCTCCCCACACTTTGCAATGAATTTATAGTATTGCTTAAAGAAACCTCTATTGCAGGTTATGTTGGAATTGTTGACTTAACAAAAGCCGGCGACCTTATCAGAGGACGCACTTTCTCCGCCTTTATGCCATTGATTGCAGTAGCTATTATATATTTGGTTATAGTTATGCTCTTCACATGGCTTGTTGGAAAACTCGAGAGGAGGCTAAGAAACAGTGACCACTAACGAAACCTTAATCAAAGTTGAAGGACTTTGCAAGTCCTTTGAATCTGTTGATGTTTTAAAAGGCATTGATATTGAAATTAAAAAGGGCGAGGTTGTTGTTATAATCGGCCCCTCAGGATGCGGTAAATCAACCTTTTTAAGAACTTTAAATCTTCTTGAAGAGCCAACTGATGGTCATATCTACTTCGAGGGTGTTGATATAACTGCTCCCAAAACCGATATAAATCTGCATAGACAGAAAATCGGTATGGTGTTTCAGCAGTTCAACCTCTTCCCTCATATGACCGTTTTGAAGAATATGACTATTGCTCCTATGAAGCTTTTAGGACTTTCTAAAGAGGATGCCGAAAAAAGAGCAATGGAGCTTTTAGAACGTGTCGGACTTGCT
>JAZPXP010000039.1:0-2271 GCA_045543715.1 Acutalibacteraceae bacterium
AATCAGCCCGTATCATAAGCTGACACCTGCCTGAAAATAAGCGGAATGTGTGTTTTATATTTGCTATTTTCCCAATAGCCAAAAAATTATACCACAACTCTTTTCCATTTGCAAGCATTTTTTAAAAAAATAACCGCCAAATTTTCATTTAGCGGTTAAATAATTAAAATTATCCTATTTTAAAGGTTCCCGAGGAAATTCTCGGCTCCATACCGTCTTCAATTTTTTCAGGCTTTATTCCTTCATACCAATCGCTTTCAAAGCCATCAATAGTGATTTCATCACCATCAACCGTTACAACGGCACTTAAATCATTATCTGCAAAAAACCAACTGTTATCCGCCATATAATAATCAAGATGCTTCTTTTCGTAACTTCTAACCTTTTCACCAAAGCAATTATATTCGGTATATTCAAAAGTATGACTTTCATCAAGATGTCTTATTTTGTTGGGCTGCCAATGACCTCTATTTGAATTAACATCGAAATAGAAAATTCCATCAACCATTCCCATATGGTTTGTATGATAATGTCCGTTTAATGCCGCAATAACAGTTTTAGGCTTTTTAGCATTAACTCTTGCAAAAATATCCCTGACCTTCTCCGCATCGCAGCAATCACTTCTCCATAGCGGACTAAATGTCGAGTGAGAGAAAATTATACACTTTAAATCTTTATCAGCCGCATCATTCAGCACATCTTCAAGCCATTTAAGTTGATTTGGACTCAAAGCGTTATAAAGAACATTTTCGCTTGGAGGTCCCCAACTAAAACGCTTGTTATGCTCCCAAATATCCTCGGCCTCATTATAAGAATAATTAGTATTAGTGCAAACTATTCTATAACCCTTTATATCAAAATAGTAATGACCTATATAGCCGTTTCCTATTTTGCCATCCTCAGTCCCCCAAATAACCTCTCTATCATTTGTTAAACGAGGGGTTGTAAAAGGCATTGACGAGCCCTCAAGCTCGTGATTTCCGTAAACACCGTAAACTTTAAGTCCTTGTTCATTTTCAAGATATGCCTTGAAAATTTGATTAGACTCAATTCCTGCCTGACAAAAATCTCCGCAATGAATAACAAAATCAGAGTTTGTGTTCTCAGCTCTTTCAAGAATTTTTTCAAGGTCTTCTACCTTAACGCCGTTAATCTCGTTTTGATAATGAAAATCTGAAAAAACCGTAAATTTTAATTTTCCCACATTATCACACCCCTATCGCAAACATAATAACATTATAGAATTTAATATTGAAAATTGCAATGTATAAAAAAATAATTTTTTTGTATAAAACACTTACCCCTTTTCCTTAACAATAATTTCAAAAATAATCTTTTTCTTGAAAAGGAAGCGCTACTATGTTATTATTGATATATCTAATGATGGAGGTGTTCACTTTGCATTTGCAAGAATCAGGCGAGATGTATCTTGAGAGCATTTTTGTTCTTTCTAAACTCAAAGGCAAGGTGCGCTCTTTGGATGTTGCGGAATATATGAATTTTTCAAAACCAAGTGTTTCAAGGGCAGTCGGTCTTCTCAAAAAAGGTGGCTTCCTTACCGCCGATAAGGACGGCTTTTTAGAGCTCACCGAATTAGGTCAAGAGCTCGCTCAAAAAATATATGAGCGCCATACAATTATTACTAAATACCTTATTTCTATAGGAGTAGATGAAGAAACCGCCGCGCAGGATGCCTGCAAAATGGAGCATCATATAAGCGAAGAAACCTTTAACGCCTTTAAAAATCAGATAAAATAAAGCCCTCGGAAAAACCGAGGGTGTTAAATTTATACATATGCATAAAGAAGTTCTGCGTTCCCCTTAATTTTAACTTCTATTCCTGCAGGAACAAAAATACTATCGCCTTTTTTGGCGGTAAGACTTCCATCTTCCCAAATAACCTCTGCCTCACCGTCAAGGAAAATAAGAGAAGTAAAGCTTTTGTTTGTATTTATACTTCCTTTTTCGCTGATTTTCATAATTCCCGATTTGAATAAATCGCAGTTTCCAAGCTCTCGCTTAAAATCGTTTTCATTTCCAACTATTTCCCTCACTCTTGCGTAAGGACGGGTGGGTTTTTCGCATTTGCTAACATCTAAAGCTTTATCAATATGTAATTCACGGGGTTTACCATCGGCTCCAACTCTTCCAAAATCCCAAACTCTATATGTTGAGTTAGAGTTTTGCTGAACCTCGCAAATAAGTATTCCTGCACCTATTGCGTGAAGAGTTCCTGCCTCAATAAAGAAAACATCCCCCTTTTTAACGGGA
>JAZPXP010000040.1:0-7005 GCA_045543715.1 Acutalibacteraceae bacterium
TGTTGAAAGAACATTGGATTGCGGTGATTTAGAAGAAGTAAGTGTTAATATAACTTATAAAAAACACTCATAACAAAATACTAAAAGCCTAATTCAGTCGAAGTACGAATTAGGCTTTTGGCATACAAGGTATTATTTACAGCGTATAGAAGATATTGGTCTTAATATTTAGATCACTTAATTTCACTCAAATAAACAACAAACCCGAACGTTTCACCGATTGGTAAAAGGTTCGGGTTTGAATGCTTTGGTGCCGCTGACCGGACTTGAACCGGTACGGAGTTGCCCCCGAGGGATTTTAAGTCCCTTGTGTCTGCCTATTCCACCACAGCGGCACATCGTTAACAATGATATAATAGTTTTTGCCGTTTGTCAAGTTTTTTTCGAAATTATTTTTTAAAATTTTCTTTTATATTTATATAACTTACTTGAAATATATAGATATTTATGATAAAATAAATTGATTATATAAAAGGGAGAATTTGCTTTGTTTTCTGTTGATGAAAAAGTTTTGTTTCCGTGCGGTCAGGAAGGTTATATCAGCCGTATAAGAGATATGCTTAAAAGTAAATATGGAAAAGACCCAAAAGCCGCAGTTGTAACCTTTGGCTGTCAGCAGAATGTCAGCGATTCTGAACACCTTAAGGGCATCCTTTTCGGTTTAGGTTATTCTATAACTGATGATTTGGATGAAGCAGATTTTATAATCTATAACACCTGTGCTGTTCGTGAGCACGCTCAGGACAGGGTATATGGCAATATCGGCAAGGTTAAGGGCTTTAAAAAGAAAAAGCCAAATCTTATAGCGGCTGTTTGCGGTTGTATGGCTCAACAGGAAATTGTTGCTGAGAAAATTAAGAAAAGCTATCCATATATCGATATTGTTTTCGGAACTCAGGTTTCTCATAGACTTCCCGAATTTATCTATAAAAGATTAAACGGCGGCAAAAGAATCTTTGAACTTTCATTACCAAATGATGCAATAGTTGAGGATGTTCCTGTTTTAAGAGATGGGAAATTCAAGGGTTGGCTTCCCATAATGAATGGTTGCAATAACTTTTGCACCTATTGCATTGTTCCTTATGTCAGGGGTAGAGAACGTTCGCGTGAACCCGAAAAAATTCTTGCAGAAGCTAAGGCTATGGTTGAGGCAGGCTATAAAGAAATAACCCTTTTGGGACAAAATGTTAACTCTTACGGAAAAGGTTGCGAACACGGTGTAACCTTTGCAAAGCTTCTTCGTATGATAAACGACATTGAGGGAGATTTTGTTATTAGGTTTATGACCTCTCACCCTAAGGACTGCACCGATGAGCTCCTTGAAACAATTAGGGACTGCAAAAAGGTTAGCCGTCATCTGCATTTACCTTTCCAGAGCGGAAGCAGTAGAATTTTAAAGCTAATGAACAGGTATTATGACAGGGAAGGATATTTAAGTCTTATCAAAAAGGCAAAGGAACTAATCCCCGATGTATCGCTTACAAGTGATATAATCGTCGGTTTCCCAGGGGAGACTTATGAGGACTTTAAGGAAACCTTAAGTTTAGTTAAAGAGGTTGAGTTTTCTTCGCTCTTCACCTTTATCTATTCTCCGAGAAACAATACTCCCGCTGCTTCAATGCCCGATATTATTTCCCGTGAAGAAAAGGGCAAATGGTTTGATGAACTTCTTCGTTTGCAGGAAGATATGGCGGAAAAGAATATAGAAAGGCATATTGGCAAAACCTATAGAGTACTCTGTGATGATTTTGGAAGTGAAGAAGGCTATATGTCGGGTCATACTTCGGGTACTGCCGTTATTGAATTCAAAGCAGATGAAAAAATGCTTGGTCAATTTGTTGAAGTTAAGGTGAATTCTTATGAAGGCGTCCTTAAAGGCGAGATAATAAATTAAATTTTTAGTGAGGTTTTAAAAATGGATGTTATTGAACAGGTAAGATTATTAGGAAAAGCAATTCAAGAGGATGAGCGTTTCATCCGCTATGCAAAAGCCAGACTTGAAAATGATAATAACGCTGAGCTTCAGGCTGCGATTGGTCAGTTTAATATTACCCGTATGGAGTTAGACCGCGAAATCAGCGCAGAAGAAAAGAATGATGAAAAGGTTAAAGAGCTTAACGAAAAGCTCCGTAGTATTTACGGCGAGATTATGGCTTCTCCCGCTATGGTTGAGTATAACACTGCAAAGGTAGAGCTTGATACTCTTGTTAGTCAGATTAACACTGTAATTTCCAAGGCTCTTGATGGGGAAGACCCTGAGACCTGTGAAACCGAGGCTGGATGTACAGGAAGTTGCTCTACTTGCGGTGGTTGCCACTAATAGTATTTTAAAAATTTCTTAAGGGGAAGTTAAAATGGCAGGATTATCTCCGATGATGCAACAGTATCTCAACATAAAAGCCGAAAATGAAGACAGTATTTTGTTCTTCAGGGTTGGCGATTTTTATGAGATGTTTTTTGATGATGCAAAAAAGGCATCAGAAGAACTTGACCTGGTTTTAACAGGGAAGGATTGCGGTCTTGAAGAAAGAGCGCCGATGTGCGGTGTTCCATATCATAGCTGTGATGCATATATTGCAAGACTTGTTCAGAAGGGACATAAGGTGGCTATCTGCGAGCAGACCGAAAACCCTGCTGCTGCCAAGGGAATTGTTAAAAGAGAAATAGTTAGAATTATAACCCCCGGAACAGTTATAGAGGATTCTATGCTTGATGAGGGTCAGAATAACTATCTTGCCGCTGTTGTTATAGGGAACGGCTCGGTTGGTTTTTGCTTTTGCGATGCTTCAACCGGCGAATGCTATGTAACTGAAGCTTCTGAAGAAGGCAAAGAGCAAAAGATTATCGAAGAGCTTTCCCGTTTTCGTCCCCGTGAGGTTTTATTTAATACAAAGCTTCTTAAAAAACTCCCCGAGCTTTCAAACTTTATAGAAAACAGTTTCACAGGGGTTTTAACCGATAGAGATGCAAGCAGTTTTGATGCCCAAAAGAGCGAAGAGAGAATACTATCTCATTTCTCGGTTTTAAGTACTGAAAATTTAGGTGTTGAGAAAAACAGTTCTGTTTCTGCCGCTTTGGGAGCGGTGCTCGATTACCTTTATGAAACGGGCGTTTCGGGCAACATTTCGGTTAACAAGGTTGAGGTTTATTCGGACAACCAGTATATGCACCTTGATATGACCGCACTTAGAAACCTTGAGCTTTTAGAAACTATGCGAACAAAGTCCAAAAAAGGCTCTCTTTTATGGGTGCTTGATAAAACCAGAACTGCAATGGGCAAAAGACTTCTTAGAAGCTGGGTTACAAAGCCTTTACTTAATATTGCAGGCATAAATCTTCGTCAGAATGCGGTTGATGAGTTATATGCAAATACAATTTTAAGGGGAGAGCTTTCGGAGTATCTTGGCGGTATTCGTGATATTGAAAGAATTATAACCAAGGTGGTTTACGGTACTGCAAGTGCCAGAGACCTTATTGCTATTAGCGTAACAGCTGAAAAGTTTCCAACCATAAAATCTCTTTTATCATCTGTTAACTCTAAACTTTTAAGAGATATATACAACGGTATTGACACCCTTGAGGATATTAGAGAGATTATTTCCTTGGCTATTGTTGATGAGCCTCCGGCAACAGTCAGAGAGGGTGGGCTTATCAAGAAAGGTTATAATGAGGAGCTTGATTTGCTCCGCGGCGATATGTCAAGCGGTACGGGAATTCTCAGCGAAATCGAGGCTAGGGAAAGAGAAAGAACAGGAATTAAAACTCTTAGAGTTAGATATAATAAGGTTTTCGGTTATTATATCGAGGTTACTAATTCCTTCCTTGATAAAGTTCCTGCCGATTATATAAGAAAGCAAACCTTAACTAACTGCGAAAGATTTATAACCGAGGAGCTTAAAGAGATTGAAACCCGTGTTCTTTCGGCTAAGGATAGGGTTGTAAGTCTTGAATACGAAATATTTGACGCTATCAGAAAGCAGACTGCCGAACAGCTTGTTCGCTTTCAGCAGACCGCTGCGGCTATTGCTTGCCTTGATGTTTTGGTATCGCTTTCTAATGTCAGCGCTATGAACCGCTATTGCCGTCCCCTTGTTAATAATAGCGGAACTATTTCGATAAAAGAGGGAAGACATCCTGTTGTTGAACAGGTTATCAGAACTCCCTTTGTTGCAAACGATACTTTACTTAATATGACTGACGATAGGTGTGCCATTATAACAGGACCTAATATGGCAGGCAAATCAACCTATATGCGTCAGGTAGCTATAATTGTTCTTATGGCTCAGATGGGGTGCTTTGTTCCTGCAAGCTATGCTGAAATAGGACTGGTTGACGCTATATTTACAAGAGTTGGCGCTTCTGATGATTTGGCATCAGGTCAGTCAACCTTTATGGTTGAAATGAGCGAGGTTGCAGATATTCTTAAAAATGCAACCAAGAACAGTCTTTTAATACTTGATGAGATAGGCAGAGGAACATCAACCTTTGACGGTATGTCGATTGCGAGAGCGGTGCTTGAATGGACCGCCGATAAGAAAAAACTCGGCGCTAAGGCGCTATTTGCAACCCATTACCACGAGTTAACTCAGATGGAAGCTGAGCTTTCGGGTGTTAAGAATTATAATATCGCCGTTAAAAAACGCGGTGATGATATAACCTTCCTCAGAAGAATTGTCAGAGGAAGTGCTGACCGCAGTTACGGAATTGAGGTTGCAAAGCTCAGCGGTATTCCAAACGCGGTTATCGAAAGGGCTAAGCAAATCCTTAAAAAGACCGAAGAAGACGGAGTTGTTACATATAAATCGGTTTCTTCAAATGATATTCAAATTCCGATAGAAATGCAGGCGGCTGAGGAAATTCTCCAAGAGCTTCAGGAAATTGATGTTAATACCTTAACTCCTATTGAATCGATGCAAATTCTTTTCGATATTTGCAAAAAAGCTAAATCTATTTAAAAGGGCGGTGAAAAAATGCCGAAAATCAATGTTTTACCAAAAAATGTTGCCGAACTGATAGCAGCGGGCGAGGTTGTTGAGCGTCCTTCTTCCGTTATTAAAGAGCTTGTTGAAAACTCTATTGATGCGGGTGCTACCTTTATAACGGTTGAAATTCAGCGCGGCGGAATAACATATATGAGGGTAACCGATAACGGTTGCGGTATTTCATTTGGGGATGTTTCAACGGCATTTTTGCGCCATGCAACAAGCAAAATAAAAACCGATGAGGATTTAAATTCCATCGGCACTTTGGGATTTAGAGGCGAAGCCTTGGCAGCGGTTTCTTCGGTTGCTAAGGTTGAGATGATGACCGCTACTGAAGATAGTGTTATGGGAACCCATTATGTTATTGAGGGTGGCGACGAAAAGCTTTATGAGGAAATCGGTTGCCCTAAGGGGACAACCATCATCATAAGAGATATTTTTTATAACACACCTGCCCGTATGAAATTTCTTAAAAAGGATGTTTCTGAGGCTAATGCTTGCGCGGCGGTTATAGATAGAATTGCCCTTTCGCACCCTGAGATTTCCTTTAAATTCATAAGGGATTCCAAGCAAACACTTATGACAACGGGGGATGGAGACATAAAATCAGCCGTTTATAGTGTTTTAGGCCGTGAATTTTCGGGCAGTTTAATTGAAACTGAGGGAGAAATAGGCTCGGTTTCGGTTAAGGGACTTATTTGTAAGCCCTTCTCTTGCAAACCAACAAGAAATAATCAGTTTACTTTTTTAAACGGCAGACTTGTTCGCTCAGGAACGGTTGTTGCTGCAGTTGAACAGGCATATAAAAATAGTGCTATGGTTGGAAAATTCCCCGGTTTTGTTTTATATTTAACCGTTCCTTGTGATACGGTTGATGTTAATGTTCATCCTGCAAAAACTGAGGTTCGCTTTTCTGATGAAAAACGCATTTTTGATGCGGTTTATTCGGCGGTCAAAGCCTCACTTTCGGTATCGGATACAAGACCCGAGGTAAAACTTAATACCCCCTCATTTAATCCTTTTCAACATATTAAGGCGAACGAATACCGTCAGCAAGTAATAGGTGAAGAAACTATTGCCGAAAAGGTATATAAAAAAGAGCCCCAACGGGTTACATTTAATCAGTCAAATAATTTTGATTTTATGAATAAATTTTCTTTCGTTGGTAAGGATGGCTCTAAAACCGAGACTATAACAAGTGAAGAATTCAAGGAAACCATAGTTCCTACCGAGAAAACAGAGCCTGTTATTGAGGAAAAACCTCAGATAAAGATTATCGGCGAGGCTTTTTCAACCTATATTATTGCCGAGATGAAGGAAAGTGTGTTTATGATTGATAAACATGCTGCTCACGAAAGAATTTTATTTAATAAACTCAAAAAAGAGCAAAGAATAGAGGTTCAGCAATTGCTCTCTCCCGTTTCGGTAACATTGGCAAGAGAAGAATACGATGCGGTTATAAATAATACCGAAACGCTCCAAAAAGCAGGATTTGAGGTTGAAGATTTTGGTGGCTCCTGTGTTTTAGTAAGAGCAGTTCCATCCTTTTTAACAAGCGAAGATGCTTCATCGGTAATTTCTGAAATTGCTTCAAAGCTTATTAGCGGTACCTCTTTGATGACCGAAAGAGAAGAGCATATTTTATCAACTGTTGCCTGCAAAGCGGCTATTAAGGCGGGCGGCAGAACATCTAACTTAGAAATGCAAAGCCTTGCCGAGAAGGTCCTTCTTGATGATGAGATTATGTATTGCCCTCACGGAAGACCGGTTGCTTTTGAAATCAAGAAAAGGGAACTTGAAAAACAGTTTGGCAGAATTCAATGAGGGATAAAATAAAGGCTCTATTTATAGTCGGCCCAACCGCATCGGGTAAAACGGCTTTAAGTATAGAAATTGCTAAAAAATTTAACGGCGAAATAGTTTGTGCTGATTCAATGCAGATTTATAAAGGTATTCATATAGCCTCTGCGGCACCCGATAGAGAGGAAATGCAGGGCATTAAACACCATTTGCTTGAATTTTT
>JAZPXP010000041.1:0-3153 GCA_045543715.1 Acutalibacteraceae bacterium
AAGGATATTGTCAAAGAGCCTTTTGCCGTTGTTAATGCAGATGATTATTATGGCCGTTCAGCGTTTGAAAAGATGGCTGACTTCTTGAAAACGGATTCTGATGATTACTGTATGGTTGGCTTCCGCCTTTCAAATACACTCAGTGAAAACGGTTATGTTGCACGCGGTGTTTGCGAAACCGAAAACGGAAATCTTGCAACAGTTACTGAGAGAACTAAAATCAACTCCAACTGTGAATTTACAGAGGATGATGGCGAAACCTGGACCTCCCTTTCTCCCGATACCGTTGTTTCAATGAACCTTTGGGGCTTCAATCCTGATTTATTCTCTTATATTGAGGATGGCTTCAAAAACTTCCTTGATAAGAATATAAATGTTCCAAAATCAGAATATTATCTTCCAAGCGTTGTTTCCGAGCTTATCGAAAAGGGCGAAAAGAATGTAAAACTTCTTGTTGCCGAAGATAAGTGGTACGGCGTAACCTATAAGGAAGATAAAGAAACCGTTGTTAATGCTATCGCCCAGATGTTTAAGAGCGGTATGTATGACGGAATTTAATCAAAACATTTAAGTTTTGGAGGAATTAAAATGAAAAAGGATAAAAAAAGCATTTTTACCGAATTTAAAGAGTTTATTTTGCGTGGTAATGTTATTGATATGGCAATCGGTGTTATCATTGCAACCTCTTTCGGTAAAATCACAACAAGTCTTGTTAACGATGTATTTATGCCTTTCTTGGGCGGTGTAATCGGCGATATGGATTTAACCAAGCTTAACTGGGAAATGATACCCGCTGTTGTGGAAAATGGTGAGGTTGTTAAAGAGGCAGTTGTTATCGGTTTCGGTTCTCTTCTTTCTGTTATCATTGATTTTGTTCTTATTGCTCTTATCATTTTTATTATGATAAAGGTATTTAACACAACCAAAGATATTGCAGAAAAGAAACTTCTCAAAAAGGCTGAAGAAGAGCCTGCGCCCGAAGAACCCAAGGCTCCTACAAGCGAAGAGCTTTTGACCGATATTCTGGTTGAACTTAAAAAGCAAAATAAGAAATAAACTAAAAGACCTGAAAGTTATTGTTTCAGGTCTTTTTTGTTATTTACCCATATTAGTCCATCTTTCCTTAATTACAAAGGCTGCACTCTTTGGTTGGCGTTGTCTTGTGAAAATGCCTTTTTTGTTTCCGTCAAAACGGCGTAAGCCAAACGAAGTCATAAAATCAGCAAATGCCCACAAATGTTCACCGATAATAAAGTCTAAATCGTCAAGTGCACGGTTATTCTCCTTATAATACTCAATCTGATATTCCTCGGAGAAAATCACATCAGGCAACTTGTGCAAACCCGGAATAGTATCGGTTCCGTATTCCGAAATCATAACAGGCTTGTTATGTTTTTCGTGATATGCTTTAAACTCGGCTGTTAATTTTGGATAGATGGATTTTAAATTTGCTAAATCGTAATACCAAGAATAGTATCGGTTCAAGCAAATAGCATCAAATAAATGAGCCACTCTATCAAGATTAACATCGCCTTGGTCAATAACATTAACAATCGGTCTTGTATCATCAAGTGTGCGAATATGTGCCACTGCCTCGGTAAAATACGCTAAGGCATTTTCATCCTTTGTCTGTGCCTCATTGGAAACATTCCACATAACAACACAAGGATGGTTTTTATCGCGCTCATAAAGCTCTGTCAATACCTCTTTATGATGCTTTAATGTGGACTCATCGGCAG
The DNA here is from genome assembly GCA_045543715.1 of Acutalibacteraceae bacterium. Lineage (GTDB taxonomy): Bacteria > Bacillota > Clostridia > Oscillospirales > Acutalibacteraceae > UBA737. Next base: position 1,740 of record JAZPXP010000041.1, read on the forward strand.
AGCCTTCTTTAAATACAGCCTCATCACTCCAAAAATTCATTCCAACAGCAGGCACCTCATCAATTACCAAAAAGCCTTGACGGTCAGCCATCTGCATAATTTCTTCAGAGTAAGGATAGTGTGATGTTCTGAAAGAGTTGGCACCTAACCATTTTAACAACTCAAAATCACGAACATTTAGTGCCTCATCCAAGCCTTTTCCCTTAATATCGCTATCCTCGTGCTTGCCAAAACCTTTTAAATAAACAGGCTTTCCGTTAATCAAAAACTGTTTATCGGTCATCTTAACTGTTCTGATTCCAATCGGCAAAGTATAATGGTCTTCATCTGCCTTAATATCCAAATTGTAAAGATATGCGGCGCGAACTTCCCAAAGATGAGCATTTTTTACAACCAGTTTACCTGTTGCCTCATCGGCTTCGGCTACCTTATTTCCTTCTTGGTCAAATAAAGCAACATTTATGTTTTTTAGAGCACCTTCAACCTCAACACTATAATCAATAATACCATCGGTACCAATAACATCTGTTTTTACTAATATATCTTTAACATAAATATATGGAGTTGTGTAAATTTTAACCGGTCTATGTATACCCGAATAATTAAAAAAGTCGAACTCATAAACCTGTTCTTTTTCACCCTTAGGGAAATACTGAGGATTAGCATTTCTAATATATCCGAAGGGTAAACAATCATGGTCAAGCATATTACTCAAAGCGACAGTAACTCTGTTTTTACCAACCACAACAAAGTCGCCAAGCTCTGCTTCAAATGGTAAAAATCCACCTTTATGTCGCATAATTTCTTTACCATTAACATAAACAACAGCATGGTGGGTTGCACTTCCAAATCGTAAAACCATACGCTTTTTCTGCCAATCAACAGGAATATAAAATTCCCTTTCATACCATACCCATCCAACATGGTCTCTTAAAGATTTATCGGTAGTAATATCATTATAACTTGATGGAACAGGCATCTCCATAGTATAGGTCAATGGTTTTTCAAACCATTTTTCCTGAATACCTTGGTTATATCTATCTTCTTTTCTAAATTTCCAAATGCCGTTTAAATTCTTAACTTGTCTTATCTCATTTTCTATTGGGTATAACATACGGTACCTCTTCATACTATATTATTTATAATATTATATAACATATAAAATAAATGTTCAAGTCTTAAAAAATTGTATGACAAAACAGACTATCGATATCCATAGCGAAGAACTTTTAACCGATATCTTGGTTGAACTTAAAAAGCAAAATAAGAAATAAACTAAAAGACCTGAAAGTTATTCTTTCAGGTCTTTTTTAAAATCAGCAATTAAAAGGTTGAAATATAATTATTAAACTTGCTAGGGGTTGCCTTATTAAGATAATTATGGTATACTTTGAAAATACAATTATCGAAAGGA
>JAZPXP010000042.1:0-6035 GCA_045543715.1 Acutalibacteraceae bacterium
GATAACAGGGGGCTGAATAATGGGAACTAATGCCATATAGGAATAAGCTGCAACCATTATAGCTCCAACATACTGAGAATTAAGCTTCTGAGCAACAACGATAGAGGTAGGACCGTCCGCCGCACCGATAATACCGATAGATGCCGCATCCTTTATATCGAAGAACATAGATGCCATGCAGAAGGTGAAGAAGATGCCGAACTGAGCAGCGGCACCAAAAATCATAAGCTTGGGGTTGGAAAGCAGAGGACCGAAGTCAATCATAGCGCCGATACCGATGAAGAGAATGAGGGGGAACAGTTCATTGGCAATACCTGCTTCGAAAAGTGTTGTGAGCGGGCCTGCACTGTATTGCTCATTGCCAAAGGCATCGAGAATAGGCTTGCCTGCCTCATCAACAACTAACTGCATAACGCCTGGGAGGTTAACTAAAATTGCACCAAAACCTATTGGTAAGAGAAGGGTGGGCTCCATATCCTTCTTGATAGCAAGAAAAATGAGGACTCCGCCTATTGCCCACATAACGAGCATTTGCCAAGAGAAATTGTTGACAACATTTTCATAAAGAAACTCAATAAAGTCCATTTTGTTCTTTCCTTTCTTTTTTAGGGAATAAAAAAGACCATTACTGCATAAAAGCAGTAAAAGTCTTGCCATTTAATGCAAAAGCGGGTTTTTGAAAACCGTATTGACGCAAATTGCAGCGAAACCGCTGGCTACTCCCTTAAACTAAAAGAATGATAACATATATTTTGGAAATTTGCAAGGGGGAAAAAGGAAAAAAGGTGTGTTCCGAAGAACACACCTTTTAAAATATTACTGTTTACCGTAAAGCTCAACAAGCTTCTCGAGGTGAGCACGGCGAGCCTTAGCAGCTTCAGCTGCCTGGTCGAAGAGCTCTTCAGCACGCTCGGGGAAGGAGCGGGTGAGAGAAGAATAACGAGCTTCGTTAAGGATAAACTCTTTATAGTCTGCAGTAGCGGGCTTGCTGTCAAGACTGAAGGGGTTCTTGCCTTCTGCTTTGAGAGCAGGGTTATAGCGGAACATATCCCAATAACCAGCGGCTACAGCCTTCTTCATTTCGTTCTGGCAGTTAACCATACCGCCCTTAATAGAATGCATCTCGCAAGGAGCATAGCAGATAACGATTGAAGGACCGTCATAAGCCTCAGCCTCTTTGATAGCTTTAAGGGTCTGGTTCATATCAGCACCCATAGCAATTTGAGCTACATATACATAGCCGTAAGACATAGCGATTTCAGCAAGGCTCTTCTTGTTGATTGCTTTACCTGCAGCAGCAAACTGAGCAACCTGACCAATGTTAGAAGCCTTAGAAGCCTGACCGCCTGTGTTAGAGTAAACCTCGGTATCGAATACCATAATGTTTACATTGTCGCCGGTAGCGAGAACGTGGTCAACACCGCCGAAGCCGATATCGTAAGCCCAACCGTCTCCACCGAAAATCCAAACGGACTTCTTATTGAGGTACTCGCCGTTAGCGATAACATCTTCGCAGAGCTCGCAAGTAGCGTTCTGAGCCTTAAGAGCAGCAACAAGAGCTTTAGAAGCCTTGGTGTTCTTTGTGCCATCGTTAAGGGTTGCAAGGTATTCCTCAGCGGCAGCCTTAGCCTCAGCAGAGCACTTATCAGACTCAGCGATTAACTGAACCTTAGCGATAAGACGGTCTCTGATAGCTTTCTGACCTAAGTACATACCGTAACCATGCTCAGCATTGTCCTCAAAGAGTGAGTTAGCCCAAGCAGGTCCCTGACCCTCAGCATTTACAGTGTAGGGTGATGTTGCAGCAGGACCGCCCCAGATAGAAGAACAACCTGTTGCGTTGGAGATATACATTCTGTCACCAAACAACTGAGTAACCAAGCGAGCGTAAGCGGTTTCAGCACAGCCAGCGCAAGAGCCTGAGAACTCAAGAAGAGGTTTCTTGAACTGAGAAGAAATAACGTTAGCGTCAGTTGCAATGCCCTCTTTCTCGGTAACATTAGCAACACAGTAATCAAATACCTTCTGCTCTTCAAGCTGAGATTCCTGAGGAACCATCTTGAGAGAGTTGGTCGGACACTGACCGATACATACGCCGCATCCCATACAGTCAAGCGGAGATACAGTCATAACATAAGAGTAACCCTTATTGGTAACGAGCTTTTCTTTCTCTGCAATCTTAATGTTTGCAGGAGCAGCAGCTTTTTCTTCAGCGGATAAAGCATAGGGACGGATAGTAGCATGAGGACAAACGAATGCACACTTGTTACAACCGATACAGGTTTCATTGTTCCACTCAGGAACCATAACGGCAACGCCGCGTTTCTCGTGAGCGGAAGCACCGTGCTCAAATGTACCGTCAGCGTGGTCAATAAATGCAGAAACGGGGAGAGAATCACCGTCCATAAGACCAACAGGCTTCATAATACCGTCAACCATCTTAACGAGCTTAGCAGCACCCTCGGACTTCTCAGCAACATTATTATCGGTTGCATCTGCCCAGGAGCTCGGAACATCAATCTTAACATAAGCGGTTGCACCGGCATCAATAGCCTTCTCGTTCATCTCAACGATTTCTTTACCCTTCTTCATGAACTTCTGAGCTTTTTCCTTCATATAGCCGATAGCCTCTTCCTCAGGAAGAACCTTAGAAAGTGAGAAGAAAGCAGACTGGAGAACAGTGTTAGTACGCTTACCAAGACCAATTTCGGCAGCTAAGTCAATAGCGTTAACGGTATAAAGCTGAACATTGTTCTTAGCGATATAACGCTTAGCCTCAGCAGGCATATGATGGTCTAATTCTTCAGGAGTCCACTGGCAGTTGATAAGGAATACACCGCCTGGCTTAACATCGTTAACCATCTTGTAACCCTTGATTACATAAGAGGGGTTATGGCAAGCAACAAAGTCAGCCTTATTTATATAGTAGGGGCTCTTGATGGGCTTATCGCCGAATCTCAAATGGGAAATGGTGATACCGCCGGTCTTCTTAGAGTCATACTGGAAGTAAGCCTGAACAAATTTATCGGTATGGTCGCCGATAATCTTGATAGAGTCTTTGTTAGCACCAACAGTACCGTCTCCGCCAAGACCCCAGAATTTGCACTCGATAGTGCCTTCCGCTGCGGTGTTGGGAGCTTCTTCCTCTTCGAGAGAAAGGTTGGTGATATCATCGGTGATACCCATTGTGAACTGAGCCTTGGGTTCAGCCTTAGCGAGTTCTTTATATACAGCAAAAATGCTTGAAGGAGGAGTATCCTTTGAACCGAGACCGTAACGGCCGCCGATAACCTTATCGATGCTTCTACCCTTAGAAGCAAGAGCAGTAACAACATCTAAGTAAAGGGGCTCACCTAAAGAGCCGGGCTCCTTAGTTCTGTCAAGAACAGCAATCTTCTTAACAGTCTGAGGAATAGCCTCAATAAGCTTTTCAGCAGAGAAAGGACGGTAAAGTCTAACCTTAACAAGACCAACCTTTTCTCCTGCAGCTACTAAGTAATCGATAACCTCTTCGATAACATCGCAAACAGAACCCATAGCGATGATGATACGCTCAGCATCGGGTGCACCATAGTAGTTGAAGAGCTTATAATCGGTACCAAGCTTAGCATTAACCTTGTCCATATATTCCTCAACAATAGCGGGAACTGCATCATAATACTTATTGCAAGCCTCACGGTGCTGGAAGAAGATATCTCCGTTTTCGTGAGAACCACGCATTACAGGATGCTCGGGGTTAAGAGCACGCTTGCGGAATGCATCAACTGCATCCATATCGCACATCTCTTTAAGGTCATCAAAATCCCAAACCTGAATCTTCTGGATTTCGTGAGAAGTACGGAAACCATCGAAGAAGTTGAGGAAAGGAACACGTGATTTGATGGTTGCAAGATGAGCAACAGCACCGAGGTCCATAACTTCCTGAGTGTTGGTTTCAGCGAGCATTGCAAAGCCTGTCTGACGGCAAGCATAAACGTCCGAATGGTCGCCGAAAATGTTAAGTGCGTGAGAAGCTACGCAACGTGCCGATACATGGAATACGCAGGGGAGAAGCTCACCGGCGATTTTATACATGTTCGGAATCATAAGTAAAAGTCCCTGAGAAGCGGTGTAAGTAGTGGTAAGAGCACCGGCATTGAGTGAACCGTGAACAGTACCTGCAGCACCTGCTTCGGACTGCATCTCGGCAACCTTAACGGTTGTGCCGAAAATGTTTTTAAGACCCTGAGCGGACCACTGGTCAACATAGTCTGCCATAGGGCTTGATGGTGTAATCGGGTAAATTCCGGCTACTTCGGTAAACGCATAGGAAACATGAGCCGCAGCGTTGTTACCATCCATCGTTTTGAATTTTCTGGCCATTGAAAATTCCTCCTAAATATTTTTTCGTGAGCTCTGAGCATAAAAATATGGACAGCCTCATACGAATACTATATTACCACCTTTTTTTTAATTTGTAAATATCTTATTTAAAAATTGTTATTATATTAACAAAATAATATATATAATATATACTTTTTAAACAAATTTACCGAAGAAAAAAGTCTATGAAAAAATAAAAATAATTTTTTTTAAAAAATGCTTGACAAAGTGTTGCCTATGTGGTAATATAGCAAAGTCGCTTGAGGCGACACGCAGTTGGTGTTGATTGCGGTGAGGGTCCACCCGTTCCCATACCGAACACGGAAGTTAAGCTCACACAGCGCTTACGATACTTGGCGGGCAGCTGCCTGGGAAAATAAGTAGATGCCAACACTTTAAGCACATAACCTTGAGTTATGTGCTTTTTTTATTGATATTTAAATGAAATTATGATAAAATTCCTTTAAAGAAAGGGAGGGATAGAAATGGCTTCAAAAACTATTGCCGCAATAGCCTCTGCCTCGGGCGAGGGAGCACTCGGAGTTATAAGAATTTCGGGAGAAAAAGCAATAGAAATTGCGGATAGTGTTTTTTATTCGGTTTCGGGCAAAAGCCTTAAAGAATTAAAGGGCTATACTGCCGCATACGGTGAGATAAAAGATGAAGGAACACGTCTTGATGATGCCGTTGCCCTCGTCTTTAAGGCACCCCATAGTTATACGGGTGAGGATGTTGTTGAAATATCTGTTCATGGCGGCTCGGTTATGCTCAGAAGTATTCTCCGCTTGATTTTAAGCCGAGGAGCAGTTTTAGCCGAGGCGGGCGAGTTTACAAAAAGGGCATTTTTGAACGGCAAGTTAGACCTTACAAAAGCCGAAAGTGTTATGGGGCTTATATCGGCTCGAAGTGAGGCTGAATTAAGGCTTTCAAGAACGGCTCATAGCGGCAAAGTTGCCGAAAAAATAGCAGAAATCGAAGCTGATTTAGTTGCCGCTGATGCCTCTGTTGCTGCCTTTTCTGATTATCCCGATGAGGATATAGAGGGCTTAAATCCCGAGAATTTCTTGAAAATGCTTAAGAATGCCGAAAAAACCCTTAAAAAAATGCTTAAGGATTATGATGCGGGCAAGATTTTGAGAGAGGGTATCAGAACTGCCATTGTTGGCAAGCCCAATGTTGGAAAAAGCACATTGATGAATATGCTTTCGGGTGAGGAACGCTCAATTGTAACAAGTGTTGCGGGAACAACAAGAGATATAATTGAGGAGACCGTAACAATAGGCGATATAACACTCCGCCTTGCCGATACTGCAGGTATCCACGAAACTGAGGATACGGTTGAAAGCATAGGTGTCCGACTTGCAAAGGAAAGAATTGAAACCTCGCAGTTGGTTCTTGCGGTTTTCGATTCAACCCTACCGCTTGATAATGAGGATACAGAGCTTTTAGAGGTTGTAAAGAATAAAAATACCATTGTTATCATAAATAAAACCGACCTTGAAAGCGTTATTGATAATAAGGCATTCGAAGGTATGAGAGCGGTTGAAATTTCTGCAAAACAGGGAAAAGGCTATGATGAACTCAAAGAGGCAATTATAGAAATTTCGGGAACGGCAGAGCTTAGTGCCGATAGTGCGGTGCTTATAGGCGAGAGGCAGAGAGCCTGTGCCGAA
>JAZPXP010000043.1:0-4011 GCA_045543715.1 Acutalibacteraceae bacterium
AACATATGGGCAGCCTTCCTGATATTAAGGCTTTCGGCATTATAGAACTGATGAATAACCGTTCCTGCTTCTATCGGGTTTTCCCTTGAAAAAAGGAAGGTTGGCTTAATATGAACAACAAGCTCATTTTTACCCTTATTCAAATTAACTTTAAAAGAATAAGGGATAAACATATTCTCAGTTTTGCCGATAAAAGTACCGTTAAGATAAATATCCGCAAAGGTATCAACACCTTCAAAGAAAAGGTCATATTCACCCTCTTCATTAAATTCAAACTCGGTTGCATACCAGAAATGCAGATTTTCCCTTTTTTGAGCGTCAAGCGGATTTAAACCGAAATAAACATCATCGATTATTCCCTTTTCCATTAAATCAAGCTCATAATTTCCGGGTACGGTTGCTTCTATATTCTTAAAACCGCTATTTAAAAGAGAAGAAACTGAAGTTATCTCCGTTTTATCCAAATTACAGTTTTCCTCGAAAAACAAACGCCATTTTCCGTCAAGGAGAATTCTATTTTCATAACCCATTGTTATAATCAGCCCCCTTTTCTCTTATAATTTTAACTAATTCTATTTATAATTGCAATATAATTTTTTTCTCTTGTAATTTACCACTATATATTGTATAATAGTACAAATAATACCAATATTTTAAAAGGGGAAATATTTTATGAAATGTCCTTTCTGCGGCTATGAAGAAAGTAAGGTTATTGATTCAAGACCAACCGATGAAGGTCAAAGAATCAGAAGAAGAAGAGAATGTCTTCAATGCACCAAGCGTTTCACCACCTATGAAATTATCGAAAGTCTCCCGATTATCGTTATAAAGAAGGATAAATCGAGAGAAACATTTAATAGGGACAAGCTTATGACAGGTCTTCTCAGAGCTTGCGAGAAACGTCCCGTATCCTTCGATACGCTCGATAATATGATTGATGAAATCGAAATCATCATCCAGAACTCACTTGACCGAGAGGTAAGCAGTGAGCGTATTGGTGAGCTTGTTATGGAAAAGCTCAAGAAGATTGATGAGGTAGCCTATGTTCGTTTTGCATCGGTTTACCGTCAGTTCAAGGATATCAACACCTTTATGAACGAGCTTAACAAACTTCTCGGAAACGACTGATTTTAGGAGACACAATGGAAAATAATCTTAAACTTGCAGAACTTTTACTGCCCGATATTAACAAAACCCCCGAATACTATGAAAACCTCTACCCTGCCCGTAATTTACCTGAGGGTGCCAGGGTTGTTCGTATAGCTCCGAGCCCAACCGGATATCTCCACTTAGGAACTCTTTTTGCGGCTCTTGTTAACCGCATAACTGCAACTTCTTCGGGCGGTGTTTTCTTCACCCGTATTGAAGATACCGACAAAAAGCGTGAGGTTGAGGGCGGTATTGAGGATATTATAGGCGGTCTTGACCGCTTTGGTATTAAAATTGATGAAGGCTTCGTTTCAGGTACCGAGCAAAAGGGTGAGTATGGACCTTATCAGCAAAGCAAACGTGCTGAAATCTATCAGACATTTGCTAAAAAGCTTATTATCGAGGGCTTAGCTTACCCTTGCTTTTGCACCGCTGAAGATTTAGAAAAGGTGCGTGAGGAACAGGAAAAGAGTAAGCTTCGCACAGGATATTACGGCAAATGGGCTAAACATAGGGATATTACCTACGAGGAGGCAAAGGCACTTATTGATGAGGGCAAGCCCTTTGTTATCCGCCTTAAATCCCCAGGCAGTGAAGAAAACCGTATAACCTTTGAGGATACTATCAAAGGCAAGATTGAAATGCCCGAAAATGACGAGGATTTTGTACTCCTGAAATCTGACGGTATTCCAACATATCATTTCGCCCATGCAGTTGATGACCATTTGATGCACACAACCCATGTTCTCAGAGGCGATGAATGGATATCCTCTGTTCCAAAGCATATACAGTTATTCAAGCTTTTAGGCTTCCGCCTTCCAAAGTTTGGCCATATTTCCCCCATTATGAAGCTTGATAACGGTGCAAAACGAAAGATTTCAAAGAGAAAAGACCCCGAGGCTGCTGTTTATTTCTTTGCAGAGCAAGGATATGACAGCGAGAGTGTTATAAACTATCTGATGACTGTTGCCGCCTCTGACTTTGAGGACTGGCGAAGAGCCAACCCAGATACCTCTTATAAGGATTTCAAATTCAACCTCAAGAAAATGAGTGTTTCAGGTGCTTTGTTTGATGAAAACAAGCTTAATGATGTAAGCAAAAATATGGTTTCTAAAATGTCAAGCGATGTGGTTTTCGAAAAATTAACCGCTTGGGCAAAGGAATTCGACACTGAGTTCTATAACATTTTAATCAAAAACCCTGATTACACTAAGTCTGTTTTAGCTATTGACAGAGATTCAGTTGCAAAGCCCCGTAAGGATATTGCAAAATGGAGTGAAGCTAAGGATTATTTCTCATATATGTTTGAGGAAACCTATGAGGAAAATCTCCAACTCCCCGAAAACATTAACAGCGAAGATGCTGTTTCTTTCTTAACCGAATACAAGGCGGTTTATTCTCCCGAGGATGAGCGTCAGGAATGGTTTGAGCGTATTAAGGAAATCGCACCGAAAATCGGTTTTGCTGCTGAAACCAAGCAATATAAAGCTTCCCCTGATGACTTTAAAGGCCACGCAGGAGACCTAAGCACTGTTCTTCGTATTGCAATAACAGGAAGAAGAAACACTCCCGACCTTTGCAGTATTATGAAGGTTTTAGGCAAGCAAGAATGCCTAAAACGAATTGAAAAAGCAATCAACTCTATTTAAGGACTGTATTTATGGAAGATATTAAGATTATAGAAGAAAATTCTACTCCATCTAACTTTATTCACGATTCTATTGATGAGGATTTAAAGGAGGGTGTTTACGAAAAAGTTCAAACACGTTTTCCTCCCGAGCCTAACGGCTATCTTCATATCGGTCATGCAAAGGCTATTTGCATTGACTTTGCAACCGCTGAGAAATACGGCGGAAAATGCAATCTAAGACTTGATGATACCAACCCGACCAAAGAGGATGTTGAGTATGTTGATGCGATTAAAGAGGACATCAACTGGCTCGGCTTTAATTGGGATAATGTTTATTTTGCCTCGGATTACTTTGATTTTATCTATGAGTGTGCCTTAAAGCTTATTGATAAGGGACTCGCATACGTTGACGAATCATCTGCCGATGAAATTCGTGAAATGCGAGGAACTTTAACAGAGGCAGGAGTTAACAGCCCTTATAGAGACAGACCAATTGAAGAAACCAAAGACCTCTTTAGGAGAATGACCGAGGGTGAATTTGAAAACGGTGCTATGGTGCTCAGAGCTAAAATTGATATGAGCTCTTCTAACATCAATATGAGAGACCCCGTTATCTACCGCATTATGAAAGCACATCACCACAGAACCGGTGATAAATGGTGCGTTTATCCCATGTATGACTTTGCTCATCCCTTAAGTGATGCTAAAGAGGGTGTTACCCACTCCCTTTGCTCATTGGAGTTTGAAAACCACCGTCCTCTTTATAACTGGTTCTTAGAGGTTCTCGAAATTCCAACTCCCCCTCGCCAAATTGAGTTTGCAAGAATGAATGTTAACTACACATTAACAAGCAAACGCAAATGCTTAAAGCTTGTTAACGATGGCTTGGTTTCGGGTTGGGATGACCCAAGAATGGCAACCATCTGCGGTATGAGAAGAAGAGGCTATCCGGCTGAGGCTGTTCGCACCTTTGTTGATAAAATAGGTGTTTCCAAAGCTTATAGCGTTATCGACTATGCTCTTCTTGAATCCTGTGTCCGTGATTATCTTAATGAAAATGCTGAGCGTGCTATGGCAGTACTTCGCCCATTGAAAGTTATTATCGATAACTATCCCGAGGATAAAACTGATATTATCGAGGTTGATATCAATCCCAACAAGCCCGAGCTTGGCAAAAAGGCTGTTACCTTCTCAAAGGAAATTTTCATTGAGCAGGATGACTTTATGTTAGA
>JAZPXP010000044.1:0-10541 GCA_045543715.1 Acutalibacteraceae bacterium
TTCTGGTGCATAAATAAGAAGGAGGGTTATTATCTTCTTTCAATCGGCTTTATCGGAACGGTGCTTAACCAGTTTTTAAAGCTCTTTTTCAGAATACCTCGCCCTTGGGTTAAGGATGAGAATTTCACTATTGTTGAATCAGCTCGTGCCGAGGCTACGGGCTATTCCTTCCCAAGCGGTCATACCCAGTCCTCAGTTGGAGTTTTTGGTGCTGTTGCGAGATGGGAAAAGAATAAGATTTTAAGGGTTATAACCATTTTGCTTTGCGTTTTAGTTCCGATTTCAAGAATGTATTTAGGAGTTCACACTCCGCTTGATGTTGGAGTGTCTGTGGGTATTGCCGTAGGCTTGATTTTCGGGCTTTATCCGATTATCAAAAAAGGTTTTGAGAGCGATAAAACAATGCGTATAATTTTAGGGGTTATGGCTCTTTTATCGTTGGGACTGTTGGTTTTCGTTTTAACCTATAAATTTCCCGATAATGTTGATGCTGAGAACTTGGCAAACGGCACTAAGAATGCCTATAAAATGCTCGGTTGCACCTTAGGAATTTTCATAGCCTTTGAAATTGATAGGAAGTACATACATTTTGAAACAAAGGCTTGCACTTGGGCTCAGGTTGTAAAATATGCATTAGGTCTTCTCATTTTGCTCGGCATAAAAGAGGGAATGAGAGTGCCTTTGGGACTTATTTTCGGCGGAAGCTTTATTGCAGACGGAGTTCGTTATCTGCTTATAGTAATTTTTGCAGGCTGCATCTGGCCCTTAACATTTAAATGGTTTTCAAAACTTTGGCAAAAATAAAAAAGGTAGGCTTTGAGCCTACCTTTTAAATTTTTCCATTATCCTTTAAAAGTTTTAGTTTTAAAATCGCTGTCTGGGTTTTGGCGTCCTTGATTTCGCCCTTCATTATCATTTCTACCGCTTTTTCGAGCGGTATTTTTTCAACCTCTAAAAACTCATCTTCATCAAGGTCTTGGCTTTCGAAGGAAAGTTCTGTTGCTCCAAAAAGCCAGATTATTTCTCCGCAATATCCCGGCGTTGGGTAAAGCTCGCCTAAGGGGAATATGTTTTTTGCAATAGCTCCCGTTTCTTCCCTGAGCTCTCTTATTCCGCAGTCTATTGGGCTTTCATCCTTGCTATCCCTTTTGCCTGCGGGAATTTCGAGTATTGTTTCAAAATAGGGGTATCTGAACTGCTTTACTAAAAGCACCTCATCATTATCGGTAAGTGCTGCAACACAAACCCCGCCCGGATGCTCAACAACCTCTCTTAAAGCGGTTTTTCCGTTTGGAAGAAGGGCGGTATCGCGTCTTAAATTTATGATTTTGCCTTTATATAAATATTCGGCTTCAAGTTGTTTCTCTTTTAAATTCATTATTTTGTCCTTTCATAAATATATATAGTATAAAAGCGGAAAAGCTTTAAAATATGGGAGTGATTAAAATGGATAAATTGGTAAAGGCTAAGGAATATGATTATTTTGAGCGGCAGAGGCTTATTTCTGAGCTTTGCGATAGGTATGGCTTTATCAAAAAATTAAAGATTGGCAGAAGCTGTTCGGGCAAGGAAATAACTGCCCTTAAAATAGGCTCTGCCTCGCAGTACTGTCTGCTTTCAGCCGCTTTTCACGGAAGTGAAAGAATAACCTCAACCGTTCTTTTAATGTATCTCGAGGAATTGGCTGAGGCTATCAAGAATGACGGATATATAGCAGGGCTAAAAATCAGCCGTGCTCTTCACGGCAGAGGGGTTATAATAGTGCCCTGTGTTAACCCTGATGGCTGCGATATATCCCTTTTGGGAGCAAAAGCTTGCGGAAATTTAGGCCCACAAATTGAAAAGTTTTGCCGAGGGGATTTTGAGCATTGGAATGCAAATCTTCGGGGGGTTGATATAAACCATAATTTTAATGCCGGTTGGAACGAGCTTCACGAAAAGGAAAGGAACGAGGGAATTATTGGTCCATCCCCAAGCCGTTTCGGTGGCTTCAAGCCCGAAAGCGAGCCTGAAACCTTAAGCCTTACAGAGCTTTGCCGCACTACATATATACGCCACGTTTTAGCTCTTCACTCACAAGGCGAGGTAATCTATTGGAGTTATGGCAAAAAGCAGCCTGCAAGAAGCAGAAAAATGGCAGAGATTATGGCAACCTCTTCAGGTTATGCTCTTGATTATCCCGTGCCTATAGCTACGGGAGGCGGATTTAAGGACTGGTTTATTGAGGAATTTAACCGCCCAGGGTTTACGGTTGAATTAGGTCTTGGAAAAAATCCGCTTCCCGCCGAGGAAGCCACTAAGATATATAATAGGGTTAGGGAAATGCTCACTCTTTATACAATAATGTGAAAAAGACTTCGCCGATATCAAACGATATCGGCGGTTTTTTTATTAAGTTTTAGTTTTCTTAAAAGCTTTTCGGGAACGGCGAAATTAACCGCTTTTTCGATTATTTCAACGGTGCAATTTTCGGTTTTTATAAGCTCCCCGTCAATAGAGATAAAGAAATCTTTTCCTGCAGTTATCTCAATTTTCTTAGCCCTTGCATAATTAACTATTTTTTCGAATTTCGGGTTATCAAGATGGGTGCCTTTTTTATAATCGTTTATAAGGGTTATGAATTTCGGTCTTGAAATGGGGTTAACATGGCAAACCTCAATAAGCCCGTCATCGTTAACCGATTTTGGAGCACTTTTATAAGAACCTCCAACATACTTACCGTTACAAAGGGTGCAAAGAAGCATCTGCTCAGCACCGAGTTTTATGCCGTCAACAAGCAGAGAGCAATGGGTTTTCATACCCTTTAAAAGTGCCGTGACAATACCTGTTGTATAGGCATTTCTGCCGCCGATAATAAACTTTCTGCGAACCTTTAGCATAGTTTTTAAAACAAAAGTATCAAAGCCGAAATGAACGGCATTTATAGCGTATTTTCCACAGGTTTTAAGAACATCAATTTTATGATTTTGGGCTTTAGCCAATGCCTTTACATCCGAAAAATCTTCCTTGGTGCCATAGTATTTTATAAAATCGTTTCCGCTACCGCAAGGGAAAACGGTAACGCTTGCATTATCGTGGCCAACAACACCGTTAACAACCTCGTTTAAGGTGCCGTCTCCTCCGCAGGAATAAAAGCGGTATTCGTTTTCAGTGTCTTTAAGAACGCTTTTTATGTATTCTGTTGCTTCTAAGGGACCGCTTGTTCTGTGAATTTCAAAATCTTCAAGCCCTGCCTTTTCAACCTCTTTTTCAACATATTCGGTTGCATCCTGTTTTCCTGCCGCAGGGTTAACTATAAAAATATGTTTCATTTAAACACCACACTTTATGTCTATGCGTTGTATCTTCTTATTCCAATTTTATGAAAAAAATGTCGAATTGTCAATATTCTTTTGAATAATATAGTAGGTTTATAATGTAAATAATAAATAAGTATTTACTTTAAAAAAATTTTGTCGTAAAATAGAAGGAGAATTTTATAACAGGTGATAGAGTTGGCTAATGATAAAATCGTTATAAAGGGTGCAAATGAGCATAACCTTAAAAATATCGATGTTGAAATTCCAAGGGACAAGCTTGTGGTTTTCACAGGTCTTTCGGGAAGCGGAAAATCTTCCCTTGCTTTTGATACCATCTATGCCGAGGGGCAGAGAAGATATGTTGAATCGCTTTCTTCCTACGCACGCCAGTTTTTGGGACAAATGGAAAAGCCCGATGTTGACAGCATTGAGGGGCTTTCTCCTGCCATATCTATAGACCAGAAAACAACCTCTAAAAACCCCCGTTCAACCGTTGGAACAGTTACTGAAATATATGATTACCTAAGACTTTTATATGCAAGAGTTGGAGTGCCTCATTGCCCTGTTTGCGGCAAGGAAATCAGTCAGCAAACAACCGACCAGATTGTTGATACAGTTATGAAGCTGCCTGAGGGAAGCAAAATTCAGATACTTTCTCCCGTTGTTAAGGGAAGAAAGGGCGAGCATACAAAAGAGCTTGAAAATGCGAGAAAATCGGGCTATGTGAGGGTTCGGATAGATGGAAATATTTATGACCTTTCAGAAGAAATAAAGCTTGAGAAAAATAAAAAGCATATAATCGAGGTTGTTGTTGACCGCCTTGTTATAAAAGAAGAAATCCGTTCAAGGCTTACAGATAGTATTGAAACGGCGGTTGCTTTATCGGGCGGTCTTGTTGCGGTTGCGGTTGTTGATGGAGAGGAGCTTCAGTTCTCGCAAAGCTATGCCTGCGATGAGCACGGAATAAGTATCCCTGAGCTTACACCTACAATGTTTTCATTCAATAACCCGATGGGTGCTTGCCCCACCTGTACGGGTATCGGCGTGTTTATGAAAATCGACCCGAGACTTATCATAAATGATGAGGAAAAGTCTTTGCTTGAGGGCTGTATCAGGGCTTCGGGTTGGGGGGTTAACTCTTGGTTTAATCCTGATGCTAGCTCTATTGCCGAGATGTATTATAAAGGTATTGCCGAGCATTACGGTTTTGATATTAACACCCCTTGGAAAGATTTATCCGAAGAGGCTAAAAAATTAGTGCTTTACGGCACAGGGGATACCAAAATCAAATTAGTCCGCAACTCGATGTATGGCGGCGGAACCTATTATGCCGCTTTTGAGGGAGTTATCAATAACCTTGAAAGGCGTTATAAGGAAACCTCAAGCGATTATGCAAGAAATGAGCTTGAAAGTTATATGACCGAGAGTGCCTGTCCTGACTGTAAGGGTGCAAGACTTAAAAAGGAATATCTTGCGGTTACTGTTGGCGGCAAGAACATCAAGGAATTTTGTGATATGTCGGTGGCGAAAGAGCTTGATTTTATTAAAACCTTGAAGTTTGGGCAGAGGGGCAGTATGATTGCCGCCCCGATTTTAAAAGAAATCAAGGAAAGACTTACATTTCTTCAGAGTGTTGGTCTTGAATACCTCGATTTATCCCGTTCTTCAGGAACTCTCTCAGGCGGAGAGAGTCAGAGAATACGCCTTGCAACCCAGATAGGCTCTTCGCTTATGGGAGTTCTTTATATCCTTGATGAGCCGAGTATCGGACTTCATCAAAGGGATAACGAAAGACTTATCGCAACCCTTAAAAGACTTCGTGATTTGGGTAATACTGTTATTGTTGTTGAACACGATGAGGATACTATGCGTGCGGCAGATTATATCGTTGATATAGGACCTGGGGCAGGTATCCACGGCGGAAATGTTGTTTTTGCGGGTGAGCTTGAAGAGCTTAAGAAGTGCGAGGAGTCGTTAACCTCGGATTATTTAACAGGAAGAAAGGCAATACCTGTTCCAAGCTCCAGAAGAAAGGGCAACGGCAGTTTTCTAACAGTTAAGGGTGCAGGAGAAAACAACCTTAAGAATATAAATATTAAGATTCCGCTCGGAACTTTCACCTGTGTTACGGGTGTTTCGGGAAGCGGAAAATCTTCTCTGGTTAATGATATTCTTTATAAGGTTTTGGCGAATAAGCTTAACAGAGCTAAGACGATACCTGGTAAATTCAAGTCTATAGAGGGCATAGAAAATCTCGATAAGATTATCAATATCGACCAAGCACCGATAGGCAGAACACCCCGTTCAAACCCCGCAACCTATACAGGTGTTTTCAATGATATAAGAGAGCTTTTCGCCTCCACTAAGGACGCTAAAATGCACGGCTATAATGCGGGAAGATTTTCTTTCAATGTTAAGGGTGGCAGATGCGAGGCCTGTCAGGGAGACGGAATTTTAAAGATTGAAATGCATTTCTTACCTGATATCTATGTTCCTTGCGAGGTTTGCTCGGGTAGCCGTTATAACAGAGAAACTCTGAGCATTAAATATAAGGGCAAGAATATTTATGATGTTCTCGAAATGACGGTTGAAGAGGGTATGTATTTCTTTGAGAGTATACCTAAAATTCAAAGAAAGCTAAAAACCCTTTATGATGTCGGCCTTGGCTATGTTAAGATAGGTCAGCCTGCAACAACCCTCTCAGGCGGTGAGGCTCAGCGTGTGAAGCTTGCAACCGAGCTTTCAAAAAGAAGTACGGGTAAAACGGTTTACATTCTCGATGAGCCAACAACAGGACTTCATACTGCCGATGTTCATAAGCTGATTGAAGTGCTTCAGCGTTTCGTTGATGCGGGAAATACCGTTATAGTTATTGAGCATAACCTTGATGTGATTAAAACGGCTGACCATATTATCGATTTAGGTCCCGAGGGCGGAGATATGGGAGGCACTGTCGTTTGCTCGGGAACTCCCGAAAAGGTGGCAGAATGTGATAAATCGTATACGGGTAAATTCCTTAAGAATATGCTTTAAATTTACACATTATTAACCAATTACTAAAAAAGAAGTGTAAAATATAAAAGAGGTGAAAAAGGTGTTCGGATATATAAGAATAAATAAGCCTGAGATGAGGGTAAAGGAATACGAAATGTATAGGGCGGTTTATTGTTCCCTTTGCCGAGAGCTTGGCAGGTCCTATGGCTTCTTATCCCGACTCACCTTGAGCTATGATTTCACCTTTTTAGCTTTGCTTGATATGTCGCTTAAAGAGGGCTGTGTTTCGATTGAAAAGAAACGATGTGCCTTTAATCCTCTTAAAAAGTGTAATTACTGCAAGGGAGCTGTTGAGCTTTCCTTTGCTTCGGCTTCAGCGATGATTATGCTTTATTATAAGCTCAAGGATAATATCGCTGATGAAAAGGGCATTAAAAAATTGGGCTATTATATTGCTCTTCCATTCTTTTCCTCTGCAAGAAAAAAGGCGGCAAAGCGTTTTCCCGAGGTTGAAGGTATAATAGCTGAGTATATAGCGGAGCAAACTAAGCTCGAAAAGGAAAACTGCAGAGAAATTGATATTGCGGCAGACCCAACGGCAAAAGCCCTTGCAAAGCTATTTATGCTTTGCAGTGAGGATGATGTTCAAAAGAGGGTTTTGCAAAGGCTTGGGTATTGTATGGGAAGATATATTTATCTTTTGGATGCTGTCTGCGATTTGCAAGACGATATTAAGCAAAACTCATATAATGTATTAAAAGGCGTTGATATTAAGGAAAGGGCAGTGCCGCAGATTTACTTTTCAATTAACGAGGCTGGCAAGGCTTTTGAATTACTTGATATCAAAAAATATAAAACTATTTTAGGAAATATAATCTATTTAGGCTTAGAAGATGTTTTTAAAAAGGAGTTAAATTTATGAAGGACCCGTATTCCGTTTTAGGTGTTAGCAAGAATGCAACCGATGAACAGATTAAGGATGCATATAGGGAACTTGCAAGAAAATATCACCCCGATAATTATGCCGATAATCCGCTTTCGGACTTGGCAGGGGAAAAGATGAAGGAAATCAACGAGGCTTATGATGCTATTATGAACAGCCGCCGTGCTCCTAAGGGGAACAGCGGTGGTTATTCAAACAATGCAAACTCGGCTTTTCCTGAGGTTAGAAATCTTATAAATCAGAACAGACTCGAACAGGCTCAAGAGGTGCTTGATGGAGTTCCGCCTCAGTCAAGAAATGCCGAATGGTATTTTCTAAACGGAACTGTGCTTTATAGAAGAGGTTGGTTTGACCAGGCTTATACAAGCTTTGCAACTGCCGCTCGAATGGAGCCTATGAACCCTGAATACCGAGATGCACTTAACCGTGCTCAGCGTCAGGCGGGAAGTCAGTATAATCCTTATAGAACCTATGGAACAGGTGCGGGCTGTGATGGTTGCGATTGCTGTACTAATTTGCTTTGCGCCGATTGTTGCTGCGAATGTATGGGCGGCGACTTGATTCCTTGCTGTTAGCCTATGAAAAGAACAAAGAAATTAACCTTTTCGGCTATGATGGCGGCACTCTCGGCTGCTTTTATGCTGCTTTCCTATTTTCCGTATCTAACCTATGCCATTCCTGCCGCAGCCAGTATTTTTATTATGGCGGTTGTTATAGAGCTTGATAAAAAATGGGCGCTTTTAAGCTATATCGCCTCGGCTGTGATAGTTTTGTTAACGGCGGAAATAGAAAGTAAACTTATGTTTTTAGGCTTTTTAGGATATTATCCCATTTTAAAGGCAACGGTTGAAAGAATAAGGAAACCTGTTGCCGAATGGATACTCAAAATTTTAACCTTTAACATAGCGGTTATCGTAATATATTTTGCATTCTCAGGACTTCTTAATGTTTCGGCAAGGGATTTTGGAGTATTAGGGGAATATGGAATCTATATTATTTTGATATTAGGAAATGTTGTTTTTGCGGTATATGATATCGCCCTTTCAAGACTCTCTATGGCATATATGTTTGTTCTGCACCCAAAGGTTAAAAAAATTTTAAAATAATTTTAAAAAAGGGTTGCATTATCTTCGTTCTTTGTGTATAATAATAAGGCAACGAAGAAATATCGCGGAGTGGAGCAGCTGGTAGCTCGTCGGGCTCATAACCCGAAGGTCGTAGGTTCAAGTCCTGCCTCCGCAACCAAAAAAGCTCAAAACACCGTTTGGTGTTTTGAGCTTTTTCTTGTTTTGGTGATATGCATTTAATCCGCAACCTTCGGGTTTTGAGCACGGCGAGCGTGGCTCGTTTGGTGAGGTTGCGAGCGCTCGCAGTGCGAGATACAGCGAGCAAAACGAAGCGCCGCAGTCGAAAGTTGCAGGTGCTCCAAGCCTAAAGCAACTTTCGGAAACTGCAAGAGGGAAAGCAAGCGCAAAGCGCTTGTGAGATGATTTATTATCAAACTATGGTTCAAGTCCTGCCTTAAGCAACCAAAAAAACTCAAAACACCGTTTGGTGTTTTGAGTTTTTTATAATTTGATTATGCTTCAACAAATTCTCTAACCTTTGCAATATCAATGTTTCCATCGTTTGCAAAATCATATCCCTCGTATCCTTCAACAACCTTGCCGCCCTCTTTAAGTGCTTTAGCCTGGTTGCGAGAAATCTGCATAGAAGACTTGGTTATAACATTTGAATAATAGGTGGTTGGTGTTCCACTTTCCATAACGGTTACATATGCTATGGTACAAACAATATATCCTGAATAATCGTTTTCATTATGTGTTCCCGAATTATGAATATGGAAGAAAAGATTTTCTGCATCAAGGACACTTTCGGGAGCAAAAACCTTTACTATATTTGTGCTTGAATTCGCTTTAAGGAATTCAGCATAATCACCTGCAAATGCAGCATCGGCATCAATATTCGTCTTAAAGCCTGAAATAATGCCCATACCGGTTATTTCACCTGTTACAGCCGAAGTATCAACCTTATACATAATATCATTTGCGTTTACACCCTGCTTGCTATCGAAAACAGAGGCTTCAAGAGTAATCTGGGATTCCTCTTCTTCTGTTGCAACTTCTCCGCCATAAAGACCAATAGAAGTTATCTGAACTCCGCGGTTACTATAAGGACGGTGATAGAAGCGAATACCAAAATATTTAACCTCTGGTAACTCGAATTCCGAAATATCCACTTTATGCTGTCTTGTTGTAGTATCGTCAGTTGCTATAATGCCTAAACTGTTTTCAGATTCATAAAGGTCAGCCTCATTATTTGAAGCATAGATTTCATAATAATACGAAATATGAGCGCTAGTAGAAGTAGAAGCAGCAGCTAAATTTGTAGCATAATGGAAGGTAGTTGGGTTATTGATTGTTTTAGGAAGGGTAACAGTCATCTGTAAATAATATTCTGTCTGTCCGACAGTGTTATTATCCGCTGTAAAAATCGAGCTTGTAGCATTCTTAGCGCCCAAAAATGTTTGAGTTTCATTGTTATTTATCACTGTTTCCCATTTGGTAGCGTTATCGTATGCAGACTTGCCAGTTTCGGAAACGGCAACTGTACTGCCTGCAAAATGGTTGGTTCCTAAATCGGTAGGTAGAGTTTTATAACTAAGATATGTTACTTTCGCCTCTGGTTGTTCTGCAACAACTTCACTGCCATAAAGACCAATAGAAGTTATCTGAACTCCATAGTTCTGATAAGGACGATGATAGAAGCGAATACCAAAATAATTAACCTCTGGCAACTCGTATTCCGAAATGTCCACTTTATGCTGTCTTGTTGTAGTATCGTCAGTTGCTATAATACCTAAACTGTTTTTAGATTCATAAAGGTCAGACTCAATATTTGAAGCAAAGATTTCATAATAACGCGGAAGCTGGGCATTAGTTGAAGCAGCTAAATTTGTAGCGTAATGGAAGGTAGTTGGGTTATTGATTGTTTTAGGAAGGGTAACAGTCATCTGTAAATAATATTCTGTCTGTCCAACAGTGTTATCAGCTGATTTGATAACGGAGCCTGAACTATTAGATCCATAAAATGTTTGGGCTTCATTGGCATTTATCACTGATTCCCATCTGGTTGCGTTACTTCCGGCATAAGCAGATTTGCCAGTTTCCGAAACGGCAACTGAACTGCCTGCAAAATGGTTTGTTCCTAAATCAGTAGGTAAAGTTTTATCACTAAGATATGTTACTTTCGCTTCTGCTGGGGGTGCAACATAATTGTAGGCAACGTCATCACCTACGGTGATA
>JAZPXP010000045.1:0-9637 GCA_045543715.1 Acutalibacteraceae bacterium
GATTTAGATGGTTTAAAGCTTGACTTTATCGACCGATGGTGCGATGATGAAGAAAATGCTCCTTATGACGAGGGAATGGATATACCGGCGCTTCAGGATGCTGTCGATGCTCTAATGACCGAAATTGCAAACGAATTAAAATCAATAAAGCCTGATGTTCTTATTGAATTCCGTCAGAATTATATCGGACCTAATATGAGAAAATTCGGAAATATGTTCCGTGTTACCGATTGCCCCGATGATTATATCAGAAACCGCATAGGTGTTCTTGATTTAAGACTTATGATGGGAAACAGCGCTGTTCATTCTGATATGCTTATGTGGCACGACGACGAAAGTGCAGAGATTGTTGCAATTCAAATAATAAGTATTTTATTTGGCGTTATGCAGTATTCGGCTAAAATCGGTGAGCAAAGTGATGATATTATCAAAACCTCTCGATTTTGGATAGATTTTATGGCTGAGCATAAAGATTTGCTCTTGAATTCAAATTTTGAGGTTTTTGAGCCGCATTTGTTATACACTTGGGCTAAGACTTCAAATGAAGATGAATGTGCCGTTGCAGTTTATTCGGTTGATAAGTGCATAAAACCTGATAAAAAAGATACTGTTTATATTGCTAACGGTTCTGAGGAAAAAAGAATTATAGCACAAATGGAAGATGACTATTCTGCTGAAATTTTCAATTGCCTTGGACAAACAGTTCAGAAAGGAATTAAAATTCAAAAAGGCATCAATATATTTGAAATTCCAGTTGGCGGACTTGCAATATTAAAGAAAAACTAAATATAATTTTAACCTCTATCAATGTTCTTTCATTGGTAGGGGTTATTTTTTATGTCGGTGAATGTCGGTTATAAAGAATTTTATTATTGCTTTGCCGGGAGGAATGTTTATGAAAGAGAACGATAAGCTACTTTATAAAACTCTTAAATCGCTTTTAAATGAAAAGTTATCTGATGCTGAGGTGCAAACGCTTAGGGAAGAGGGCTATGAGGTTAAAAGCCCAACAAGAAAGACTGCAATTATGATAGCGCTTTATAAAAAGGCAGTTTCAGGAGAGCTTTCGGCTATAAAGGAAGTTCGTTCTATCGTAAGCGAAAAGGAAGAAGAAAAACAGCAAAAGGCAAAGGCGGTGATGATTTTTGACGACATCGGGGATTAAGATGTCGGAAATTGTGGGAGGCGGATATGACGATTTTTGGAACTGCAAAAAGCGTTATCGAGTTTTAAAGGGCGGTAAAGGTTCTAAAAAATCGGCAACAACCGCACTTAATTTCATATTCAGGCTGATGAAAGAAGAGGATACCAACCTTTTAGTTGTTCGTCAGGTTATGAATACCCATAGGGACTCAACCTTTGCTCAGCTAAAATGGGCGCAGGAAAGACTTGGTGTTTCGAAGTATTGGAGTAACACTGTATCACCTATGGAAATGATTTATAAACCTACAGGGCAAAAGATAATTTTCAGAGGTTTTGATGATGTTTTAAAACTTGCTTCAACCACCGTTTCAAAGGGCTATTTAAACTATGTTTGGATTGAAGAAGCATTTGAAATTTCGGATGAGGCAGATTTTGATAAACTTGACCTTTCTGTACCCAGAGGCTGTGTGCCACCGCCATTATACAAGCAAACAACAATAACCTTTAACCCTTGGAGTGAAGGTCATTGGCTTAAAAAACGATTTTTCGATACTCCTTCGGAAGATACGGCGGTTTATTCCACCAACTATCTCATAAATGAGTTTTTGGATGATACCGATAGGCTTGTTTTTGAGAGAATGAATGAGAGAAACCCTCGTAAATATCAGGTTGCAGGTCTTGGCGAATGGGGAATATCAGAGGGTTTGGTTTTTGAAAATTGGGTTGTTGCAAGAAAGGTGATAGCCGAAAGAGAAGAGTATAAATGGAAAAACTTTTTCGGACTTGATTATGGGTATACGAATGACCCAACGGCATTTATAGCTTTTCGTGCAAATCCTATAGACAAAGAGATTTATATTTTTAAGGAATTTTATAAAAAGAAAATGCTTAACTCGCAGATAGCCGAGGAAATCATAAGGCTTGGCTTTTCCAAAGAAAGAATACGAGCAGATTCCGCAGAGCCTAAATCAAATGATGATTTAAGAAGGCTTGGCATTAGCAGGATAACCCCATCGGTTAAGGGAAGAGATAGCATTTTAAACGGAATTTCTAAAATATGCGAATATAAAATCTTTATAAGTCCCGAATGTGTTAACACCATCCGCGAGTTTTCAACCTATGTTTATGAGGATAGGTGCAACGATAAGGGACAAAGAATGCCAAAGGATACTGATAATCACTTATGCGATGCTTTAAGGTATGCCTTTGAGGATGTTAAGTTTTTTAAACCCCAAAAAAGAAGCTTGCAAGAAGAAAGCGGAGAGATAAGCTCTGCCGATTTAAACGGAGGTTGGGATATATGAATATAATCGTTTTAATTTTAATTGCCGTTGCGGCTTTTGTTATCGGTTATTTTTTAGGAAATCTTGATGAGCCGCCCATGAGAGAGGTTATAGAGATAAAGCCTATTGAAGATTCCCGAAGCTTAGATAAAGAATATGAGAATTTTCTGAATTATGACGGCAGCGAGCAATTTTAAGAAAGGAAAAAACAATGGAAGAAACTAAACTTGATGCCATAGAACAACCAGAAACTATGAGCGAGGATAACGGTGCTATCCAAATCAAAGGGGAAGCACCTGAGGAAATTGTAATTCCTGTTAAATTTAATAAAGAAATTAAGAATTTAACCGTAGGTGAAGCGGCAGTTTTAGCCCAAAAAGGAATGAAATTCGATTTGATATCAAAGGATTTTGAAGCCCTTAGGGAAATCAGCCGTAAAAACGGTAAAAGTGTTGCTCAGTTTATTGAGCATTTAAAAAATGAAGAGTATTCAAAAAGAAAGGCCGAGCTTTTAGAAAAATGCTCGGGAGATGAGGAATTAGCAGAGCATATTTTAACCCTAGAAAAAGGCGAAAAGACCGATTTAATGGGTTTTGATGAAATAAAGCGTTATTTCCCAAAAATTATAAATTTAGAGCAGTTGCCTGAAAGAGTTATTCAAAATGCAAGGCTCAAGGGAACTCTATTGCTTGATGAATACTTAAGATACCGCCTTGAAGAGAAAAAGCGTTTAGGCGAAGCAGTTTCCTTGCAGGAAAGCAATTCCTTTTCTTCACTCGGCTCTCAGCTAAATAAAAAGGCTGAGATAAACCCCGAAGCGCTTGAATTTCTAAAAGGCTTATGGAAATAAAATTTAAGGAGAAAAATTATGTCTATCAATTCTATAGAAAATGTTACAAGATATTCCGATGAACTCGATAAAATGTTTGAGCAAAAAAGTGCTGTTGGCTTTTTTGCTGATAATGCATTAGCTACCAAGTTTGTCGGCGCAAAAACAGTTATTATCCCTGATGTTGATTTTCAGGGACTTGCAGATTATGACCGCGACACAGGCTTTTCAAGAGGCGCGATAAATGTTTCTAACGCTTCTTATACAATGTCAATGGACCGCGCCCGTTCTTTGCAGATTGACCGCGAGGATATGGATGAGGCAGGCATTGCTAATCTTGCAGGAAAAATCCTAGGCGAATATGTACGCACCAAGGTTGTTCCTGAATGCGATGCTTATGTTATTTCTAAGCTTGCAGGACTTGCTCTTTCTCGCTCGAACACCATCGAAGGCGACCCCCAAAAGCCCTATGAGGCTCTTTGTAAACTTATAACCGAGGTTCAGTCGGTTGTTGGATACGATGAGGAGTTGGTTGCTTTTGTTGACAGCTATATGTTCGCAGCGCTTCAAAATTCTGCTGAAATTTCCAAGATTATAACTGTTACCGATTTTAAGCAAGGAAATGTTGACCTTAAGGTGAAATCTATTAACGGCGTTGCAATTATCCCTGTTGTATCTGAAAGAATGAAAACTGCTTATGAGTTCACAAACGGTGGTTTCACTCCTGCTGAGAACACCAGAGAGGCTTATATGCTCGTTTGCCCTAAAAACGGCGCACATCTCGTTAAAAAGACCGAAAAAATGAGAATTTTTACTCCTGAACAGAACATTGATGCCGATGCTTATAAGTTTGATTACCGCATTTATTACGATGTATTTGTTAATAAGAGCGGTCTTGATGCTGTTTGGGGTTGGGTATCTCCCGCAGTTAATATTATTTCAAATCCTGAAGATTTTGAAACCGATGAGGGAACAGGAGTTGCCCTTAATGTTTTAGCTGACAGTGAAGGTGAACTTACTTATCAGTGGTTTGCTTGCACAGGTAATACCAAGCGTGCAGCAGTTAAGATTAAGGGTGCAAATTCTAATTCTTATACCACCGATGCTGGACTTCCTGCAGGTAAATACTATTACTTCGTAAGAGTTACTGTTGACGGTATGGCAAGCATTGATTCGCCCATTATGGCAGTTAATGTAAACTAAAATTTAAAAAACTGTAAAGCCCGTTTTATTCGGGCTTTACAGCCAAAAAAGGAGTTGAAATTATGCTAAAAAAACCATCAGAGATTTTAAATGAATATAAAAGCGGATACGATTTTAAGGCATCTCTCGGAAGCAAGGGATTATTCGAGCAAAATAAAATCAATGAGCGTTTTTTTATAGGCGACCAATGGCACGGTGCTAAATGCGGTAATGACCGTCCTCTTGTCAGGCATAATGTTATAAAAAGAATCGGAAATTATAAAATATCTCAGATTTTAAGCGCTCCAATTTCGGTTTCATATTCGGCTGAGGGAGTGCCATCGGTTCATAACGGTTTAAAACAGTTTAAGACAGATGGAAAAATAAGCTACGATGAAATCAATTATATTTTAGATGCCTTTTCAAATTACAGAAAGGTAACTGCTGAAAGGGTGAAATTTTCTGACCTGACCGAGAGGGTGCTTAGAAATTCTTTTATTTCGGGCAGTTCGGTGCTTTATACATATTGGAATCCAAATGTTGTAACAGGTCTTTATGCCGATAGCGAAAACAAGGTTGGCATAAACGGAGATATTTGTTGTGAGATTCTTGATATCGAGGATATAGTTTTTGGCGACCCTTATTGTGAAAACATTCAAAATCAGCCTTATATTATTATTTCCAGCCGAAAGTCAACGGATGAGGTTATCGGCGAGGCAAGGATTAATGGGGCGGATATCGGGACCTTGAAAATGATTTCCGAGAACTCACAAAACGGAAAAACAACCCTTTATACCAAGCTTTATAAGGAATATAAAAAGGGAGAGGGTTATACAATTAAATGTATCAAAGTAACCGAAAAATGTGTTGTAAGAGATGAATTCGACACAAGACTTCGCTTATACCCCTTGGCGATTTTCCATTGGGAAAGAAAAAGCAATTCGGCATACGGTGAGAGCGAGATAACCTATTTAATCCCCAATCAAATTGCGATTAACAGAATGATAACGGCAAATGTTTGGTCAACTATGACAACAGGAATGCCGATAATGGTAGTTAACGGTGATACTGTTACTCAGAAAATCACCAACGACCCCGGTCAGATAGTTAAGATTTACGGTAGCAATGAGGATGTTGCGGGAGCGGTTAGATATATTTCCCCGCCTTCATTTACCAAGGATTTTGATGAGAGCATCGCTTCGCTTATTGAGAACACCTTAAATCAAAGCGGTGCTAACGAGGTAGCCCTCGGAGACTCAAGGGCAGATAACGCAACAGCACTTTTTGCTATGCGTGATGCCACTCTAATGCCTCTTCAAATTATTAAGAATAGATTTTATAGCTTCGTTGAGGATGTAGCTCGCATTTGGGCAGATTTCTGGGTTATTTACTACGGCAGAAGAAATATAAAGCTTAAAGATGCAGAAGGAAGCAGATACATTGAATTCAACGGGGACAGATATAAAAATCTTATTCTTAATGCAACTGTTGATATTAACCCTGCCTCTTCGTATACCGAAAGGGAGAGAGCTGATATGCTCATCTTATTGTTCGAAAAGGGCGCTATTAGTAAAGAGCAGCTATTAAGCCGCTTGCCTGAAGGTCTGGTGCCGGATGTTAGCACACTTATAAAAGAAAAAGATTTGGAGGAACTGTCAGATGAGCGGATATGATATTTATAAAAAGTCTCTTTTAAGGTTGGGGTATAACGATTCAAATATAAGTGATTCTAAAATTTCGATGGCAAAAGAACTTATAAATCAAATTTTGAGTGATTTAAGGCTCGAGGCAATAAATGACATATCATCCGAGATAAAAACCTCCGATAGCCATTTAGAAGCCATTTGTTGCGGACTTGCGATGCTTTTATCGCTCAGCGAGGGTGATTCTGCTAAAAACCAAATTTTTACCGACCTTTATAATGCGAAAAGAGCATCGGTTTTATCAGAGGTTTCATTTATTGAGGATAAACTGCCGATTGCAGTGAGTGGGGGAGAATAATGAAATATTTTCCCGTTAAATTTAAGAAAAAGGTTTTAAAACTCCCCACTCTTTTAGGCGGTCTTAATCAAACTAAAGAACCCTGTGATATAAAGGATAACGAACTGTCCGACTGCCTTAATGTTTTAAGAGAAAATTCCATTTTAAAAACAAGGCCGGGCTTATATACCGGGCTTGAGAATATAGTTGAAGCTGATGTAATGAAATGGGCTATTCAAAAGGAATTTTTCATAACCGATGCAGAATATTTTCTTAATGGTAAAAAGTATAAAATAGCATACTCTTTATGTATGGATGATATGGGCGCAGTATATATTCCTGTATTTCTCATAAATGGCAAAAGAGAAGTTATTTATATCGGGAATATGTGGTTTTCAAAAACGACAGATGGAGTTTTTTATATTCCGGAAAAAATCAGCTTTTTTGTTGGGAAAAAGAATATCGGCTCAGGTATTTATGCCTTAACCTGTCTTAAGAATATAGAGGGCGAGGGTAAGGAAAGCAGAATTTTTGAGGTTAATAGCAACCTTGACGGATGGATGATAGCGCATAACTATTATATTCCGACTGTTTTGATAAACGGAAGAGGAAATCTTTACGAAACAGCCAAAAAGGAAGCTGATGTTTCACTTGAGGAACCAAAAGAATTAGAATCTCAAAACATTTTAAATTCTTCCTTTTATGCTTATTATACCTCAGACGGATATTCTTCTAATTTCCGTTTGCCATTTTCTAATATAGATAATGAGAGCATTATTATAAGGGTTTACGATAGCCTTGAAAGTTATACTGAATGGTACATAGACGGGGTGTATAACAGCTCGACAAGTCTTTTTATGGGTAAGGAAATAACAGTTAATGTTGATAGGGAAAAGGGAGTTATATATTTTCTTGATGAAATTAATGAATATAAAATTCCTAGATTCAGTATTTACAGTGAAAATAATATAAGAATACTTGCAAGAAAGAAAATTCCAAACGGTTTTGATGATATTGCTTCCTGTGAATTCTCTTCGAATCTTGGTGATAGAATTATATTTTCAGGCGGTAATAAAAAGAATAAAATTTTCAGTTGCCGATTTGATAATCCAAGTTATTTCCCTTTGAATACCGAAAACAGTATCGGTCAGAACGACTCGAAAATTACCGCTTTAAAAACCGTTAAAAATAAAATTTTCGCTTTTAAAGAAGATAAGGTTTATTCTATAAAAATTAAAAGTGGTCAGGCGGTTAATTCAACCTCACTCGTTTCGGGTAATGATAATATTTTCTATAAAACCGATAAATTTGAGGTTGAGTGTATCAGTGAAAACTGTGGACTTTTGAACTCAAATGCCTTTGCGGTTTGCAACGATATGGCAGTTTGGTTATCGCAAGACGGATATGTTTACGGATATAATAATTCGGTTTTCAGACTAACCGAAAATATTAAACCGCTAAGTCAGGAAGAGATATCTTCGGCTGTTGCAGAAAGATTTGGTGAAAACTATATCCTATGCTATGGAAATAAGGCGATACTGATAAATTATAATGATTTTTCGTCTTACTTTTGGAAATTCCCCGAAGAAATTAAAACTATCGGTCTTATTTCGGACAATAGTCTTTGCTTTATGATGCTTAATATTCCTAATAATATCTGCTATGTGGCAAGTCTTTGCGGAAATGAGGATATAATAATATCTTCAGCACTTTCAAATTACATAACCTTGCCATTTGATATAGATACCTATGTTGCAACTAAAAGTTATCAGCTTGGAAATTTCGATGTCAAGGCTAAAATCAGCAAAATTCTTTTAAGGATTATGGTTTTAGGTGATGCTGAAATCACTCTTGATTGCGGAAATCTAAATACTGAAACATATAACTTTGAAGAGTCGGATTTTTCTTTAAAAGCGGGCAATTATATTAAAATTTCACCTGATTTTATGGGCGTGCAAGCAGTTAAAATTTCCGTTAGTTCTAAGAAGTATGTTGAGTTATCAAGCGGTGAAATACACTATACAGAATGATAAAAGTGAGGAAATAAATGGATAGTACGGTAATTGTTGCGGCGATTTCCTTTGTCGGAACCCTTATCGGTACGGCAGGCGGAATTATTGCTTCCGGAAAGCTTACCGAATACCGTTTGGAACAGCTTGAAAAAAAGGTTGATATCCAAAGCAAAACCGCCTCGCGAATACCGGTAATTGAAGAAAAGATTAGTAATATGAGCCGAAGAATTCAAAATCTTGAAACCGAAAGGGCGGTTGAATTTGGATACTTTGACGGCTCATAAAATAAAACAACCGCAATCCTTAGCTTGCGGTTGTTTTTGAAGACTAACCCTAATTTTAATACAAATGCACCCCCTTTTGAAGTTAGGGGGTGCAAAATCATTTTAGGGGGTGCATTTCTTGTCAAGGGGGTGCAAATTGGGTTTAAGGGGGGTGCATTTAGATCCATCTGTCCTTCGGATGGGATTTATACCACTCCTTTAACCATACTTTTTCACCAAAGCCATACGCCGTTTTATCCGTCCGCGCCATACTACGGATTTCCTTTAATGCGGTTTTTCTAAAAGAACGCTCATAGTTCATATGCTCAAGAATATGGTGTGCAACCCAAAGGCGGATTTCTTTGTTTTCATTTGCTAGCAATTCATAAAATTCGTTTTTTAGTTCGGGAAATTTATGTTCAATTTCCGACGCAATTGCACTCATTCTTTTTACTTTGCGATTGTGTACTTCTGCGGTGGCACCATCATATACAGTTTCCCTATAAGAAACCACTTCATTTACTAACACAAAATATTCTTGCACCAAATTCATCTAATCACCGCCTTTTCTCCATTGTACCATAAAAAGAAAATAACCGCAACCTTGTATCAAGATTACGGTTATTCTTTGGCGGAGACGGCGAGATTCGAACTCGCGGGGGATTGCTCCCTAACTGATTTCGAGTCAGCCCCGTTATGACCACTTCGATACGTCTCCGTATTTAGTTGACTTGAATATTATATAAAAATTAGAAAGGTATGTCAAGTTAAAATTAAATATTAAATTGATACCCCACCGAAATTTGAAGTGAACCCCAAAGTTTAGACAAAATCAAATATTAAATTGTTAGCGAATGAGTTCGGTATTGTACTGGACTCATTCCTTTTAGTTTTAAGGAAATTCTTTCATTGTTGTAGTAATCTATGTAGTGCTTCAATGCATCA
>JAZPXP010000046.1:0-16878 GCA_045543715.1 Acutalibacteraceae bacterium
TGTTGGTGAGGCTTTGGGCCTTCCGCACGCTATGGTTTACCGTCAGCCTTTCCCAGGTCCAGGCCTTGGAGTTAGATGCCTTGGCGCTATAACCAGAGATAGATTAGAGGCTTTAAGAGAAGCAGATGCAATTCTCAGAGCCGAGTTTGATAAAACAGGTTTAGCCGAAAAGGTTTGGCAGTATTTTGTTGTTATTCCTGATATCAAGAGTGTTGGTGTTAAGGATGAAAGCCGTTATGAAGGCTGGCCCGCAATTATCCGTGCAGTTAACACAACCGATGCTATGACTGCAACCATCGAAGAAATTCCCTATGAAATTCTTCATAACATAACCAACCGCATAACCCACGAGGTTGAGGGTATTAACCGAGTTTTGATGGACTTAACGCCGAAACCTGTTGGAACTATCGAGTGGGAATAATAATTTTATTTCAGGGTAACCCCTCTCATTCTCAATTTCTTCCAAAAGGGTAAAAATTGATATCCTGAAAGAACCCAAGAAAAAATAAGAATCAAACGACCTTGTGTAACACACAGTTACGTGTTACATGAGGTCGTTTTCTTATACTTATTTTTACCTTGCTATACCTCAGTCTTTCTGTTTTTTCCACTTCGTGAGATTAACAGAGATAACCCAGATAACACTTCGTAATGCTCTGGGTATTCCTCATTCTTTCCAACTATTTCACTTTCTTTCAAACCCTTTTATTTCCCTTTATTTCAAGCACTTTCAAGCCATTAGTGCATTGAGATTTGCTAGTGCACTGGCAAACGTGAACGAGGAAAAAGAAGGAGAAAAAGAGAAAATCTCGCATACTCTATTGCATTCTCATACTGCCAGAGCACTCTGCACGGACTCTGAGATAATGAGAGAAAAAAAGAGAAAGCGAGAAAGAAAAAGGTACGGGCAGAGAATGAAGAAAAAAGAAGTACATTGAGAGAAAAGGAGAATACGGGGATTTGCCCTTTTGAGAATATTGGGTTTTACCTCGTAATAATAAATGTTATGGGGTAAATGAAATATCCTCAAAACAGGCAAAAAGGGTAAATTTTCACATCCTCTAAAAACAACAAAATTTCAAAAATAACGACCTTGCATTGTTTGGATTTTACAGACTGTGCAAGGTTGTTTTATTCGTGGTTTAACTTTTGTATCATTTTAAATAACAATTCTAAAAATTGCCAATTTCGCTTCTTTACTAAATGCTTATTTAATGTTATAATCAAGTAGCGAATAAATAATTTAAAGGGGATTTTAAAATGCAAGAAAATAATATTGGAAAAACATTAAACATTATTGGTATATTAACCATAGCTATAGGTATTCTTGGCTCGTTGATTTTAAGTGTAAATTTAGATGCGGATTCACCAATAATATTTATAGCTGGCAGTGTTGCAAGTTTTATTTCGGGAATGACTTTTATTGGCTTTGGCGAAATTATTTCTTTATTGCAAAAGAATGCTGATAAGCAAGATAAGATTATTGATTTGCTCGAACATAAAACAAACGATTCTTCTGCACCCAAATCTGTTTTACAGGATATAGAGTCTAATCTTCCCGAAATGTGAGGTGCTTTAAATGGCTGACCGTTTTCAAAAACTGTTTTCACTAGAAAATAATTTATACATAGAAAATGCACCAATTATTATATCCGCTGCAGCTTTGTTAAAGGATACAAAAAGCGGTAATATTGTCGTGCAAATAAAGTTTAAAAGCGTCTCAAATAAGAATATAAAAGGTGTAAAAATTTCACTATCTGCCTACGATGTTTCAGGTAAAGAAATTAACGGCGTTGACGATTATCAATATTTAGATTTAAATATACCTAATGGACAAAGCTTTGGCTCAAGTAAAGCTATTGTTATGTCCGAAACCACAACTCGCTCTTTTAATATAAAATCATTAACTGTAATTTTTGCAGATTCATCAATATGGGAAAACGCTTTACCTGATTTTGTTGCTATACCTAAAGCCAAACCATTAAATTGTGAACTTGAAAATGAAGAATTAGTAAAGCAATACCAAATTGAAACAACAAATAAAGCAAACTATATTCCTGATACTTATTTAAATTTGTGGACTTGTTGTTGTGGTGAAGTAAACAGCGAAGAATATTGCACTAACTGTGGTACAAATAAAAACAACGCATTTTCCAAATACAACATTACAGATTTAACGGATGCATTGTATTTGCGTTTAGATAAAGAAAAAGAAGAGCAGTTAGAATCAGAGCGACAAGCAGAGATTGAACGTATTGCCAATGCTAAGAAAAAAAGAAAAATAAAAACTACTATTGCTATCGGTATGCCCATTTTTGCTATATTAATGGGCTTTATAATAATATTAAATTTAGTAATTGTTCCTAATAATAATTATAAAAAAGCTACTATACATTTTCAAAATGGCAATTATCAATCTGCTTTAGAATTATTTTTATCACTAGAGGACTATAAGGATTCTTTTGAAATGGCAGAAAAAGCTCAAAAAAATATGAAGTTAGAATCTATTTATACGTCGAATGTTGGGGATAGTGTTAAGTTTGGCAATTATAAGCAAACGCGTGATGGTGATATTGAAGAAATAGAGTGGTATGTATTAAAAAAAGAATCCAACAAAATTATGTTGATTAGCAAATATTGTTTGGATGCTAAAGCGTTTTATGATTATACACCTGCAACTTATGGATGGGAGTATAGTTCGATTCGTAGTTGGTTGAACTATACATTTTACAATGATGCTTTTGATTCTGAAGAAAAATCTTTGATTTTATCTTCAACATTACAAAATTCTAACAATTCATTTGGTTATGGAAAAAATAACGATACAACTGACAAAGTGTTTCTTTTAAGCGTCTCAGAGGCACGTAACCTTTTAGAACCATTAAATCTCTTAGAAGCTGAAACTACAAAATATTTTAAAACTCTTAATAGCAATAGTTTTTATTTTTTAAGAACAGTAGGAAAATTCGAAACAGCCAATAATTTCACAAAATACAACATAGCATTGGTGGTAGGCAATTCAATACATGAAGAAGGATTGTGTGGAAAAAATCTCGGAGACGATTTCAATGGCAAATGTGCTATTAGACCAGTTGTATGGATTGACCTTGATAAAATCAAAATTACGATAAGGTAAATATGTTAGTATATCATTGACTCATTCCTTTTAGGCTTTTATGTTATGGTATACAACCTATTCTTATATGAGTATTTCTATAACAAAAAAGCATTTGATAGTGCATTTATCGGAACTTGTAAAAAGAGAGCGTTAAGCACAAAATAAATTCCCCCTCTTTATTGTCACCATGATCAGGAGTGTTTTTTAATAAAGTTATAATCATATAGAATATAAAAAGATCAAAGAAAAAACGGAGAAAAACATGAAACAGCCATCTATAAGTCAATATTTATTGTCAACTTGTTTATACACAATTGATGAATTTAATGAACGATACGGTCATTTGTCTAAAGAAGAATTAAAAAAGATTGCTGATGAAAAATTCAACGAAATGGACATTACTGTTAGATTGGGGTATCCATTTAAAAATACTGTCCATTATACTGTTGGAGATATGAAGCAAAGAGGGAGCAAGGTTAACCACGACTTGTTTGTTGAATCTAAGGATTTTAAAGTTGAAATCAAGTATTTAAAAAACTGGAAAACTAACACTGGTACAAACACCAATAGTAAAGAGTGGGCGGAATATCAAAAGGATTTCGATTGGTTAACAGAAGAAATTGAAAATGGTTTCAAAGGCAAAAGGGCTTTTGTAATTGGTTGGTTTAATTGTGTTGATACTATTTCTCGATATTTGCAGTTAGGAAATGGAAGAGGAAACAAGCCGCTAGTAAACGAAGAAAGAATTGCATATTTGCCGTTTTTAAGAAGAATTAAAGTCCCTACTTATACAAGTGATTTGATTTATAATTACGATTGTGCTTATGAACCAATATCTCTTAATTTAATTGGAGAAAAGAATCCCAATATAAATTGCATTTTTCTTGGAAATAAGGAAGATGTATTTCATTTCGCTATCTATTATTAAATTTTAAATCAGTTAGAAAAAACCGTCTCATAAAAAGAGATAGCGAGAAAGAAAAAGGTACGGGCAGAATTGAGGGAAAAAGCCGAGTTACTATGATTTAAAAGGAGAATACGGGGAATTGCCCTTTTGAGAATATTGGGTTTTACCTCGGAATAAATTTAGCCTTTCAAATTTAAATTAAGAGCTATCGATTGATAGCTCTTTTTTATGTTTTAACTATAGAATTTTACAAGTAAAGCGAGAATAGTGAAAATTATAAGCTCTGAAGCAGAGGAAATCCAGATTATACTGAAAATCTTTTTATAGGTCTTTTTGGAACGAAGGGATAGAATAAAGAAGACTATAAGACTTATAAAGGGGAGAACGGCAAAAACTAAAATTATGAAAACGGTTGAAATCGATTCGGTGAAATCATCATCAAGCAAGAAGCCGATATCGTTATCATAATATTCATCCTCTGCATCCTCGATTTCCTCTAAAAGCATAGCATCGGTTATTTTATATGCGGTGAAGGAAGCGTATTCTTCGGGAGAGAATTTTAATGGGTTAGAAATTTTTGCCTCTTCGAAATCAACATAATAGTATGCATCGCTACCGATTATGAGGGCTCCCTTGATAACCTCGATTACACCGTCAGGACTGGTTGAGGTTACATCGTGCCAATCTTTTATATAGACATTATTTGTAAAAACGGTTGTGTATTCACCCTTGAGCTTAACCTTTTCCGTTTTAACGGTGTTGCCATCAGGGAACATAAAATCTATAACATAGGTTCCCTTATCACTTGTCATAATATCATTATAAATTTCGATATAATCTTCACTTAAGTAATCGGCAGTAAGGGTTGAGCCGTCATAATGAGAAAACTCTGCGTGAAGAATAGCTTTGTTTGTATCTATCGCAAGATAGGTATCAGAAATTTGTATTTCTTGGGTTGTGCTGAGGGTGATTTCATCTGTGATTTCATCAATTAACTCATAATGCATGAATGAAGCGTTGAAGCGGGTATATCTTTTGCCGTATAAATAAATATCCGAATAATCGTCAGAAATGGTGATAGTAGAATTATCTGCCGAAACACTAAAGGAAAGACAGCAGAAAAGAAGTAAAACCGAAAGTAATAAAGCTATAATTTTTTTCATTTTTCTGTCCTCCTTAATTCAAATTCAGCTTGCGGTCAAGCATCCAATACTGCAAAGCATAAAGCATAGAGCAGATAACCGCCATAAAGAATATAAGACCTAAAAGCACTAAGGTAACGGTTAAATTAAGGCTATCGGTTGGCAAAACACCAAACCATTTTACAAGACTTTGCATACCGAAAAGATAGAAAATCTGAAGCCCGAACGAGAAAATACTGTTTGCCGCATAATAAATTCCGATAGCGGTTATAACCTTTGCTTTTTTGGTGATTATCGATGCAAATGTTATACAAATATAAATAAACAGGGTCGAAAACAGCACCGATAAAACAAGCAAGGCAATAATTTCTATTATATAAAGTATTCCGTAAAAACCAACTGCATCAATTATGTGATTTACAATATCCCTTACCGTTTCGAGAAATTCCTTTGCAAAGATTTCCTCAGCAAAGCCTATTCCCAACATAATTGCAATATCTATAAAGCAAATTATAACTGTTGAGAACATAAATATAAGGCTTGTAATAAGCTTCGAATTTAAAAGCTCGCTTCTTTTTACGGGCAGAGTAAAGGTGAGATAGCCCTCATCGGTAAATAAATTTCTATAAAACCTTACCAAGATTAAAATCATGGTTAAAATTGAAAAAACCGAAATACCGATAATTATTAGAACAAGGGCTAAAATGGTGATACCATAGATAAAATCGGGGAGAGTTCTTTCCGATTTAAGCAGTGTTATACAGCCGCCGCCGAAAACCGACAGAACAAGGGAAGAAATTCCCGCAATCCACCAATATCTGAAAATGGATTTTAAATCATATTTCAAAAGCTTTCCTAACATCTGAATACCTCCCTGAAGAGTTCATCAAGAGACTTTCCGCTCATTCTTCTTGCATCCTCGGCATTGCCTGATTTTAAAATTTTACCGCCGAAGGATAAGAAAACGAAATCATCGAGCACCTGCTCAACATCGGTTATTAAATGGGTTGTTATGATAATCGAAGCCTCGGGGTCATAATTGCTTACAATGGTGCTTAAAATATATTCTCTTGCGGCAGGGTCAACACCTGCTATCGGTTCATCCAAGAGATAAAGCTTAGCTCTTCTGGACATAACGAGAATTAACTGCACCTTTTCTTTAGTTCCCTTTGAAAGAGATTTGAGCTTTGATGAGGGGTTGATTTTAAGGTCCTCAAGAAGCTTAAAGGCTCTGGCAGTATCAAAATCAGAATAGAACTCTGAAAAGAAGCCTACAAGCTCGCAAACCCTCATAGAAGAGTTGAAATATGTTCTTTCGGGAAGATAGGAGATAACTGCCTTGCTTTCTTCTCCAACAGGCTTGCCGTCAATGAGAATTTCACCGTTTTCTGCTTGCAATAGTCCCGAAATCAGTTTGATAAGGGTTGATTTTCCGCAACCGTTGGGGCCTAAAAGTCCAACAATTCTGCCCTTTGGGATTTCGAGATTGAAGTCCAAGAGAACAGGAAAATTTTTCTTATAGGACTTGGTTATATTTCTACATTCGAGAATATTCATAACAGTTCCTCCTTTAATATTTCGAAGATTTCTTCTTTGCTGACACCGAGCTCCTTTGCGTTTTTTGCAAAGCTTTCAATAAGAGCTTTTGCCTCTGCTTTTCGGCAACGCTCTAAAACAAGACTATCATCAGTTACATATCTTCCAACAGTACCCTTGGAAATGATGATACCCTGATTTTCAAGCTCCGAAAAGGCTCTTTGAACGGTGTTTGGGTTTACCGCCGCCTCTAATGCTAATTGGCGAACGGTTGGAATTTGCTCTCCCGGGGCATATTTGCCTGAGAGAACAGCCTTGGTTATGCGTTCGGAAATTTGCAGATAAACTGCCTTATCCGAGGAAAAAGACCAAGCCATAAGTACCCTCCTTGTATTATTGTACTAATACAATAGTACAACACAAATAAAAATTTGTCAAGAAAAAAATTCCCCTAAAGTAAAACTTTGGGGGAATTAGCATTATATTTCAGGGGTAAAGCCTAAGTCCTCAAGCTCTGTTATAGCGGTTTTAAGGCAGTGCTCGCAGCCGTCAACCGTAACGGTTTTGTCTTGGAGATTTACTTCGAATTTAATACCTGTTTCATCAAGTGCGTTAACAATTCTTTTAACACAAGCCTCGCAGTGCATATCATTAACCTTTATTGTATACATAGTTTTTCCTCATTTCATAATTTTTTGAACGGTTAAAACGAGTTCATCAATAACCTCATCATTTCCGTTTTTGATATTTTCTTTAACACAGGAATGAATATGGCTTGAAAGAAGCTCTCTGTTAAAGGCGTTGAGTGCCGCGGAGATAGCAGATACCTGAGTTATAATATCAGTGCAATAGGCATCGTTTTCAACCATATTTTTAATTCCTCTGACCTGACCTTCAATTCGGCTGAGTCGGTTAATAAGTGATTTATATTCATTATCGTTTCGGATTTTCTTTTTTGAACATTCCTTCATATCTTTTTACCTCTCAGTCTTAAAGCATTGGTAACAACAAACACCGAGCTTAGAGACATTGCAAGCCCCGCAAACATAGGACTCATCAGCGGACCGCCAAATGCATATAAAACTCCTGCTGCTATGGGTATGCAAATTGTGTTATAGCAAAAAGCCCAGAAAAGATTTTGCTTTATATTGCGAAGTGTTAGTCGGCTTAAATTAACCGCCTTTGCGGCATCTAAAATATCATTCTTCATAAGAACAATATCTGCCGATTCTATTGCTATATCACTTCCCGAGCCAATCGCACAGCCGATATCGGCACTGGTTAGTGCAGGGGCATCGTTAATGCCATCGCCAACCATTAAAACGGTTGCACCGCTTGTTTTGATTTTGTTGATAATCTCTGCCTTTTCCTCGGGAAGAACTTCAGAATAAACCTCATCTGCCTCTACCTTTTTGCCGATATATTCAGCACAGAGCTTATTATCACCCGAAATAATAACCGTTTTGATTCCTAAATTTTTAAAGTATTTAAAAGCCTCTTTTGAGGTTTTCTTAACCTCATCTGCAATAGCTATAAAGCCTAAGGCTTTGTTATTTTTACTTACAAAAACTAAAGATTTGCCCTCAGCCGATTTTCTTTCTGCCTCTTTTGAAAGAAAAGAAACATCAACTCCGTTTTGGTTTAAGAAAGCTTCTTTTCCAACGAGAACTTCTTGCTTTTCAATAAGGCATTTAATTCCTTTGCCCGAAATGTTTTCGAAGTTTTCTATAGGTAAAAGCTTTATTTTTAGTTGTTCTGCCTTTTCGGTGATAGCCTTTGAAAGAGGGTGGGAAGAGCCGCTTTCGGCAGAGGCGGCGATTTTTAAAATTTCCTCTTTTTCTTCGCTTACTATATCCAACACAAAGGGACTGCCCTTTGTAACAGTACCTGTTTTATCGAAAACTGCAACATTTATCCTGTGTGTTGTTTCGAGCACCTCGCCGTTGCGAATTAAAATTCCGTTTTTAGCGCCAAGCCCTGTTCCAACCATAATAGCAGTCGGTGTTGCGAGACCTAAAGCACAAGGACAGGCAACAACCAACACACTTGTGAAAATTTTAAGTGCAAAGGGCAAGTCTGCACCCGAAATCAGCCATACAACAGCAGAAACGGTTGCAATTATCAGAACAGTTGGAACAAAAATGCCCGAAACCTTATCTGCAACCTTTGAAATGGGAGCTTTCTTGCTCTGGGCCTCTTCAACGAATTTTATGATTTTTGAGAGAGTTGTATCCTCGCCTATGGCGGTAACTTCAACC
The DNA here is from genome assembly GCA_045543715.1 of Acutalibacteraceae bacterium. GTDB lineage: Bacteria > Bacillota > Clostridia > Oscillospirales > Acutalibacteraceae > UBA737. Next base: position 8,962 of record JAZPXP010000046.1, read on the forward strand.
TGCAAACTTCCGCTTAGATTTAGACTTCCGCCCGTAACGAAATCACCTTTTTGCTTTTCTATCGGCAGGCTTTCTCCAGTTAGCATTGATTCATCGCAAGAGGATGAACCATTTATTACAATGCCATCAAGTGCTACCTTTTCGCCCGCCTTAACAACTAGGATATCGCCCTTTTTAATCTCTTTAAGCTTAACGGTTTTTTCCTTGCCACCCTTTAATATAATGGCAGTATCGGGGGAAAGAGCCATAAGCTTTTCTATTGCATCGGCAGTTTTCTTTTTACTTCTCTTTTCAAGGAACTTGCCGAATAGAATCAGGGTTATAACCACCGCAACAGATTCAAAATAAAGATTATGAACGGCATGGGGGTTAAAACTTATTGTATAGGTCATAACAAGGCTATATATAAAGGAAGCCCCGGCACCAACCGATACCAAAGAATCCATATTCGGATGTCCTTTAAATAAAAGGGGAATACCCTTTATAAAGAATTTTCTTCCGAAATAAATAGGGGGAAGACAAAGTAAAATTTGAGTTATAGCAAAATTATAAGGCTCTTCATTTATATCTAAAAAAGAGGGGAGCGGAATGGAAGAAAAAATCATCTGTCCCATAGAAATATAAAGCAGGATTAAACTAAAAATGCCCGAAATTATTATCGGCAGAAAGGAATCTTTTTGCACTTTCGGTTTTTCTTCCTTTTCAGGTATATCGGGGGTTATTCCAAACCCTGCTTTTTCAACAACACGAATAAAATCGGCTTCACCGGTTTTGCTTTCGTTATAGGTAACGGTCATTTTTCCTGTTATAAGGTTAACTTCGCAACTTTCTACCCCATCAAGCCTTTTCATAACCCTCTCAACTGAGGCGCTGCAGGCCGCACAGGACATACCGCTTATTATATATTGTTTGGTTTTCATATAATTCTCCTTTCAAGATATATGATATACTCCATGGGGGTATTTTGTCAAGAAAAAAAGGAGTGCATCAAAGCACCCCTAAATGTTCAAGCAATATTTTAACGCCTAATAAAATTAAAATCGCACCGCCTGCAAACTCGGCTTTTGATTTCCATTTTGCGCCGAAGATGTTGCCAATCTTAACGCCGGCGGCAGATAGAGAAAAGGTTATAATTCCTATAAATGTAACAGCCATAAGAGCTAAGAAATTATTCCCCTTAAGGTCCATCGCTAAGGCAATTCCTGCTGCTAGCGCGTCTATACTTGTTGCAACCGCCATAACAAACATTGTTTTAATAGAGAAATCACTGTCAGAACAGTTTTCCTCTTTTGAAAAGGATTCCTTTATCATATTAGCGCCGATAGCTGAAAGCAAAACAACGGCTATCCAATGGTCGATGGCAGTAACATATTTTTCAAAAGCGGTGCCGAGGAAATATCCCAGAAGAGGCATTAACGCCTGAAAACCGCCGAACCAAAGACCTGTTATTATCATATGGCGAGGCTTAACCTCTTTAACTGCCAAACCCTTGCAAATTGCAACGGCAAAAGCATCCATCGAAAGACCGATTGCCAATATAAAAAGTTCAAATAAACCCATATTTTTCTCCTATAAATATTTACTATGATATTCTACAACCAAGCTCAATTTCTGTCAAGGGATAAAATCGCTCTTGCGGTTTAAAATAACTTAAAAGGGGGAATTTTATGAAAAAAGAAACAGTTTTTTCAGCGCTTTCAGGTATATCGATAGGACTCGTTAACGGGCTTTTCGGTGCGGGAGGGGGAATGCTTGCCGTTCCCATTTTAAGAAAATCGGGAATGGAGCAAAAAACGGCACATGCCAACGCAGTTGCAGTTATTTTGCCCGTAAGTATTGTTAGTGCATCCTTATATTTATGGAAAGATTATGTAAACCTATCAGACGCTTTAATTTATATCCCAACAGGGATAATAGGCGCCCTTATAGGCACCTATGTTTTAAAGAAAATATCGCCCTTTTTACTTAAAAAAATATTCGGCGCCTTTATGATTTATGCAGGCATCCGCCTGCTCCTCAAATGAATATCGCAGCCCTTTTAGCAGGGCTTTTTTCAGGAATTGTTGGCGCTATGGGTCTTGGCGGCGGCGCAGTTTTAATAATTTATTTAACCCTATTTACCGAAACTGAGCAGCTTTCGGCGCAGGGTATAAATCTGCTTTTCTTTATTCCTATAGCTGTTATTGCGGTGTTTATTTATGCTAAAAGAAAACTAATTGAATGGAAAACTGTGCTTAAAACAGCGGCATTTGGAGTTATAGGTTCGGTTTTAGGAATTTATTTAGGTGGCTTTATAGGGGGAGAATGGCTTTCTAAAATATTCGGATTGTTTTTATGTGTATTAGGACTAATTGAAATTTTCAAGAAAAATGGTTGCATAAAAAAATAAAAAATGCTATACTAAAAACGAATAAATGTTCGGTAAAGGAGAAGTATTTATGTCAAAACGGCCTTTAAGCGAAAAACAACAGAGCGTTTATAACTTTTTAGTTAAAGAGATGTCCTCAGGTTTTCCGCCAACTGTTAGGGAAATCTGCAAGGCAACAGGTATTAAATCAACCTCAACCGTTCATGCGGTTTTAGGTGTTCTGGAAGAGAACGGATATATTATAAGGGATGCTAAAAACTCCCGTGCTATAAGACTCGGCACAGATTTTGAATCGGCTATGGTGCCCTTGGTTGGAAGAATAACCGCAGGAAAACCCATTTTAGCTGTTGAAGAAATTGAGGATTATATCCCTTATCCCTCAAAGGATGCCGAGGGGCTTTTCGCCCTTAAGGTTGTAGGTCTTAGTATGCGGGATGCAGGTATATTGGATGGGGATATTATCGTTGCCGATAAAAACACCCCTTGCCGAAACGGTGATATTGTTGTTGGTATGGATGGCGATGAGGCGACCGTTAAACGCCTTAAAATTAAGGACGGCAAGATAATTTTTATGCCCGAAAATCCCGATTTTTCTCCGATTTATCCCGAACAGCCGATGGTGCTCGGTAAGGTTATAGGAAGCTACAGGAAGTATTAATATGAAAAAGTTTGTTGAAATTTTCACCGATGGCGCTTGCTCGGGCAATCCGGGACCGGGCGGTTGGGGAGTTGTTCTTCGTTTTGGCAACATTGAAAAAGAGCTTTCGGGCGGAGAAAAGGAAACGACCAACAACCGTATGGAGCTAACCGCAGCTATAATGGGGCTTTCGGCTTTGAAAGAGCCTTGCAAGGTGCGTCTTGTAACCGATTCAAAGTATGTTGCAGACGGTATTACTAAAGGTTGGGCTGAGTCTTGGCGCAAAAACGGTTGGCGCAAGGCAGATAAAAAGCCTGCCTTAAATACTGATTTATGGGAAAAACTTTTATATCTTATTGAAATCCACGAGGTAACAATCGATTGGGTTAAGGGACATGCAGGTCATCCCGAGAACGAACGCTGTGATAAACTGGCAGTTGAATTTTACAAGGGGCTTTAAAATGGCAAGAAAGAAAAAAATAGAGTTTATAATAACGGGGGCACTGATAGCCGCCGCTTATGCAGGGCTTACATATCTTAGTAACGCATTCGGCTTGGCTTACGGTCCCATTCAGCTTAGGGTTTCTGAGGTTTTAACGGTTTTGCCCGTTTTCACCCCTGCGGCAATACCGGGGCTTACGGTTGGATGTTTTATTGCAAATATTGGCTCCTTTAATATTGCTGATATGATTTTCGGAACAGCCGCAACGCTGCTAGCTTCTCTTCTTACGTATTTGTTCAGAGAAATAAGATTTAAAGGTTTGCCATTAGTTTCAATGCTTATGCCGGTTATTATAAATGCGGTTATAATCGGCTTTGAAATAGCCCTTCTTTTCTTGCCCGAGGGTTATAGCTTTTGGGGATTTATAATTTCGGGAATTGAGGTTGGGATTGGTCAGCTTATAGTTTGCGTAGGCTTTGGTACACCCTTTTATATGGTTGTTAAGAAATACCGTATATTTGAAAGAAAAGAATAAAAAACGGACTATCGAAAGATAGTCCGTTAATTTTATTCGCAAGCATTTTCTTTTGAAAAATGAGAAAGAAGAAAGGAGAAAATGAAAACTCCTAAAAAGAAAACACCGAAGCTTGTTCTTAAGGGTGTATGAATATAAGAATTGCCGTTTAATAGATTATAAATTATATGCGGTACCGATTGGGTAAAGCAAAAAACAACCGAAACCAATCCCGAAGCCATCAGTTTTTTAAAGCCCTTTTCGGCATCCATTCCATTATAAAGTTTTGCAAAGCAAACAGCAAAAACAAGTGAAGAACAGTATGCCCCAATAAGAAGAATGTTATCCGAAATAAGAGCAAGGTTTGATACTGCCGAGAAGCATGATATCAGCTTGAACATAAGATAAATCGCAAACAAACTGTAACAAACAGACGGAATAGGAATTGCAATAAACCTCTTAAGCGCAAAAACAGTTAAAAATGCAACCAACAAAATGCCCGAAATCTTTAAAAGGATAGCCTGCCATAAAATAGAGTTTTGGGGAAATCCTTCTAAAAGCATTTCGGTTATAATTGATATTGCAAAAATAACCGAACAAAAGCTCAAGGGGATATTCAGCTTTGGCGGATGGTCGGGAGAGCGGTGGGAAGTGAAGCTGAAAATTGCTGCCATAGCTGCGAAGGCTAATATTATAAGGGTTATATAACTTCCAAGGCTTAAAAATTCCGCTTTGTAAAAACCTGTTAAGGAGTCAACCGCATATTGAAGCTGAATAAATCTAAGAACTAAGCTTAGCAAAAGAGCAACCGAGAAAAAAAGCATTATTTTTTTATATTTCATATCTACTCTCCAAAATACAAGCATATAATTTAAATAACAATATAATTTTATAATGAGGCATTTTAAAAGTCAATATAAAAGAGGTAACAATATGAAAAAAATAATGTTTTTGGCAGTTTTTTTATTTGGAATTATGTTAATAGCACCCCTTTCGGTTTTGGGAGAAATGGGTGAGGTTATATCGGCTTCGGCAAAAGCTGAGGTGCAAAAAAACGAAACAAAGGGCGTTTTTAAGGTTATGAACACCGAGGATGGAAAGATAACTGAAATATCGGTGGAGGATTATATTATCGGGGTTGTGTCTGCCGAAATGCCGGCTCTCTATGAGGAAGAGGCTTTAAAGGCGCAGGCTGTTGCAGCATATACCTTTGCAAGCCAGAGAAAAAATGAAAATGCCTCTAAAGAATATGATATAACAAACAATCATACAATAGACCAAAGTTTTATAAATAAAGAGGAAATGAAGGAAAAATGGGGGGAGGAATATGATACATATTATGAAAAAATAAAAAAAGCCGTTCAAGCGGTTACAGGTTATATGGTGTGTTTCGATAAAAAGCCTATAGTTGCGGTTTATCACGCTATTTCATCGGGCAAAACCGAGGATTCAAAGGATATTTGGGGGGATGAATTTCCTTATCTGAAGCCCGTTTTAAGCGAGGGTGATAAGCTCCATAAGGATTATCTTAGCGAGGTTTCCTTCACAGCCGAAGAAATAAGAAATAAATTATCAACCGAGACCGAGTTTTCGGGAGATGAGAGCGGTTATTTCGGTGAAATCAAAAGGACTGATTCGGGGGTTATAAAGGAAATTTCGGTTTGCGGCAAAAAGCTAACGGGCGCTAGAATCAGAACCCTTTTAGACCTTCGTTCCTCGAATTTCAGCATTGAATTTAAGGATGGAAAATATTGCTTCTCGGTTTTTGGCTATGGTCATGGGGTTGGTATGAGCCAGAATGGTGCCAATTATATGGCAAAACAAGGAAGCGATTTCGAAGAAATTTTAACCCATTATTATACGGGGTGTTCCGTTTTGAAAAAATAAAAAGTCGGGCTTGTGCCCGACTTTTTTAGTCTATTTCAACCGAAATATTCTGATTTTGTCTGCTAGCAGCGGCACGCATAACAACACGGATAGCATTTGCTATTCTGCCTTGTTTGCCGATAACTCGGCCCATATCGCTTTCCGCAACATGCAGATGATAAACGGTAACACCCTCAGCAGAAGGCTCATCAACCGTTACATTAACTGCCTCGGGATTTTGAACCAAGCCCGAAGCCAAAGAAACAAGAAGCTCTTTCATTTTTTAAACCTCACAATTAGATTACACCGTTTTTCTTAAGTAAAGCCTTAACGGTATCGGTAGGCTGAGCTCCGTTAGCAATCCACTTCTTAGCCTTTTCGCCATCGATATTAACAGCGGCGGGGTCTTTAGTGGGGTCATAAGTGCCGATTTCTTCGATGAAACGACCATCTCTGGGGTATCTTGAATCAGCAACAACTACACGGTAAAAAGGAGCTCTTTTAGCGCCCATACGGCGAAGTCTGATTTTAACTGCCATCTTCTTTTGCACCTCCGTTTTAAAATATATATTTTTAAAGACTATTTTGTCCTAAAAACCAAAGCCTTGGGGTCCGCCGGGGAAGTTCATTCCCCTCATCATTTTGCGTTTGCTGCCCTTAGAGTTCATTTGCTTAAACATCTTTTTCATTTGCTCGTATTGCTTTATAAGGCGGTTAACATCCTCAACCTTAACCCCTGCTCCTGCGGCAATGCGCTTTCTTCTTGAAGCGTTAAGTATATCGGGTTTCGATCTTTCTTTCTTGGTCATTGAGGTGATAATTGCCTCAATGCGAAGCATTTGCCTATCATCAATATCAACATCTCTGATTTGCTTTTCCATACCAGGTATCATAGAGATAATGCTCTTTAAGGAACCCATCTTTTTAATCTGCTTGAACTGGTCAAGCAAATCGTTCATATCAAATTTGTTTTCCTGAAGTCTTCTGGCGGTTTCTTCTGCCTTTTTTTCATCAACCTCAGCCTCAACCTTTTCGATTAAGGATAGAACATCGCCCATACCAAGAATTCGGGAAGCCATTCTATCGGGATGGAATTCATCAAGCTCGGAAAGCTTTTCACCAACACCCGCAAACATAATCGGCTTGCCGGTAACAGCTCTTACCGAGAGGGCGGCACCGCCTCTTGTATCACCATCAAGCTTGGTTAAAATAATACCGTCAATCTCAAGAATATCATTAAATGATTTTGCGATATTAACTGCATCCTGACCGACCATTGAGTCAACAACAAGCAAAATGTTATTAACCTCAACGGCTTCGGTTATGCGTTTAAGCTCATCCATAAGCTCGGTGTCAATATGAAGTCTACCTGCGGTATCAAGAATTAAGAAATCATGACCGTAATCTCTGGCATAAGCTACAGCCTTTTTAGCAATAACCTCGGGCTTTTCGGTTCCCATTTCAAAAACAGGAGCATCGACTGCTTTACCAACAACCTTTAACTGTTCAATAGCGGCGGGGCGGTAGATATCGCAAGCGGCAAGCATGGGCCTGTGCCCTTGAGCACGAAGATATTTTGCAAGCTTTGCTGAATGGGTTGTTTTACCTGAACCCTGAAGACCGCACATCATAATAACGGTTGGGATTTTGTTTGAGGTTTTAAGGCGAGCATGTTCATTACCCATAAGAGCGGTTAGCTCATCCTTAACGATTTTTATAACCATCTGGGGAGCGGTCAGGCTCTCCATAACATTAGCACCGATACATTTTTCTGCAACAGAATTGGTGAAATCCTTTGCAACCTTATAGTTAACATCGGCTTCAAGGAGGGCAAGGCGAACCTCGCGCATAGCAGTTTTAACATCAGCTTCGCTAAGCTTACCTTTTGAACGCAAGCGTTTGAAAACACCTGCCAGCTTATCGGATAAATTTTCGAATGCCATGGCTTCCTCCTTAGCCAAAGCATTTAAACTCGAATCAGATTTTGAAACAAGTATTTTATGCTGTGGCATCGTTAAAATACTCGCAAATCCGTTAGGATTTGCTGCGTTTTGTGCCTTGCACACCAAAAAATCCTTTATTTACAAAAT
>JAZPXP010000047.1:0-2436 GCA_045543715.1 Acutalibacteraceae bacterium
ACAAAGTGAATAGGTTCGGTTATCCAAACCTATTCACTTTTCACTATTACATTTTATTTCCGCCTGTGGCGCAGCTGGATAACGCAGCAGATTCCGATTCTGAAGAGCGAAGGTTCGAATCCTTTCAGGCGGGCCAAAAAACGACTTGTTTCAACAGGTCGTTTTTTAATGAAATTCATCTTAAAACGACGAGTGAAATATCGTTTTGTAATATGGAATATATAAGGGTTTAAACATATTGAAAATCAAAGCGCCTAAAATTTATGCAATCTTTTCAAAAAACACCACCCTCTTGATTTTTTGATTTCTTAATGATATAATATGCGAAGAAAATTTTTGAAAAGGACTAATCTATGTATAATAAAATGAAAAAAATATTTAATTTTTTATTTGCGGACAAGAAAATATCTTTTAAAAATAAAGTTTTTACTTGTTTCATAGTTAATTTTTCGCTTGTTTTTTCTGTCTTTATATTTATTCCTTTTGAAACCTATTTGGGCAATGCAAATGAATTTTCTTTTGGGTTCATTTCCCTTGCCATTCCGGTAATCCTTCTCGGTTTGATTCTTATTGCCGGTATGACTATTTTTGAATTGCTTTTTAAAGGAAATCTCTTTAAAATTCTCATATCCTTAGTTTTCGGCGTAACCTTAGCTTGCTATGCTCAGGGTATGATTCTTAACGGAATGATGAAAACTCTAGATGGTTCTTCGGACAATTGGTCTTCATCACAAAAAATCATAAACCTTCTCATATGGATTGCCATCGCCATCACACCCGCCGTCATTCTTTTCTTTGCAAAAAAACTTTGGAAAACCGTTCCTAGGTTCGGTTCTATTCTTATTGTTGTAATGCAAATTGTGGCTTTACTTTCTATGGTTCTAACTGTGCCTAAAAGTTCTTTTGATACCAGGATGACAACTGATGGTCTATATGAAGTTGCAAAAAAGAATAACGTAATTATTTTTGTGCTTGATAGATTCGACCAAAAACGAATTGACGAACTTTTAGACGAGGATCCAGAGTTTCTTGATGATTTGAAAGGTTTTACGTACTTCCCCAACACTTCCGGTTCATACACTTTCACTCATAATGCCATGCCTTACCTCTTTACTGGAATGGAAATGGAAGATTTCTACCCAACCTCCGAAACAAAATCGAATGCCACTAAAAACAGTGAATATTTGCAATTTATTAAAAAACAAACTGGAAATATGGGTGTTTATACAAAAGAAAACTTCTTTGAAAACACCGCCGCTGTTGAAGCCGGTGTAGCTGACAATGTTAGACCCTTAAAAACCACCACAAATAAAATAATTTTACTTAAAGCATCCATAAAATCTTCTTTATATAGAATACTGCCTTTTGCTTTTAAATCTCGATTCGAATATACTTCAGCAACCTTTAACACTGCTGTTTCAGGTGCTGATGAAAGTTCTCTTTTTGGAAGTGGAAGCCATTATTACGATGCTCAATTCTTAGATGAATTAGAAAAAGTTGGACTTTCAATAAACAATAGCTATGGTGACAATAGCTTCCGACTTATTCATACTTTTGGAGCGCACTATCCTTTTGAATTAACTGCCGATGGTGAATATACCTCTACTGAAGTTGCTCAAACAGAAACCTGCAAAGGCGAATTTAAAATTCTTCATACTTATTTTGAAGAATTAAACCGTCTTGGCTTATATGAAGATGCAACTATAATAATAACTGCCGACCACGGAGATGCTACTCTTGTATTTGAAGAAGACAAGATAATTCCAAACACAAATCCCATTCTTTTTTATAAACAAGCCGGAAAAGGCATGACTGATGAATTCGAAACCTCCCTTGCCCCTGCTTCTCATATGGATATATTCCCAACCATTATCAAAGCTTTGGGCGGAAATATTGAAGATTTCGGAGAAAACGCCCCTTCTTTTGAAGGAATCGCTCTTGACGAACTTACTGAAGATACCGAAAGAACCAGATATTTCTACATTGGTTGCCAAGACCCAAATATAACTGACCACCAGTCATTCATGAGTGTTGAATTTATTGTAAACGGAGATGCTCGGGTCCTTGAAAATTGGAAAGCAACCGGCAGAAAGGTTTATACCCAAAATACAAATCATGGATTTGAGGCGGCATTCCCCGGATATAAAGAACAATAGTATCATTTATATATAAAAAAAGCAGGTGTCAAGCACCTGCTTTTTTACTCTTCATCATCAAAAACAACTTCGTCTTCAATGTCTTTCTTTGCATTTTCATCAATGCCAAGCTTATCCTGAACTTTTTTCTTTGCCTTGCGCCAAAGAACACCTACAACAGTTCCAACAACAACTGCAATACCTGCAACAACCTGAATTGTATAGGTCATTACGGATGGGTCAATATATGCGCTTACAGGCATTGTAAACATAAGCACCATACACAATACAAAATACAAAT
>JAZPXP010000048.1:0-5273 GCA_045543715.1 Acutalibacteraceae bacterium
TTAAGGTTGAATCCTTGGCAATAGTTGAAAGTATGAGCGATAGTTCGCTCACTTTCCGTAAGTAGTATGTAATAAAATTTACATAAATTTTAAAAAAAGAGGAGATTTTCAAAATGAAAAAGTTACTCGCAATTCTTCTTGTAGTTGCAATGCTCTTTAGCTTTGCTGCTTGCGGCTCAGGAAGCAAAGACACAGGTTCTGATTTGAAGGTTGGTTTTATCTTCCTTCATGATGAGCAGTCGACTTACGACAAGAACTTCATGGACGCTGCTAAGGCTGCTTGTGAAGCAATGGGCGTAGACTATGCTCAGAAAACTCAGATTCCCGAATCAAAGGACTGCTATGATGCTGCTGTTGAGCTTATCGAGGTTGACGGCTGCGATATCATCTTCGCAGATAGCTTTGGTCATGAGTCTTTCCTTATTGATGCTGCTAAAAAGTATCCTGATGTACAGTTCTGCCATGCAACCGGTACTCAGGCTCACACCGCAGGTGTTAAGAATTTCCACAATGCGTTCGCTTCCATCTATGAGGGTCGTTACCTCGCAGGTGTTGCTGCAGGTCTCAAGCTCAATGAGATGATTGAGTCTGGCAAAATCACTGCTGACAAGGCTAAGATGGGCTATGTTGGTGCTTTCACCTTCGCTGAAGTTATGTCTGGTTATACTTCTTTCTACCTCGGTGCTAAGTCTGTATGCCCCTCAGTTACTATGGACGTTAAGTTCACTGGTTCTTGGTATGATGAGCAGAAAGAAAAAGAGGCTGCTCAGGCTCTTATCAGCGGCGGCTGCGTTCTTATAAGCCAGCATGCTGACTCTATGGGTGCTCCTACTGCTTGTGAAACTGCAGGCGTTCCCAACGTTTCTTACAATGGTTCTACCGTTGCAGCTTGCCCCAACACCTTCATCGTTTCTTCAAGAATTGACTGGACTCCTTACTTCAAGTATATGATTGAGTGCGTAGAGAAGGGCGAAGAAATCGCTGCTGACTGGACAGGCACTATCGAGACCGGTTCTGTTGTTCTTACCGATGTTAACGAAAAGGCTGCTGCTAAAGACACCGCTAAGAAGATTGAAGAAGTTAAGGCTAAGTTACTTGATGGTTCTATCAAGGTATTCGATACCGCTAACTTCACTGTAAAGAACGAGAAGCTCGCTTCTTATAAGGCTGATGTTGATACCGATGCTAACTTCGAGAAAGATACCGAAGTTATCGAGAACGGCGTATTCTATGAGTCTAAGCACCGTTCAGCTCCTTACTTCGATGTTGAAATCGATGGTATCACCCTTCTTGACAGAAATTACGGCTGATAACTGAATTTAAAGTTTAAGGCGAGGAGACTCCCTCGCCTTAAACTAATTTTGAAGAAATTGCTATTATAATGATTGTAGTTAGTCGAAACGCTCTAACCTATTTCATTATAAAAATAACAATTTCTTGAGAATTATTTGAACGGAGGTTTAATGTGGCTAAACAACCTGCTATTGAACTCAAAAATATCACCAAAGTATTTGGCAAGGTAATTGCTAATAAGGATATAAATCTTACCGCATACCGTGGTGAGATTTTGTCTATTTTGGGCGAGAACGGAAGCGGAAAAACAACCCTTATGAATATGATTTCGGGAATTTATTTTCCCGATGAGGGTCAGATTTTCATTGATGAGAAAGAGGCTGTTATAACCTCGCCTAAGGATGCTTTTGCATACAAAATAGGTATGATTCATCAGCATTTTAAGCTTGTTGATGTTTTCTCTGCTGCCGAAAATATTGTGCTCGGTCTTGATGAGGGCAAGTATAATTTGAAAGCTTCGGTTAGCAAAATCAAGGAAATCAGTGAGCAGTATGGCTTTGATTTAGACCCCGAGAAGAAGATTTATACTATGTCGGTTTCTGAGAAGCAGACCGTTGAGATTATCAAGGTTTTATATCGCGGTGCGGATATACTCATTCTTGATGAGCCAACCGCTGTACTTACTCCTCAGGAAACCGAAAAGCTTTTCAATATTTTACGCCGTATGCGTGATGACGGAAAGTGTATCATAATCATAACCCATAAGCTTCACGAGGTTTTGTCGCTTTCGGACAGAATTGCCGTTCTTCGCAAGGGCGAATATATTGGCACGGTTAACACCGCCGAAACAAACGAATCTGAGCTTACCGAAATGATGGTTGGCAAAAAGGTTTCGCTTAATATTAAGAGAGATGAGCCTACCGATTCAAAGGACCGTCTTGTAGTTAAGGATATCAGCTGTGTTGATAGAATCGGAACAACCATTCTTGATAATATTTCATTCACCGCTAAGAGCGGAGAGATACTCGGCATTGCGGGTATCGCAGGCTCGGGACAGAGAGAGCTGCTTGAGTCTATTGCAGGTCTTCAGCATCTTTCTTCGGGCGAGATTTTATATCTCAACCCTAAAACCGAGGAAATTGAAAATCTTCGTGATAAAACTCCTATGCAAATTCGCAATATGGGTGTTAGACTTTCCTTTGTTCCTGAGGACCGCTTAGGTATGGGCCTTGTCGGCAATATGGATATTGTTGATAATATGATGCTCAGAAGCTATTCAAAGGGTCATTCAATGTTCCTTGAACGCAAGAAACCTAAAGACCTTGCAACAAAGATTATTAACGACCTTGAGGTTGTAACTCCATCTGCTGCAACACCCGTCAGAAGACTTTCGGGCGGTAATGTTCAGAAGGTTCTTGTTGGTCGTGAAATCGCCGCATCGCCGACAGTGCTTATGGTGGCTTACCCTGTAAGAGGTCTTGATATCAACTCCTCTTATATGATTTACAATCTTTTAAATGAACAGAAGTCTAAGGGAGTTGCCGTTATTTTTGTTGGCGAGGACCTCGATGTTCTTATTGAGCTTTGTGATAGAATTATGGTTATCGGCTCGGGTAAAATAACAGGCATTGTTGACGGAAGAACAGCTTCCAAGGAAGAAATCGGACTTCTTATGACAAAATCTGCAAACGATAAGGAGGATAACAATGGCTAAAACAACAGCTGTTAAAACCGCTCGTGAACCGCTTTTCCACGTTGTAAAGCGTGATGATATGCCTTTAAGAAAAGCATGGTTAATCCGTGGTTTAACAATAGTTTTCTCCTTTATCCTTGTGGGACTTCTCTGTGTTCTCGTAACAGGTCAGTCCTTTGGCGGCTCCTTTGAAATAATGTTTTCGGGTGTTTTTGGACGTCTCTTTGAGGGACACACAACAATGCTCTGGAAATATTTGCAAGAAATTGCTATTTTGTTAGCCTTGGCATTAGCCTTAACCCCCGCATTTAAAATGAAGTTCTGGAACTGCGGTGCCGAAGGTCAGGCCCTTATGGGAGGACTTGCTTCTATAATCTGTATGATAGAATTCGGCAAAAAGCTACCTTATCCTGTGCTTATGGCGGTAATCGTAATCACAAGTATTTTAGCGGGTGCTTTATGGGGCGTAATCCCCGCTGTATTCAAGGCGTTGTTCAATACCAATGAAACCTTGTTTACTCTTATGATGAACTATATCGCAACCCAGATTATAGCTTACTATGTTTATATAAAGGGCGGCGGCTCTAACGTTATCAACCCGGTTGCTGAGGGTAACTTCCCCTCGGTTGCAGGAAATGATTATTTTGTTAATATAGTTACCGTTGCTGTTATTACGGTGGTTATGTATATTTACCTTAAATACAGTAAGCAGGGCTATGAGATTTCGGTTGTTGGCGAAAGCCAGAATACCGCAAGATATATCGGCATCAATGTTAAAAAGGTTATTATCAGAACAATGGTAATTTCGGGTGCTTTATGCGGTATAACCGGTATGCTTTTGGTGGCCGGTAAGGACCACAGTATCAACATAAACAGTGTTGGCGGTCAGGGCTTTACAGCCATTCTGATGTCATGGCTCGGTCAGTTTAACCCCTTTATTATGGTTGTTATGACTGCTATTGTTGTATTTTTAAGACTTGGTGTTGCAAAGGTTGCTGATACAGCACTTCTCAATTCCTCGTTCTCTGAAATTATGGTGGGTATCGTAATTCTTATGCTTGTTGGTTGCGAGTTCTTTATCCATTATTCGATTAAGTTTAAGCATAAAAAGGAGGCAAAAGCATGATTATTCAATTTATTTGCCGTGCTATTCTCCTTGGTGTACCGCTCCTTTATGGCTCAACGGGTGAAATCATAACCGAAAAGTCGGGACATTTGAATCTCGGTATCCCCGGTATTATGTATGTTGGTGCTATAAGCGGCGTTGTTGGCTCTTTCCTTTATGAAAACGCCTGCGGTAACGATATTGCTAATATGAATCCCGCACTTGCCGTAATTATTCCACTTCTCTGTGCAATTATCGGCTCAATGCTTATGGGTCTTATATATAGCTTCTTAACCGTTACTCTTCATGCAAATCAGAATGTAACAGGCTTGGCTTTAACAACCTTAGGTATCGGTCTTGGTAACTTCCTTGGTGCTTCGCTTATCAATATCACAAAGAGTGAGTTACCCTCTATTGCACTCACAAAGACAAGCTCATTCTTCTCAGCAAAGCTTCCCTTTGCTGATGATTTAGGTTGGTTTGGCGAACTGTTTTTCTCGCATGACTTTTTAACCTATCTTGCGATAATTATCGCCTTGGTTGTTTCCTATATACTTAACAAAACCCGTGTCGGTCTTAATCTCCGCTCGGTTGGTGAAAACCCCGCAACTGCAGATGCCGCAGGTATCAATGTAACAAAATATAAATATGTTGCAACCTGTATCGGCAGTGCTATTGCAGGTCTTGGCGGACTTCAGTATGTTATGGCTTATGCGAGCGGTGTTTGGTCGAACAATGCTTTCGGAGACCGTGGTTGGATGGCTATAGCACTTGTTATCTTTGCTCTTTGGAAGCCCTCGATGGCTATCCTCGGCTCGTTTGTTTTCGGTGCTCTTTGTAATGCTAATAACTATATTCAGGGTCTCGGAACAGAAACTCAGGAGCTTTTCAAAATGCTTCCCTATATCGTTACGATTATCGTACTTATTATCACAAGTATGAGAAAGAAGAGGGAGCATCAGCCTCCGCAGAGTCTCGGTCTTTCATATTTCCGTGAGGAAAGATAAATAAAAAGGCGAAGGAATTTCCTTCGCCTTTTTAATTTAGGTTAAAAAATGTTTGACATATTTGAAAATTTGTGATAAACTATTTTAGCATGCCGAATTATGCGAAAAAGTATGGTTCGGACGAAAATTTAAGGGAGGTGTAATTAGTGCCTACGTTTAACCAGTTGGTTCGCAG
>JAZPXP010000049.1:0-3331 GCA_045543715.1 Acutalibacteraceae bacterium
ATGCTTGACCAGGTGCTTGAAACCTTTGATATCAAGCCTGATTACGACCTTAATATGATGAAACAGGGACAAACCCTTGTTGATATTACGGTTGGCGCATTAACAGGACTTGACGGGGTTATCAAAGAGGCGAAGCCCGACATAGTTCTTGTTCACGGGGATACTTCAACAACCTTTGCGGGCGGACTTGCAGCATTCTATAATCAAGTTGCTATCGGCCATGTTGAAGCAGGACTCAGAACTTACAATAAATATTCCCCATATCCTGAAGAAATGAATCGTCAGATGGTCGATTGCTTCACCGATATGTTTTTCGCTCCAACTAATCTCAGCCGTGAAAATCTTCTTAAAGAGAACATTGATGATAAGAAGATTTATGTAACAGGTAATACTGTTATTGATGCTATGAGCACTACGGTTGATGAGGGATATACTCATCCTGAGCTTGAGTGGCTTGAGGGTGATAAAATGATACTTTTAACCGCTCATAGAAGAGAAAACCTTGGTGAGCCTATGCGCAATATCTTCAGAGGTATCCGCAAGGTGCTTGATGAGGTTTCGGGTTACAAGGTTATTTATCCCATTCATAAAAATCCCTTGGTCCGCGCTGCTGCCGATGAAATTTTCGGCGACTGCGACAGGGTTAAGCTTATCGAGCCTCTTGAGGTTTTCGATTTCCATAACTTCCAGAATAAAGCCCATATAATTCTTACCGATAGCGGCGGAATTCAGGAGGAGGCCCCTTCTCTCGGAAAACCTGTTTTGGTTTTGAGGGATACAACCGAGAGACCCGAGGGAATAGAGGCAGGAACCTTGAAGCTTGTCGGAACTGACAGTGAGGCAATTTATACAGAAACTATAAAGCTGCTAACCGATAGCGAGGAATATGACCGAATGAGCAAGGCCTCCAATCCTTATGGAGATGGACATGCCAGTGAACGCATAGTTGATGCAATAATCGAGAAGTTTGGTGCCAATAAATAATTTTTCTTTTGGCATTAAGGATGTGATATTATCAAAAAGAGCAACGAACAGTTTAAAAAAATGGTACGCTCCATATTTGCAGTGGCGTTAGTTCTAATGCAAACTATGGTATTTGCGTATGCTTGGTTTACCGAGTATAACAATTATATAGTTGTTCCTTTTGTTCAGAAAGGTAACTGGTTTTTCTATTTTGTTTATGCTATCATTTTCACTATATTCCTTAATTCGTTAGATGGGCTGAAATACGGAACATATCGTAGAACAAATCTTATAATTGCTCAGATTTTAGCAACCTTAGCAACCGCATTTGTTATCTATTTGCAGATAGTTCTTTTGGCGGCAAGATTTGTAACCGTTGTTCCGCTTATTATGATGGTTATTGCTAATGTAGCGGTTATTGTTGTGCTTATTTTTAGCGGCGATTTCGTTATGAAAAAGCTTTTCCCGGCAAGGAAAACTTTAGTGGTCTATGATAATTATTCACCCTTTGCATTTTTAGAAAAAACCAAATTCAGAAAAGATAAGTTCAATATAGGTGAAGTGGCACATATTTCGGTTGGTATAACAAGACTTGCCGAAATGATAAAGCAATATGAGTGTGTTATTATTTATGATGTTCATTCGGAACAACGAAATAGAATACTTAAAATTTGTTTCGAAAATGATATAAGGACTTACACAACAACCAAGGTTTCTGATATATTCGTTCGTGCAGCTGAAACAGTTCACTTGTTCGATACTCCGTTATTGCTTTATCGCAATATGGGACTTACCATTGAACAACGCTTTTTCAAGCGTGCAACCGATATCATCGTTTCCTTAGTGTTACTTATAATAACCTCACCGCTGTTGCTGATATCCGCTCTTGCTATTAAGCTTTATGATGGCGGACCTATTTTCTTCCGTCAGGATAGAAGTACTATCAACGGTCAAATTTTTAAGATTCATAAGTTCAGAAGTATGATTGTAGATGCTGAAAAGGATGGTGCAAGACCTGCTGAGGATAATGACCCGAGAATAACTCCTGTCGGTAAAATTCTAAGGGCTTCAAGACTTGATGAGCTTCCTCAGCTGATAGATATCCTTATAGGCAATATGAGTCTTGTAGGTCCTCGACCCGAAAGAATAGAACATATAAAGCAGTATTCCGAGGAAATCCCTGAGTTTGTTTACCGCCTTAAAATGCGCGGAGGACTTACAGGTTACGCTCAGTTATACGGTAAGTATAATACAACGCCCTATGATAAGCTTCAGCTTGACCTTATGTATATTCAGAATTATTCCTTCTTCCTTGATATAAAATTGATTTTGATGACGGTTAAAATAATGTTTATGAAGGAAAGTACCGAAGGATTTACCAAAGAGAAGAGTAAAAATATAAATAAAAAAAGCAAAAAAAAATAATTTAAACCCCTGCATTTTAGCAGGGGTTTATTAACTTTCAGAACATTTATAAAAAACCTTGACTTTTAAGACTTTAATATATATAATTATATGGCTGACTAAAAGAAGTTGGCTAAAAACTTAATATCGAGGCGTGGCTCAGTTTGGTAGAGCGCTGCGTTCGGGACGCAGAGGCCGCAGGTTCAAATCCTGTCGCCTCGACCAAAAATCCGTGTTTCCCTTATGGGAAGCACGGATTTTTTTATGCCTTATTCTTTGGTTAATACGTAGTAATTTTTACCCACTTGATTTTACAACAATAATACAGGTAAAGTTGGTGAGAGATAAAATGACCACATATTTTTGTTATATTCTTTTATATATCTATAATCATAATATATAATTTATCTTGCTATAGACGTTTTGTTATGTTATAATTTATCTGTATAAGCATATCTAAAATGAGGAGGTCTGCGATTTGGTTAGCATAGTTGTTCCTACATACAGAAGAGACACTGAGCTTAAAAAGGCTTTAATTTCGTTAGCCAAGCAGACCTACAAGGAAATTGAGGTTATTGTTGTTGATGACAATTCGGATGAAAAATTGAATTTAATTGTTGCGAAACATATAGCTGAGGTTAGAAATAAATTTCCCGATTTAGATATTAAGCTTATAAAAAATGAAGTCAATGAGGGTTCTGCCAAGACCCGTAACATAGGCATTAAACAGGCTAAAGGGGAGTATATCTCATTTTTGGATGATGATGATATCTATCTTCCTTTAAAGGTTGAAAAGCAGCTCGAAAGTATTATTGAAGCGGGTGCTGATTTTTCGGTTACCGATTTAAAGCTCTATAGTGAAAATGAAAAGCTTATAGAGACAAGAGACCGCAGTTACATAAAAAATTATGATAAAAATTCACTGCTTAAATATCATCTTAAATATCATATAACAGGAACTGAC
>JAZPXP010000050.1:0-2888 GCA_045543715.1 Acutalibacteraceae bacterium
TTCAAATACATACAGGAAGGTATTGAACTTATGGAAAACAACTCTGATAAAACGCTTAATGAAATAGCACAGATTTGCGGAGTCAGCGAAGGCTACTTTAGAAAACTTTTCAGAGAATACAGCGGTGAAAACCCTATAGAATTCAGACAAAAACATCGGATTGAAAAGGCAAAACAATTACTATTGCTTGACACTCACTCCATAGGAGAAATCGCAGAAGAACTAAATTTTTCCGATATTTATCACTTTAGTAAAACATTTAAAAAGATAACCGGTATATCCCCTCAAAACTATATTAAGCAAAGTAAGATTCAATCACATTAATATAGCGATCAATTTTACAAAAACCATTGACGAAATTAGACTTGACTAAGGACAATGGTGAAATTAAAACATTCTTGAAACAAAATCACCATGGAGATTTTAGATTTAATTAAATTTTTGTCTAACTAATATACACTCTACTAACATATTCGTAACGAATAGTCAAAGTTTTGCCTTTAAGATGAGATATGTATTTTTAGTGGTTCGATTAGGTCTTTAAAGTAAATTTTAATAACACTCGGGAACATCAAGGGAGGTTGGCGTAAATCTTAAGCAGGGTTACAACGGCGACCTTACTGCTAAGCAGGCCGGTTCTATCGGCGGTCAGATGGTTAAGAAAATGATTGAGTCTTATGAAAACAGCATGAAATAAGATTTTTTCATAAAATTTTAACTAAATTTAAGAAGGCTCGGGAAACCCGAGCCTTCTTGCTATTATAAGTGAACGACTGATTAAATTTATTTAATTTTTTAAACATTACTAGGTAAAGTGCTTTTTAAATTATTAAGATAATCGTCATAGCCTATAAGTTTTAAAGAAAATGTTTCTTCTTCACATTCACATACCGTAACAGAAGTATTTGGCACCCACGGAGTATTATGCATAAATTCAATCGAACCGTTTTCGTAATATGACTGAATAACTCTTATAGGTGTTGCATGAGTTACAACAAGGACTGTTTTATCTGGATTTTCTTTTACTATCTTTTTTAAAGCTGAAAGAACTCGATGAAGAAGCTCTTCTACTGACTCCCCACCCGAACATACAGCATTTCCTATATTATTAAGCCATACAGAATATTCTACAGGAAATTTATCTATTATATAGTCAAAGGTTTTTCCTTGCCAATAACCTGCATTTATTTCTCTTAATGCCTTACTTTTGGTAATCGGAACA
Organism: Acutalibacteraceae bacterium; assembly: GCA_045543715.1. Classification (GTDB taxonomy): domain Bacteria; phylum Bacillota; class Clostridia; order Oscillospirales; family Acutalibacteraceae; genus UBA737. The sequence continues at coordinate 1,223 of JAZPXP010000050.1, forward strand.
TCTATTTTTTCCGAGGTTGGCTTTGCGGTATTGTAGGCTCTTATAAGGTCGCTTGAATAGATTTTATCTATTTTAAAATTTTCTATAATCCAAGTCGACAACGCCTCAGCTTGCTCATGTCCCATTTGTGTTAAATCAGGATTTGTTTGACCTGCAAAACACTTATCGAGATTTGCCTCGCTTTGTCCATGCCTAACTAAAATAAGTGTTGTCATTACTTCAAATCAATCCTTTCAACAACGCACAAACTATCTTCTTTTTTAACTCTTAAAACAAAATTAAAGATATCAACCCTGGTGCATAAATTAAAATCTTCTTGAGGAAAGACATCGTTTTGAGATTTATCAAAAAACTTCGCACCACTGGTGATTTTCAGCTCTTCAATTTCCTTGGTTAAATCCATTGGGCAACCTTCAAGTATACTTTTTATATAATTTGCGCAAAGTGTGTCTTCTTCTGTTTGTGATTTAGCTTCAAGTCCCATACAAACCAAAGAAACATTTTCTGGGTTGAGAAGTTTTATGTATTCAGCCACGGCTTTAGCATTTGTAAGACTGCCGGTTAAAATAACATCTGCATTTTTAGCATTAGCAATTCCTTGTGTTCCGGCACTCGTGGTATGCACAACCGTTTTACCAACAAAATCAGCATTACTTATCTGCGATGGAGAGTTTCCGAAATCGAAATCCTTACATATTTTTCCGCCTCTCTCACCGATAAGCAAAACCTCGGGGTGCTCCTTTTTATAATTATAAGCAAAATCCAAATCACCAATAGGAATGATTTTTTCAGCACCGCCATTCATGATATAGGCTTCCACAGTAAAAGCCCTGAAAACATCAATTATTACTGTTACACCCTTTGCTTCTTTTGCACCTTCGATAAGATGTAATACTTTAATATCCATTTTTATTCCTTACAACCTAACTTTCTAGATATTTCAATCTAATTTTTCTTAGCCGAATTCTTTTTGCAATAGAATAACTTTTTAAAAGCAAATCTTTTCAGGATTTAAAATATTTTTCTCATCAAAAACCTTTTTAATGCCCTGCATTATTGCAATTGGCGTATCTCCAAGTTGTTTCTTTAGATAATCCTTTTTGGCATATCCAATACCATGTTCACCCGAAACTAAGCCACCGAGTTCTTCGGCCTTGCTGTACATTTCATCGAAACAATCGTTCAACACTTTTTTCCAAGCACTTTGAGATAGCTCATCCTTGCAAATATATACATGCAGATTACCGTCCCCTGCATGACCAAAGCTCGGTATTCTAACTCCCTTACGCTTAGCTAATTCATGTGTAAAGTTTATAAATTCATCAACTTTGTTCACAGGTACTACAACGTCGCATTCATCCATTTCGGTTGTAGACGCTTTAATTGCCTCAAGAAAAGCACCTCGGGATGACCAAACTGACTTTTTACGTTCTTCTGTGTCAACAATATATACGTCAACTGCACCGATTCCAAGACAAAGCTCGGCAACAGTATTCATATCTTCGTTAACCTGAGCTTCGGTGTTTCCATCGAAGGTCAATAGAATATATGCATCGTTTTTCTTATCGGGGAATTTTTTGCCGAGATAATCTTCCGCAAATAGAATAGTATCACGCGACATATATTCAATTGCAGTAGGAGTAACTTTTGACCTGAATATCTTCGG
>JAZPXP010000051.1:0-2433 GCA_045543715.1 Acutalibacteraceae bacterium
GAAGAGTCGTGATAGCTAAGGGAAATCTTGCGTGTTGTGATACAGGATTTAAGATATTCCTGTCTTCTTCTGATTTCTTTTTCATCAATCTGCGGCTCAAATTGAAAGGGAGTAAAGGGTTTTGGAACAAAGGTTGAAACGCTGATAGAAACCGAAACAGATTTGCCCTTAGGTTTATCTGGCATTGAATAGAATTTGTTAACGATTTTCTGTCCCAAATCGGCAATACCTTTTAAATCTTCATCGGTTTCGGTTGGAAGACCTAACATAAAGTAAAGCTTAACAGCGGTATAGCCACCCTTAAAAGCAGTTTCACAGGTTGAAAGAATTTCTTCCTCTGTAACATTTTTATTGATAACATCACGAAGTCTTTGAGTTCCGGCTTCGGGCGCAAAGGTTAAGCCACTCTTTCTTATGTGGTTAATTTTGTTAAGAAGCTCGTCCGAAAAGTTATCAATTCTAAGGCTTGGAAGAGCTAAGCTTATATGGCTTTTCTCGGTCCAAGAAAGAAGATTGTTAAGTAAAGGCTCAAGCTCGGTATAGTCGCTTGTGCTTAGAGAGGAAAGTGAAATTTCGTCATAACCTGTATTCTCACAGAGCGCCTTTGCCTGAGCATTGACAGTCTCATAACTCTTTTCTCTTACAGGGCGGTAAATAAACCCTGCCTGACAAAAACGGCATCCTCTAATACAACCTCTGAAAACTTCTTGAACAACTCTATCGTGAACTATTTCGATAAATGGAACGATGAAATTGTCGGGATAATAAGACTTGTCCAAATCTTTTATAATACGCTTTTTAACGGTTTTTGGGGCATCTTTTGGAATAATAGCCTTTATGGTGTTATCCTCATTATATTCGATATCATATAGCGAGGGTACATATACACCATCAATTTTAGCAGCGGCTTTAAGAAATTCCTCTTTAGAAGCACCTTTTGCTTTAAATTCTTTATAAAGGTCGATTACCTCAAGGTCAACCTCTTCGCCCTCGCCTAAAAAGAAAAGGTCGATAAAATCGGCAATCGGCTCGGGATTGCAAACGCAAGGACCGCCTGCAACAACCAAAGGAGAAAGTGCCTTTCTATCCTTAGATTTTAAGGGCAGACCTGCAAGGTCGAGCATATTTAAAACATTTGTATATGACATTTCGTATTGCATAGTAAAGCCGATGAAATCAAAATCTTTAATTGCATCTCGGCTTTCAAGGGCGAAGAGGGGGATATTTTCTCTTCGCATAACCTCTTCAAAATCGGGCCAAGGGCAGAAAACCCTTTCGCACCAGATATCATCCCGTTCATTAAAAAGTGAATAAAGTATCTTCATTCCAAGATGAGACATACCTATTTCATAGGTATCGGGAAAACAGAAAGCAAAGCGAATATCAACGCTTTCCTTATCCTTTATAACGCTTCCCATTTCACCGCCCGAATATCTTCCGGGTTTTTGAACAGATAGTAATAATTCCTCAAATTTTTTAGTGTCCATTTCAAAATCCTTTGCGTAAAATATATATTTATTTTACTACATTTTAATAATACTTGCAATAACTAAATAAATTCCTATAATATAAAGCGAGATATTTATTTTTCCTCTAATTGTAAGGGTAACTGCTAAAAAAATAACTGCAGCGGCAACAATTAAGGTTATAATTTTTAGGGTTAAGATGGCTTTGTTGTATTCGGTTTTTTTGGCAAGTACTGAAAAGAGAATAGTTCCGCCGTCAAGTCCTATAACCGGCATAAGATTAAATATGGTTATCAGCAAGTTTATAAGTGCATAGTTAAGGATTATTGAATTTTTAAAGCACAAAAAGTTGATATAAAGCACGAAAAATAACAAAAGATTAACTATAGGTCCAATAATTGCAATTATTATATCGTTTTTATATTTTGAGGTTAAGGGTGCAGTAATCTGAACAGAGGCGGGAATTAGTTTAATTTGCTTTGGGGAACAGTCTAAAACCCACATTGCAAAAAGATGTCCTATTTCGTGCATTAAAACAGCAAAAAGGGTAGGAAGCAATAGTCCTGTTCGGTCGGTTGCAAGCATAACGCAAATTACTGCCATAAACAAAAAGGATATATATATTTCTGTGCCTAAAAGCTTTAATTTCATTATTCTAAGACCTCATTAACATCAGTAACAGCGCAAATTTCCTCTTTGTACCAAACCTTTAAATCGTCATAGGTTGATTTGAAAAAATATTTAACAATCAAAACCGAGATTAAAATTATAACCATTGCAATTATCTGGGTTATAAAAATTTCTGCGAAACGGCTTTTTCTAGTGAAACCTTGTTCATCCATTTCTATTCTCCTTGCGAAAATTTTGATGATATGATATACTAAATTTATATTAAATTAAGAGTTGATATTATGCCATTTTTACCTATAACTAAAAAGGAAATGAAAGATAGGGGTTGGGAACAGCC
>JAZPXP010000052.1:0-18449 GCA_045543715.1 Acutalibacteraceae bacterium
GGGAGAGGTTATAATTGAAGTTATGATTCCGTTTTTCACAGCCGACCTTGTTAATGCTATCAAGGCGGGAGCACCTATTGAATCGGTTATAAAAACGGGATTGTTGCTTATAGCGTTGGCACTTGTTTCGCTTTGCTGCGGTGGTATTGCGGCAATAACCTGTGCTAAGGCTTCTTCAGGCTTTGCAAAGAATTTGAGACACGATATGTTCTCAAAAATTCAAAGCTTTTCATTTTCTAATATTGATAAGTTTTCTTCCACCTCGCTTGTAACCCGTCTTACAACTGATATAACCCATGTTCAGATGTCATATATGATGATTATAAGAACGGCTATAAGAAGTCCGATGATGTTTGTTTTCTCTATCTTTATGGCTTACACTATGGGAGGAGCATTGGCAACCTCTTTTGTTGTTGTTATTCCTGTTCTGATTTTTGGTTTGTTAATGGTTGCAAAAAAGGCTATGCCTGCATTCAGAAGAGTTTTCAAGAAGTATGACAGATTGAATGAATCTATTGAAGAAAACGTTCGAGGAATGAGGGTTGTTAAAGGCTTTTCAAGAGAAAACTATGAAAAGCAGAAGTTTGCCGTTGCGGCAGATGGCATTACCGATGATTTCACAAAGGCAGAACGAATTGTCGCACTTAACACTCCTATAATGCAGTTTTGTATGTATTTCAATACTGTTATGATTTTGTTCCTCGGCTCATATCTTACTATCACAAGCGGAGGACTTAAGGTTGATGTAGGTCAGATTTCTGCGATGCTTACTTACGGTGTTCAGATTTTGATGTCCCTTATGATGCTTTCAATGATTTACGTTATGATAACAATGTCGCTCGAATCAATGAAACGTATCTGCGAGGTTTTAAATGAAGAACCCTCCCTTATAAATACCGAAAACCCTGTTTTTGAGGTTAAGAATGGCTCTATAACCTTTAAAAATGTTAATTTCAAATATTCCGATAAAGCAAAAAGAAATGCACTCGAGGATATAAACCTTGAAATCAAATCAGGTATGACGGTTGGTATTCTCGGAGGAACAGGCTCTTCTAAAACCTCATTGGTACAGTTAATTCCGAGACTTTATGATGTTACCGAGGGTGAGGTTTTGGTAGGTGGTGTTGATGTAAGAGATTATGACATTACCGCCTTGAGAGATAGCGTTGCTATGGTACTTCAGAAAAATCAGCTATTTTCCGGAACTATAAACGAAAATCTTCGTTGGGGTAATGAAAATGCAACTGATGAGGAAATAAAAGAGGTTTGCAGGCTCGCTCAGGCTGATGAGTTTATTGAAAACTTCCCCGAAAAATATGAAACTTATATTGAGCAGGGCGGTACTAATGTTTCGGGCGGTCAGAAGCAACGACTTTGTATCGCAAGAGCACTATTGAAGAAACCGAAAATTTTAATTTTGGATGACTCAACAAGTGCAGTTGATACTAAAACCGATGCTTTTATCAGAAAGGGCTTTAAGGACTTTATCCCTGAAACTACTAAGATTATTATTGCTCAGCGTGTGGCTTCGGTTGAGGAAGCAGATATGATTATCGTTATGGAAAACGGCAAAATCGCCGCAGTTGGTAACCATAAGCAGTTGTTATCCTCAAGCGAAATTTACAGAGAGGTTTACGAACAGCAGACAACAGGAGGTGGCAGTGATGAGTGATAAAAAATCAAATAACGATATGCCTCGTAATCTGCCAAAGGGTGTTCCTGCTGTCAGAAAGTTCAATTTCTCGGCCTTTAAAAGAATTATTAAAACCCTATTCAGTTATTATCCCGTTTTATTGCCTCTTGCAATTTTTTGCATTATCTTTTCGGCAATAGTTGCAACCTTTCCCGCAATCTTTAATCAGCAGATAATTGCCGCTATTGAAGAATGGTATGTTAGCAGAGATTGGGCAGGGGCAAAAGAAGTTATTATTCCTAAAATTATAATTCTTGCATCCTTTTATGTTGTTTCTCTCATTTCTGTTTTTGCCCATACTCAGCTTATGGCATATATAACTCAGGGCTTCCTTGGAAAAATGCGTAAAAACCTTTTTAACGGTATGCAGAATTTACCCCTTAAGTATTTTGATACCCATAAGCACGGCGATATTATGAGTCATTATACCAATGATATCGATACTCTTCGCCAATTGGTTTCGCAATCCCTTCCGACCCTTTTGCAAGCGGGTATTATCGTTCTCTGTGTATTTGGAATTATGCTTTGGTATAGCGTTTGGATAACTCTTGTAGTTGTATTTGGAGTGTTCTTGCTCTTTTATATAACCAAGACTGTCGGCGGAGGCAGTGCCAAATATTTTATCCGCCAACAAAAATCCATCGGTAAAACCGAGGGCTATATTCAGGAAATGATGAATGGCCAGAAGGTTGTTAAGGTTTTTAACCACGAGAAAAAGGTAAGCGAGGAATTTGATAGGGTTAATGAGCAGTTGTTTGAGGACAGTAACAAGGCTCACGCTTATGCAAACCTTTTAGGACCTATCAATATGAATATAGGTAATATTCTTTATGTTATCATTGCAACTGTTGGCGGAGTTTTTCTGCTCTGGAATGGGTTTGAGAATATAAGTATTTCAAAGCTTGTTGGCAGAGAGGTTGTATTTGGAATAAGCGTTGTTATACCGTTCCTTAATATGACCAAGCAGTTCACAGGAAATGTTAATCAGCTTTCTCAGCAGATTAACTCGGTTGTTATGGGACTTGCGGGTGCAGAGAGAGTTTTTGCACTTATGGATTCAGAGCCCGAGGTGGATGACGGATATGTAACCCTTGTTAATGCAAAGGTTGATGAAAACGGTGAGATAACCGAAGCTGATAAGAGAACAGGTATCTGGGCTTGGCGTCATCCTCATAAGGATGGAACAGTTACCTATACCCGCCTTGCAGGTGATGTAAGACTCTTCGATGTTGACTTCGGTTATACAGATGAAAAGATTGTTCTTCATAACATTGATATCTATGCAGAGCCTGGACAGAAGGTGGCGTTCGTTGGTGCAACGGGTGCAGGTAAGACCACAATTACCAACCTTATAAACCGCTTCTATGATATTGCTGACGGTAAGATTAGGTATGACGGTATCAATATCAATAAGATTAAAAAGAGCGATTTAAGGCGTTCTCTTGGCATTGTTTTGCAGGAAACTAATCTGTTCACAGGAACAGTTATGGATAACATTAGATACGGCAGACTTGATGCTACTGATGAAGAATGCATTGAAGCTGCTAAGCTTTCGGGTGCAGATGACTTTATAACAAGACTTCCAAACGGATATGATACTTGTCTTACAAATAACGGCTCAAATCTCTCTCAGGGACAGCGACAGTTAATCGCAATAGCCCGAGCTGCCGTTGCAGACCCGCCTGTTATGATACTTGATGAGGCTACCTCAAGCATTGATACCAGAACCGAAGCAATAGTTCAAAAAGGAATGGATAAGCTAATGCAGGGGAGAACAGTTTTCGTTATTGCTCATAGGCTTTCAACCGTTAAGAACTCAGATGTTATTATGGTTTTGGAGCAGGGCAGAATTATTGAACGAGGCTCTCACGAAAAGCTGATTGAAGAAAAAGGTAAGTACTATCAGCTTTATACAGGTGCATTCGAGCTTGAATAATTTTTAGCATATTCCTCTTTTTGTATGAATACTATTAAACATAAGTATTCATACAGAGAGAGGATATTTTTATGGAACAAAAATGTTTAAAGACAAGCGTTTATTTTAATGATACCGTATTTAACGATTCTTTGGAGCAGGCGATAGATGTTGATTTTACCTTGCCTGATTTTTGCCCTGATATTTCTAAAATTTTTAAATGTCAGGCAGAGCCTCGAATTGCCTCCAAAAGTATTAACGGCAGAACGATAACAATCGAGGGCATAGTCCAAATAACCTTAATTTATTGCGATAAAAACGGAAAGCTTTGCTCTTATGAATATCAGTATCCCTTTTCAAAATCATATGAAATGCAAAATGAATGCCAAAATGCAAATATTTGTTGTAATGCCAGAAAAGAATACATAAATTGCAGGGCAGTAACAGGCAGAAAGGTTGATATTCACGGCGCAATTTCAATATCGGTTAAAATTTTCAAGAGAAAATGCTGCGATATAGTATCAGATTATGATGATGAGGCGGTTGAACTTAAAAGAGGAATAGCTAATGCCACCGTTCCTATGGGTTATGCCGAGAAATACCTTATGATTGAGGATGAAATCAGAATAGGTCAGAGCCAACCGCCTATTTGCAATATTTTAAGATATGAAGCAAATTCTTGTGTTAAGGAAACCAAGGTGATAAACGATAAAGCGGTTGTTAAGGGCGAAATGTCGGTTAGTATAATATACTGTGCCGAAAATATGGCACAACCTCAGTGTGTTAAATCAACCATTCCTTTCAGTCAGATAGTTGATGTTGAGGGTATTACAGATAGTTGCAAATGCGATACAAAATCAAGTGTTTGTTCACTTGAAATCAAACCGAGAATATCTGGGGCGGGCGAGGCTAAAAGCTTCTCGGTTAACGCTAAGATTTTGCTTAGTTGCGAGGGTTATTGTTCAAATGAGGTAGCGGTTATTTTAGATGCCTATTCGAGAAAATATAAGGCAGATATCAAGAAGAATAATATAAATTTTGAGAGAATAACAAATAACATTTGTGAGAATTTCAATTGTAAAAAGAGCATAGAACTTGAAAGTGATGTTGTTTCGGTTGTTGATATCTGGAGTAATGTTCAGTCGGCAAACTGCAAATTTGAAGAGTCATATATGACGATTTACGGAACGCTGATGGTTGGGATGATAGTTTGCGATGAAAATGACACCTCGGTCTTCTATGAAAAACCGATAGATTTCGAGTTTAAATGCCCTGTAAAACTTGAACTTGGTGTTCCGCATTGCGACCCGAAACTCGAAATTGTTTCCTGCTCTTATACCATAACATCCTCAAATTGTATAGAGGTTAGGGTTGAAATCTCAACCAACACGGCAGTTTACGAGCGAAAGAACATAGGTCTAATTTCCGATATGATGCTTGATGAAAATTCTCCCGTTGAAAGAAAAGGAAGAGAGGCACTAAAGGTTTATTTTGCTGAGGAAAACGAGAAGGTTTGGGATATCGCTAGAGACAATAATGCAAGCGTTGAAGAAATAATGCAGATAAATGGATTAAATGAGGATATGTTCAAATCTCGCAAAATGATTTTAATTCCTATTATATAAAGTAAAACGGGTCTTATGACCCGTTTTATTTTGTTCATAAACTGTTAAAAAAATGTTGTAAAATTTGTCGAAATATGTTATTATGATTTTAATATTTGTGCCTTTTATTTGGCAGATAGGAGATTTATATGCGAGCAGACGGAAAGAAAGTCAAAAATGTTGACCCCATGTATCTGATTGCCCCTTATATTATGAATAAGAGAGTTGACTCTATGAATATGACCACTATTGATATTCCTCATGAGCCAATTCAGAAGTATATTAACAAAAAGCGCAAAGAGGGAATAAATATCAGCCATATGGCTCTTATTATTGCGGCTTATGTTAAAACTATGTCGCAGTTTCCTGAGCTTAACCGTTTTGTTGTTAACAAAAGGGTTTATCAAAGAAATGAAATTTCGGTTGGTATGGTAGTGCTTCAGTCGCTTGAAAGTCATGAGGGCACAATGTCTAAAATGTATTTCAAAGAGAATGATGATATTTTCACCGTAAATAACACTATTAACAGGTATGTTGCTGAAAACCGTGAAGCTCCCGAAAATAACGGAACTGAAAAAATTATGAAATTTTTACTTTCAGTTCCCGGTCTTTTACCTGTTGGTGTTGGTGTTTTAAAGTTTCTTGATAAGCACGGTTTGCTTCCAAAATCAATTATTGATATGTCGCCCTTCCATATGAGCTTTGGTATTACTAACTTGGCTTCTATCAGAACAAATCATATCTATCATCATTGCTATGAGTTTGGAACAACAAGCGTTTTCTTAGCTATGGGTAACAGCCGTGAGGTTGCAAAACGCAAGGGTGGAGAAATTGTTTTTGAAAAGTGTATACCTATCGGTGTTACAATGGATGAGCGCATTTGCTCAGGCTCATATTTTGCAACTGCATTCAGAGCTTTTAAAAAATATCTTGCAAATCCTGAGCTTTTAGAAGCGCCAAAAGAAGAGGAAGAAAAAATATTAGAAACAGTGTAAAAATTTCTTGATTTTATATATGTTTTGGTATACAATATCTAGTAGAAATTTTATTCTTGGAGGATTTTTTAAATGTTAGTTTCGGCAAAAGAAATGCTTACCAAAGCAAAGGCAGGAAAGTATGCAGTTGGTCAGTTCAATATTAACAACCTTGAATGGACAAAGGCTATTCTTTTAACCGCAGAAGAGCTTAAAAGCCCCGTTATCCTCGGCGTTAGTGAGGGTGCAGGTAAATATATGTGCGGTTATACTACTATTGTTGGAATGGTTAACGGTATGATTAACGAGCTTGGAATAACCGTTCCTGTTGCTCTTCACCTTGACCACGGTAGCTATGAACACGCTAAGAAATGTATCGAAGCAGGATTTTCTTCTGTTATGTTCGATGGCTCTCATTATCCGATTGAGGAAAATATTGAGAAAACTAAGGAATTGGTTGCTATCTGTGAAAGTAAGGGTCTTTCTCTTGAGGCTGAGGTTGGCTCAATAGGCGGCGAGGAAGATGGCGTTATTGGTGCTGGCGAGGTTGCAGACCCCAAGGAATGCAAAATGATTTCTGATTTGGGTGTTACAATGTTGGCTGCCGGTATCGGTAATATCCACGGAAAGTACCCTGAAAATTGGGCAGGTCTTCGCTTTGATGCCCTTGATGCTATTCAGCAGTTAACAGGCGATATGCCCCTAGTTCTTCACGGTGGTACTGGTATCCCCGCAGATATGATTAAAAAGGCAATTTCTTTGGGCGTTTCTAAAATCAATGTTAATACTGAGTGTCAGTTAGCATTTGCTGAGGCTACCCGTAAATATATTGAAGCCGGTAAGGACCTTGCTGGTAAAGGTTTTGATCCCAGAAAACTTCTTGCTGATGGCGTTGAAGCTATTAAAGCAACAGTTAAAGAAAAAATGGAGCTCTTCGGTTCTGTTGGCAAGGCTTAATTAAATATTAAAACGCGTTCTAAAAGAACGCGTTTTTATTTTATTACAGGCTGAATTTGGTTGCCTTTAAGAGCTTGCTCAACAGTTTCTGAAAGCAAACTGAAATCGCAAATAAGTGAATTATTCTTAGAGAACGGGTCATCCTGAGCGTAGGGTACAAAGTATATATTCTTTGTGTTATGGAGAAGTCCCAAATTTTTAGCAGAGGCACCTAAGGCATCGTTTGTTGCAATCCCTAAGATTACGGGCTTGTTATTACGTAAATGTGCCTTAACAGCCATTGTAACGGGAGTATCGGTAATTCCTAAGGCTATTTTTGCAATTGTGTTGCCGGTGCATGGGCAAACAACTATCGCATCAAGTAAGTTTTTAGGACCAATTGGCTCAGCGGCAGCAATAGTGTGTATAATTTTTTCATTGCAGATTTCTTCTGCCTCTTTTATAAAATCTTCAGCCTTTCCAAATCTTGTATCTGTTTTATAAACGATGTCTGACATTATAGGCTTGATTTTTATATTATATTCGGCTAATTTTCTTAAGGCTTTCATTGAAGCTTTCAGCGTGCAAAAGGAGCCGGAAAAGGCATAGCCGATGGTTATATTTTCCATAAATTTCACCTCTAATTATATGTGTTAATTATTGTTGTTATGGTATTACTAAGAATTTCTGCTGCGGTTTTTGGAGCGATTATCCCGGGAAGCCCTGGGGCTTTTATCGCTTTTATACCGCATTTTTTTGCGGTTTCAAGATGAAAACCGCCTTTTGAGGAAAGGTCTATCAGCAGATGAGCTTTGCATTTTTTAAGTGCCGCTTCGCTTATGACCGTTACATCAACCGTATTAAAAATAATATCAAAATCAGAAAGATTTTGCTCTATTTCAGCGGTGTGTATGTAACAGAAACCTAAGGAAGAAATCATTGCAAAATCTGCAGGCTTTCTGGCGCTAACAGTAACAAAAGCGCCTAAAGCCTTGAGTCTATCGGCAAGTATTTTTCCAACTCTGCCATAGCCTATAACTAAAACTTTGCTTTTCCAAAGGGTGAAAGCAGTATTTTCTATAGCAATTTTAATAGCACCCTCAGCCGTTGGAACTGAGTTTAAAAGGGCATAACTATCGAGTGAGCCGTAATCAATGCATCTTTTATTTTCGAAATTATAGTTGCAGCTTAAAATTAGTTGCTCTTGATTTATTTCCTCTGAAATTTCATCTAATAGAATTTTCTTGGAAGTCAAGGGGGCGAAAACAGTTTTTGAATCCTTTGTTGTTGGTACGGGGAAAACTATCACCTCGGAGGTATAAATAGTTGCAACATCATCCTCGTATAGCCCGTAGGTATCAACTGCATAGCCCTCTTTAACAAGTGCCTCTTTAACGAGTTTAAGGCGGTTATCTCCGCCAATAATTGTGATTTTCTTCATATAATTCTTCTCTTCATAAAAAAATCAGCACCAAGCTGTATATACTACAGTTTATGGTACTGATTTAAGTTTGTTACGGTAAGTTTAGTATTAAATTTTCTTTGGTGTTAAGCATAGGATTTTCAATGACAAGCTTTAATAGATGATTTAGTTTTTCTCCGATTTCTTGAGGAGGAACTCCCATTTTTAAAAGCTCGTTACCATCGATTTTTAAATGTCTTATAAGATATGGCTCATTCTTTTCGAAAATTTCTTCTAGCATATTTTCAAGATAGGTTGTATCGGTGTGGAAGATTTCCTTTAAAATTAGCAGATAATCTTCAAATATTTCTCTTTCTTTAAGTTTTCTTTTAATATCTGCCTTAGATTTTGGAATTTGGAGGGATAAAAGATTTAAAAGCTCGGCAGAATAGTTTTTAAGAGCATTCGAAACCTTTAATTTTTCAAGAACAGAAAGGATATCAAAACTTGATAAATAAAGAAAAGAGAATAAAGCAAGATTTCCCTTTTTGTTAATTTTCTGTACCTTTTCATAATCAGGCTCTTTTGTTATTCCTAAAAAGGCAAGACCGTTTGCTTTGATAAGAGGGGAGATTGCCTTAATGTTTTGTCCTGTTACAGCCTTTTTAAGCTCTTGGAATATTCTTTCAACGCTTATCATTTCAAGGCTTTTAAGCTCATCTAAGGCACATTTTAAGGTGTTTTCTTCAATTTCAAAGCCAAGACTTGAAGCAAAACGGAAAAGCCTTAAAATCCTAAGGGCATCTTCTTTAAAGCGAAGCTCCGCCTTTCCAACAGCCCTTAAAATTTTGTTTTCAAGGTCTTCTTTACCACCATAATAATCCCTAAGCCCATCTTTGTTATAAGCCATAGCATTAACAGTGAAATCACGGCGGGAAAGGTCGTCTTTCAGATTTCTCACAAACTCTACCTTATCGGGACTTCTGTGATTAGAATAACTGCTTTCTGTTCTGAAGGTTGTAACCTCAATCGGTGTTTTGTCAACGATAACAGTAACAGTTCCGTGCTTAAGTCCTGTTGGCACAGTTTTTTCAAAAATAGCAATTATTTCTTCGGGTGTTGCAGAGGTGGTTATATCGAAATCATGAGGAAGATTACCCAAAAGCATATCTCTAACACATCCGCCAACGATATAGGCTTCAAATCCATTGTTTTGAAGATTATTTATTACATATTGAGTTTTTTCAGGAATATTAAGCATAATTTTCTTTTTCTCCTAAAAAAAGTGTTTATTTTTCCGTAAAAAAGTAATATAATGAATGTAGTTAGTCGAAACGCTTAAAAGCGTTCCGACAAGCCACTTGTAAAGTGGCTTCAGCAAAATTAAATTCTAATATTTAATTTTGCACAACACTCATTGCAATGGGATAGGACAAATTTTTATTAAAAATTTGTCGCAAAATCAATGATTTTGTAGCGAAACAGAATTGTTTCGCTTTACCTATTCCATTATAATGAATATAGTAAATTTTTTGAGGTGCGATTATGAAAGAACTTCGCTTTGAAGATAAAATAATAAATCAGGTTAAGCACATTCATATGATAGGAATCGGCGGAAGCGGAATGTGTCCGCTTGCGGAAATTCTTCATAGCAAGGGTTATATACTTACAGGCTCCGATAATAATGAGAGCGACCCATTAAAAAGAATTAAAGCTCTTGGTATTAAGGTTTATATGGGGCATAATTCTGAAAATATAAAGGGTGCTGAGCTTGTTGTATATTCGGCGGCAATATCAAAGGATAACCCCGAAATAGTTGCCGCTAAGGAAAATAATATTCCGACCATGGAAAGAAGCCATTTATTAGGTGCCTTAACCCGCCGTTTTGATAATGTTATCGGTGTTTGCGGAACTCACGGTAAAACAACCGTTACCTCTATGATAACACAAATTTTATATTTAAACAAGATGGAACCTACTGCAGTTATCGGCGGAAGACTTCCGCTTCTTAATTCCAACGGTATTGCGGGAACGAGTGAAACAATGGTTTGCGAGGCTTGTGAGTTTGTTGATACTTTTCTTCAGATGTCTCCCGATATATCGGTTCTTCTCAATATTGATAACGACCATCTTGATTACTTCAAAACAATGGATAATCTTGTATTATCTTTTCATAAATTCCTCAAAATGTCAAGTAAGGCTTATATCAACGGTGATGATGAGCTTGCTTTAAAGGCGTCAGAAGATATTGATGCTAAGATAATAACATTTGGTTTTGAGGATAAAAACGATTACTATGCGAAAAATATAAAACCCTCAAAGTTTGGCTTTAGCTTTGATGTTTATAACGAGGATAAGAAGATTATAAATATTGAGCTGAGAGCACCCGGCAGACATAATGTTTTAAATGCCTTGGCGGCTTTCTCGGTATGCTTTGAAGAGGGCGTTAGCCCTGAGGGCATAAAAAATGCTATTGAACAGTTTACAGGTGCCGGCAGAAGGTTTGAATTTTTGGGCGAATATAACGGCTTCACTTTAGCTGATGACTATGCCCATCATCCAACCGAAATTAAAGCAACCCTGAAGGCTGCAAAGGAGCTTTCTTATAACAGGGTAATTGCGGTTTTCCAACCATTTACTTTTTCCCGTACTGCTCTTTTAAAGGATGAATTTATTGAGGCATTATCGGTTGCAGATAAGGTAATCTTAACCCCCATTATGGGCTCAAGGGAGGTTAATACCTATGGTATTTCCTCTGAGGCTATTGCAGAAAAGCTTAATGATGCGATTATTGTTGATGGTTTTGAGAATATTGCTGACAAAATAATAGAAACTGCAAAAGAAAATGACATTGTAATAACAATGGGCGGCGGCGATATCTACAAGGCGGCTCATATTGTTCAGGAGAAGTTAGGATGAAAACGGTAAAACTATATGATGAAGATTCTTTTATAAAAGAATTTTATGCAACTGTTATATCCTGCGAAGAATTCGGCGAAAACTATGCGGTTTTGCTCGATAAAACTGCATTTTTCCCCGAGGGCGGCGGTCAAGCTTCGGATTTGGGAACTTTGGGCAACGCTAATGTTCTTGATGTGCAGATAAAAGGCGATGAAATTTATCATATAACGGATGACAGTTTGGCTGTTGGTGATATTGTTTGCGGTGTTATCGATTGGAAACGCCGTTTTGATTTTATGCAGCAGCATTCGGGCGAGCATATTATTTCAGGTGTTGCAAATAAGCTTTTTGATTGCGAAAATGTTGGGTTTCATTTGGGGGAGGAAATAGTAACCCTCGATTTCGATAAACCGCTTGATAAATATCAGTTGAAAAAGCTTGAATTGTTAAGCAATGAAGTGATTTTTAAAAATCTTAATTTCTATACTTATTATCCTGATGAAAAAACTCTTGAAAATTTAACATATCGCTCTAAAAAAGAGCTTGATGGTGATATTCGAATAGTTGAAATTGAGGATACTGATATCTGTGCTTGCTGCGCACCGCATGTTAAAAAATCGGGCGAAATCGGTATTATCAAATTTATATCCTCTGAAAGTCTCAGAGGCGGAGTTCGCATTGAAATCAAATGCGGAACAAGAGCTCTAATTGATATTCTTGATAAGTATGATAATATTCAAAAAATTTCTAAGGCTCTCTGCGTTAAGCAAAACGAAACTGCTGAGGCTGTGGACAGGCTGTTAAATCAGATTAGTGAACAAAAATTTGAAATAACAGACCTTAAAAGACAGATAATTTCTGCAAAGGTTTCTTCATTTCGAAATGAAAAAGATATTTCTTGCGTTTTCGAAGGAAATTTCGATATGAAAGAGCTACAATCTTTTGCCGATTTACTTTATAAAACTTATGGTGGCATAAGGGCAGTTTTTTCAAAGAAAAACGATGGATTTAGCTTTGTTATTTGCGGTGATGAAGCAAAACTTCAAACCTTATTTACTCGTTTTAAATCCGAGTTTTCTGTTAAAGGCGGCGGCAGAAATGGTATGGTTCAGGGAACTGTCTTTGCAAAAGAAAATGAGATAGAAAAGTTTTTCGGAGAAATTTTATGAAGAAAAGGGAAATAGTTTTATATCTTATTTTCGGAGTGCTTACAACTCTTATCAGTCTGATTTCTTTTAAGCTTTTTAATTTTCTTTTTGGCGAAGAATTATATCTTTTAAATAATATTTTCAGTTGGTTGATTGCAGTTGCCTTTGCTTTTATAACAAACAAAATCTTTGTTTTTGAATCAAAAAAATGGGAAAGTCCTATGATTTTTAAAGAGATTTTTTTATTTGTTTCAGCAAGAGTTTTTTCGCTTATCGTGGAGGAAGCAGGACTATTTTTGCTAATTGATATTTTAGCTATTTTAAGCCCCGATTTTTCAAAGTTTATTATGCAAATAATGGTTATTATTTTAAATTTTGTTTTCAGTAAATTTATAGTTTTCAAAAAAAGCCTTAATTTTTAAATTAGGGCTTTTAAATTTATATAAATAATGGTATAATGAATAATAATTTTGTATTTAGGAGTTTTTATGAACTGGACTGAAATTTGTATCAGTATCCCGCAAGAATTTTGCGATACTGCATCTGCTATTGCTAATATGACCGTGCCTTACGGAATTTACATTGAGGATTATTCCGATTTGGAAACGGCCGCTTGGGAAATAGCTCATATTGATTTAATTGATGAGGAGCTTATAAATAAGGATAGGAAGACAAGTATTATCCATATTTATATTTCAGAATGTGATAATGCAGCTGAAAGTATTGAGTTTTTGAAAGCCCGTTTTGATGCTGAGAAAATTCCATTTGAGGTAACCTCGGTTGGTGTTGATGATAAGGATTGGAACGAAAACTGGAAGAAATATTTTAAACCGATAGAAATTGGCGAAAGGTTGGCGGTTGTTCCAAGTTGGGAAAATTATGAAAATACCGATAACAGAACTATTCTATCAATAGACCCGGGTGCTGCTTTTGGTACAGGAACACACGCTACAACTTCACTTTGTCTTGCTCTTTTAGAAAAATATATTTCTAACGGCTGCAATATGCTTGATATCGGAACGGGAAGCGGCATTTTGGCGATTGCTTCGCTTTTGTTAGGTGCTGAAAATTCGGTTGGCGTTGACATTGATGCACAGTCGGTTAAAACAGCTAAGGAAAATGCTGAGATAAATAATGTTGAAGCGAAAACGGAATTTATCGTTGGCAATCTTGCTGATAAGGTTAGCGGAAAATACGATGTTATCTGCGCTAATATTGTTGCTGATGTTATAATTGAGCTTTTACCTGATGCGGCGAGGTTTTTGAAAGAAAAGGGCGTTATCATAATTTCGGGTATTATTGATATTAGAAAAGACGATGTTTTAAAAGCGGTTAAGAAGAACGGTTTTTGCGTTATAGAAGAAAATTACCGAGATAATTGGTGTGCCTTTGCACTTAAGGTTTTGGAGGGAAACGATGCTTGAATTTGAGCAACTTAAATTAAGACTTGAGGCTAATGAAAATGAGCTTCGTGATTTAAAGGATGCCATAGGCTATGAACGCTTATGCCGTGAAATTGAGGAGCTTGAAACTAAGGCTTCAGCACCAGGCTTTTGGGATGATATGGAAAACTCTCAGAAGATTTTGCAAAGAACGGGCAAGCTTAAAAACACGGTTGAATCTTATGATAAAATTTGTGCTTTGTTTGATGATCTGCTTGTGCTTATCGAGATGGGCAATGAGGAAGAAGATTTATCCTTAGTGGAAGAAATCGAAACTTCAATAAACGAGTTTGAAACCGACTTAGCCGCTCAGCGTTTGCAGACCCTGTTTATAGGGGAGTATGATAAGAATAATGCAATTATCACTTTCCATGCAGGAGCAGGCGGCACAGAGGCTATGGACTGGGTTTCAATGCTGGTTCGTATGTATACAAGATGGACTGAACGCCACGGTTTCAAGGTTAAAATGCTTGATTTTCTCGATGGCGATGAAGCAGGTCTTAAAAGTGCAACTCTACTTATAGAGGGCGATAACGCTTACGGATATCTAAGAAGCGAATCAGGAGTTCATAGACTTGTTCGTGTCTCTCCGTTTGATGCTTCCGGAAGAAGACATACTTCCTTTGCTTCCTTAGAGGTTATGCCCGAAATTGCTGACGATGCAAATATTGAAGTTAGAGATGAAGATATTAAGATGGATGTTTTCCGCTCATCCGGTGCGGGCGGTCAGCATATCAATAAAACCTCTTCTGCAGTTAGATTAACCCACTTACCAACCGGTATAGTTGTTGCTTGTCAGAATGAGCGAAGTCAGTTCCAAAACAGAGAACAGGCTATGAGAATGTTAAAATCAAAGCTCCTCGAAATCAAAGAGAGAGAGCACCTTGAAAAAATCGAGGATATCAAGGGAGTTCAAAAAGAAATTGCTTGGGGTTCGCAGATTCGTTCTTATGTGTTTATGCCTTATACCTTAGCAAAAGACCATCGAACAGGCTTTGAATCGGGTAATATCAATGCGGTTATGGATGGAGAAATTGATGGATTTATTAACGCATATCTTAAAGCTTCCTCTAAAGGTGAGTTAGGGGATATTAAAGGAGAAGAAATATGAAAAGAATTTTAAGTGTTTTAATTGTTTGTTTGATTTTAGTTTCAACCCTTACCGCTTGTGGAAGCGACACTATTTTGTTCAGCGGTGTTAATTTTTCTAAGTATGTTGACCTCGGCGAGTATACAGGTATTGAGGTTGACACTTCATCTGATACCCTAAAAGGCTATTATAAAGACGAGATATTAGGTGATATTGCCACTAAAAATCTTTATGTTAAAATAACCGAAGGAAAGGTAAAAGATGGCGATACCGTTTATATTGATTATGTTGGTAAAAAAGATGGTGTTGCTTTTGAGGGAGGCACTGCTAAAAACTATCCGCTTACAATTGGCTCAGGCTCTTTTATAGATGGCTTTGAGGATGGACTTATCGGTGTTGAAATCGGCTCCACAGTTGACCTCAATTTAAAATTCCCTGAAAATTACGGTAACGAAGAATTAAACGGTGCGGCTGTTGTTTTCACAGTTAAGGTTAATTATGTTTCAACAACAGAACAAAGAAAGCCTGAAGAATATTATTCTGATTTAGGCTTTAAAACCCTTAAGAATTATGAAGATGATGTTTGGGTAAGAGCTATTAAGCAGTATTTGATTGAAACATTATATAATGATTCTGAAATTAAAGGTTATCCCGAAAAGGCAACTGAGTTAATATATGCTCATAATGAAAATCTTGCTAACAATGCCATTAAAAATCAATATGGTGTTGATTTGGAAACATTTGTAACCGGAAACGGAATCAGTATGGAAACTTATAAAAACAATATCATCACAAATGAAATTGAGCCTGAAATAGAAGTTCCAATGATATATTATTATATTTTGGAAAATGAAAATATCAAAATCACCTCTAAAATGGTGGAAGAAAGAATCACAAAAGAAGCAAACATTATAAACGAAGAAAAGGGATACAGAGATTTATTCATAGAACAATACGGAAAATTTTCTGTTGAAATGATGATTGCAAAAGAGTTAGCACTTGACTTTATGTATGATAACGCAAAAATAAAATAAAACTTGGGCGGCTATTGTCGCCCAAAAAATATATTTAGGAGGTGGTTTAATGCAGCTGAAAATTCAAAACGGAGTAGTTGAGCTTTCGGGTGAAGCGATTCTTAAGAAGATAGATTTTGAGATTAACGATAACAGCCGAATTGCAGTTGTTGGCAGAAATGGTTGCGGAAAAACCACCCTTTTAAAGCTTATTTCAGGGGAATACCATATAACAAAAAAGGATAGTGATAAGGATACTTTTTTCGTAGTTTCTGGTAGTCCTAAAATTGGTGTTTTATCCCAGATGACCTTGGAGGATGAAAACCGCCCGATGATAGAGGAAATAAGGTCTGCTTATAGCGAGATTTTATGCCTTAAAGAGAAGATGGATATTGTTCAGAAAAAGATGGAAGAGGAGCAAACTTCGGAAATCGCAGAAGAATATACAAATCTTCTTGATACCTTCAATAATCTCGGTGGATTTTATTTTGAGAAGGAATATGAAGCTGCTGTTAAGCATTTTGGGTTTTCTGATGAGGAAAAACTCCGCCCATTAACTGATTTCTCGGGTGGACAGAGAACAAAAATCGCATTTTTAAAATTATTGCTCTCAAAGCCCGATATTCTGCTTTTAGATGAGCCGACTAACCATCTTGATATCGAGGCGGTTGAGTGGCTTGAGGGCTATTTAAAGGAATATAAAAAGGCTTTTGTTGTTGTATCGCATGACAGAATGTTCCTTGATAATGTTGCCGATACCGTTTATGAAATTGAAAACGGAAAGACACACAAATATAACGGCAATTATTCTAAATTTATCGAAGAGAAAAAGGTGCTCAGAGAAAGACAGGCAAAGGAATATATTGCTCAGCAAAAGGAAATTGAACGCCTTGAGGAATTGGTTGAAAGATTCAGATATAAAGCAACAAAGGCGGCAATGGCTCAAAGCAAGCTCAAACAAATTGAGCGAATTGAATTGGTTGATGCACCCGAAAATGAAGATAGGCGAAGATTTAAAGCAGATTTTGAACCTGTTGATGCAGGTGTTAAGGATATGCTATCTGTTAAAGACCTTGCCGTTGGATATGAAAGTATTCTTTCGACTGTTAACCTTGAGGTTAAAAACGGCGAAAAAATTGGAATTATCGGTGGAAACGGTCTTGGAAAATCAACCTTTATTAAAACACTAATGGGTAAGGTTCCTGCAATATCGGGAGAGTTCAGTTTTTCGGGTAGAGCAAGTATCGGATATTTTGAACAGCAGATGGCGGAATACAAAAGTGATGATACTATTCTTGACGATTTTCTTAAAAGCTTTCCTCATCTTACCGAGTTTGAAGCCAGAAGTGCATTGGCGGCATTTCTTTTTAGCGGGGAAGACGTATTTAAACCCGTTAGTGTTCTATCGGGCGGCGAAAGGGTGCGTTTAGCTCTTTGCAAAATTTTTAAGAAAAGACCTAACTTTTTAATTTTAGATGAGCCGACAAACCATATGGATATCATCGGTAAGGAAACCCTTGAGGATATGCTGTTAAACTATTCAGGAACGGTTATCTTTGTTTCGCACGATAGATATTTCATTAAGAAAATTGCTCAAAAAATTCTTTCCTTTGAGGTAAATGAGGTTAAACTATTTGAGTTTGGTTATGAGCAATATATTGAAAGCCTTAAAACCCCTAAGATAACCGAGGAAATTGTAAAACCTAAAAAGGAAAAGAAAAGCTATACAACTCCATTAAAGGAAAAGGCGAAGAGGGAAAGGGCTGTTAAAAAAGCTGAAGAACAAATTGCCTTGCTTGAAGAAAAGCTTTCTATGATTGAAACCGAGCTTAATGAGCCCGAAAACCTAACCGATTATATTAAGCTTTCTGAGCTTCAGGCTGAACAGTTATCTATTCAGACAGAACTTGAAAAGGTTTATGATGAATGGGAAACTTTAAGTGAACAGCTGCTTGACAGTTGAATGTAGCAGTGCTATAATTTCAATGCTTAATAAAAGGTTGGCGGTACCTTTTTAAAGGTATAATCTGGAATAGAGGTGCAATTCCTCTGCGAACTCGTCGCCGTAATTTGCGTTAACGTTTACAAATGCCACTGAGCTTTTAGCTTGGGAAGGCGTAAATGAGGGGTAGCCCAAACCCTGCGTAATAAGTCGGAATACTCGCCGTCAACTGTTGGTACAAAAGAGCCACGAGTAATTGGCGGTGTACGCAAAAAGAGCCTCTTAGTATTGGGAGGCTTAAATATGCATATATTAGCTCCTTTTGTATTGACCTTATTAAGACACAATACAAAAGGAGTTTTATTTATGAAAAACAAAAAACTGATTGC
>JAZPXP010000053.1:0-4433 GCA_045543715.1 Acutalibacteraceae bacterium
GGTTTGACGGTTAAGGTGGTCATAGCCGTATTTAATGGTAGTACCGTTTCCGTAGGTGAATGTATCTACTCTGCCCTTACTGTCATACAAATAATCGCTTAATGTTCTGGTTCCTAACTTAATGGTATTGGTTCGACCAAAACTATCATAAGCAAAACCATAAACCGTACCCGAAGGTGAAGTTATAGAAGAAAGCCGTTTATAGCTATCATAACCATAGTTTACAGTAGGCGTTTCTGTACCGTTAGGAACACTGACATTTTTAAGCAATTCATTATTATAATAAGAATAGTTAGTTGTAACTCCGTTTGCATTAGTTTCGGATTTTAAATATCCTCTATCCTCATTATATTCATAGCTTGTGGTATTACCTCGGCTATCTGTAACCGAAGTCATATAATCTCCGTCTGCACTATATGTGGCAGAGGAAATTATAGCGGGATTAGAGCTACTGTTACTATTAGCAACAGGGATAAATGCGAACTGCTGAACCTCTGCGTGATGCATTGAATAGGTATAGACATTAGTACCGTTACAGTCAATTGCATAATTAGCATTTTCCGCAATATCAAGGCAATAAGTATTTCCGGATTTTTTCACAAGCTTAAATTTTTGATAAGTCTTTTCGCCCGAAGAATATAATGCCAAATTAACCGAGTTAGCTAAGGCAGAACCGTTAACGCTTAGTATTTTATTTGTTGCGCATTCAGGCGAAAGGCTATAACTGCCGTCTGTGTTTTTAATAAGTTTCCAACGCTGAGCGCTGTTTTTGCCGAAATCTGCAAGACCTACCGCTGTCCCGCTCGCAGTTCCCGAATTAGTAACATTCAAATATTTTGAATAATAAACACTTTGTATATAATAGCTCTTCCCCTCAACAAGCTCACTTCCCATTGTAGAGGTGCTTGTAGCATTGCCCTTACTGTCATAGGTATATGCGGTTGATATGCCGCCTGCGGTTACAAGGTCAAGCTGTTGCTTTTTAGAGCTATTATACGAATATAAAATTTTACCGCCCGAAATAGTACTTTCCTTTATAAGCTGATTATTACCGTTGTATTTAAAGGTATATTCATCTTTGCCCTCTAAATCTACTGTGCTCAAAAGATTTCCTTTGCTATCATAAGTATAACTTGTGCCAAAGGTATCCTTTATAAGCTGAGCATTGTCGAAATAAACGGTGTTGCAGTTATTGTAATAAAGAAACCAAAAAGTTATGGTATCATAATCTCCTTTAGCCTGTGCAACTCCTGAAATCTTTTGCCAATCGGTAGTATAAAAATCAAACAAAAAATTTTCTTCATTAACAACAGTTGCGCCTTTATGGAAACGAACTAGCAGAGAAAAATTCCAACCGCTTGCAGGGATGGAAGTTGCCTTAGCAAATGCTGAGGCAACATATGTATCCCCTTTTTTACCATTTGCAATATTAAGCGTTTGCAACACTTCGGTAGCGTTGTTTATCGTGCTGTTTATTCTTGCTGAATATGAACCGGAAATGTACTCTGCGGTTGAGCGTGTGGCAGCCGCCCCATCGCTAATCCATCTATAACTCTCTGTACCTATCGCACTTTCGAAACCGGCGTTTTCAAGTAAATTATATTGTGAAAGTTCTCCAACTTCAAGCTGAGCACAATCAAAATAAACGCTGCCTGTAGCATCCCTCAAATTCATGCAAAGACTAATGTTTGTATCGGTTTCAGGCGTAAATGTAACCGATAGTCTTCGCCATTCATCAGTCGCCTCAGTTATATATTCACTTTCGTAGCCTGTTGTTGAAGTTAGTGCGTATAGGCTTACACCTTTCGTTCCTGGTACCATTTGGGCAGTATTAACATAGGCGGAAAATGTATAAGTTTTGCCACCCTTAACACTCGTATAATAATATCCTGTAGCACGGGTGCAATCGCTGGTAGATGGCCGTGTGATTTTATATGACCTTGAACCAATATAGCTTTTTTCGGTTGAAAATCCGCCACTTGATGTTTTCACAGTTTCAGACCATGCTGTATAAATAAGATGTCCATCTTTTTCAAAACTATGATTTTGCAAAAGATTAACGGTGTTTTTTTGAGTTTTACTGGAAAAAGTTAGATTACCTGTGCCGGTGGTTTCGGTAGTATTGCCGTTGTTATATTCGTAATATTGACTGTAGCCGTTTCCGTCATTAGCGGTTGTATCAACAACACTTTTCAGTGTGCCGTTCTGAGCGAAGGTATATAAATATTTGCGGTTATTCGTAACATCTGTAAAGGTTGTTGAGGTTGCTTCATATTTCATTTGCATAACATTGCCAAGCTCAGAATTATTACTATACTCAGCAACATAATTAACCCTCATTGGCGTTTTCCATGTGTAATTATATGTGATATTTTGACCGCTTATATCTACTGCCTTTGAGAGATACTTTGAAGTGTTATAATAGTGATACTGAACCGAAGTTCCATCGGCATAATAAATATCACTTATACCGTTATTTGCAGTTTGAACATGACCGTTATAACCAATTGAAATATTCTTTTCGGTACCTTCATCATAATATTTTATGTTTGTTAAGAAACCGTATTGATTATATGCTAGATTTACTTCGTTTCCGGTTGAAGAATATATTTTTTCAACACGGTTCATATTACTTGAATTAAGGGTTAATTGAATATAATTTCCGTAAATATCAACCGTTTTATACAAATACCATTCATTCAAAGTTCCTTTACGCTTGAAGTACATACAAGTACCGCTACTATCGGTCATTTTATAGTCGCCCGAGGACTCAATAAAATAAACTTTTCTATCCGGATTAATTTCGTCTGTCCAAATTCCTGTTGAGTTATCAACCGTAAAGAAATGGTTTGTTCCGTCGGTGTCTGTATATTTAACATACTGCGTATTATTAAAGTTCGATTTAACCGACCAATCTATTTTTTGCGCCCAATTTAGTTTCCAGCCTGTTCCGTAAGGCGTTTGGGCATTATTTACGTTATTGGAATTATAAATAAGCGAAACTGTAATAGGCGCAAGAGAGCCACCCGTCTGCAAAACAGGATTAATTACCATCAAATTACCTGTCAAATCATTAGTATATCCTGTTCCTGCCGCGCCTAAATTTTGTGTATGATATGAGAAATAGTCTTCAACCCCCGTGGTATTGATATACTGATATACCATTCTCGGCCAAGCATTTGAATCTATAAATTTACCGTTTGTTGAACAGAAAAAAGAATCAAACATACTTCCGTCCGAAGGCGGTGATTCATATTTTAATAAAACACCGTGATTTGCAGAATATCCTTCGGTCCATTCATTAACAAGCCGAGTTATATCCCACTTATAAAATCCGTTATTTCCGTCAACAACTCGGTAAGACTGCACTATGCTCTCATAAAATCCGTTATCTGCATTAACATTTGAATAGGTTGCAGTTGTCTCTTCCCAAGCGCGAAGTATTTTATGAGCCGTAATATTAAGTGGCGGGTTATACGAATTTTCATTTGAATACACACTAGAAGAAGTATCAAACGCGCCATAAGGGTATAACATCAACTCTGCATTGATTATTTTATCTCCACTAGTTAAACTCGGAGTTGGAAATTTAACCATAGCATATCCGTTATTTCTTATGCGGATATGATTATTTACGTCATAATTAGTTGTTGGATAAGCGCTAATTATATGAGTATCCTGTATACTGTTTCGGTCGATTCGAAATTCCATAACTGGATCAATAGTTACAGGATATTTAAAATTCTCAGGAATGTTCCAGCTTATTTTAACCTTAATTTTGCTATTGGTTGTTTCTAGAATATCAAGGGCTAAATCCTCAAAAGTTTCACCCTTTGCGTCCCACATTACAGGTGCAGAAATGTTAAATACAAAATTACCGTCTTTATCATAAAGCTTAATACTTTTGCTATCTTCTTGAATAGCAGTCATACTTCCGCTTAAATGGTATGTATAAACAAGGCTATTAAAATCAACCTTTTCTTTTAATATAATATTTTCTTTAAGCTCTGTGGAAAATAATGTATATTCAAAATCTGTATTTTCCAAAATATCGCTATATGTTATTTTGCTACCGATGTTTTCAAGAGCAAATTGAGTTTTCGATAGGATATCACTTTCGGAAGTTTCTACCACACCATTTACTTTTGAAACCCCTTCGATAGATACTTTGATTTTGTGAGCACCTTTATCTATTGTATATAATTTATTGGGATTGCTTTTTTTCATAAACTTCACAGAAGCTATGTTGTTTTCATTTGAATATACATTGTCGGTTCCGTCAAAGTCTTCGCTCAATGTATTATTGATATCAATGAATTCATTATTTTCATCAATGAAATGCACATCTTCTGAATAAACCACGGCATTTATACTGCCATCACTCATTCTAAAGTGCTTAATGTTTGATTGCCTTTTTTCTATCAACTCGGATA
>JAZPXP010000054.1:0-13719 GCA_045543715.1 Acutalibacteraceae bacterium
CGTTTCAACCTTTGTTCCAAAACCCTTTACTCCCTTTCAATTTGAGCCGCAGATTGATGAAAAAGAAATCAGAAGAAGACAGGAATATCTTAAATCCTGTATCACAACACGCAAGATTTCCCTTAGCTATCACGACTCTTCGACAAGCTTCCTTGAGGGCGTTTTAGCAAGGGGCGACCGAAGGCTTGGTGCTGTTTTGGAAGAGGCATTTAAAATGGGCTGCAAGTTTGATAGTTGGACTGAGCATTTCTCCCCTGAAAAATGGTTAGAGGCTTTCAATAAATGCTCTATTGACCCCGCTTTCTATGCCAACAGACTTCGTTCTTATGAGGAAATAAACCCTTGGGAGCATTTAGATTATGCTGTTTCAAAGAATTTCCTTATAAGAGAAAACCAAACCGCACATAACGAGAAAACCACTCCCAACTGCCGAGAAAAATGCTCGGCTTGCGGAGCAAGTTGCTTAGTGTGACAGGATTCAAACCTGTCACGCCTGCAAAACAAAATCTCGATGATACTTTGCCTCAAAACTTGAAATACGAAAGTATTCCTGCGTTTTGTCGGCTTCGTCTCATACAAAATTTTTATGTTTTAGCAGGTTGAAGAGTTTCTGCCGCCGAATTTTTTATTCGGCGAAGCAGGAGTTTGCAGCAAGGCTGACGCCTTGCAAAAATGAGTGCAAAGCCGTAATGTAAAATTCGGCGAGCGAAACCGTGGCAGCTTCGAATCCTGTCACACTACGGGAGGGTGTATGCTTTGAAAACCGTTAGAATTTATTATAAAAAACTGGGTCGTATGAAATTTATGTCCCATCTTGATATGAACAGATTTATGTCAAGAATTATAGCAAAATCAAAAATACCCGTTTGGTATACCGAGGGCTTTAATCAAAGAATTTATGTTAATTTTGCTGTTCCGATTTCCTTGGGCTTTGAGGGTTTATATGAAATCTTGGAAATCCGACTTATTGATGATGAATTTTCACTTTCAGACTGCCTTAACTCCTTAAAATCGGTAGCACCGCCTGACATTGAGTTCTATGATATAAAAGAGCCTGTACTTCCTATGAAAGAAATAGGCTTTGCCGAATTTGAGTTGAATCTCGAAAAATTCAGTGCCGAGGAAAAGGAAGCGGTTATTGAGTTTTTGAACAGAGACTCTATTATTTGCGAGAAAAAGGGCAAAAAAGGAAAGGTTAAAGAAATCGATATTATCCCTAAAATCAAAAGCTTTTCGCTTCTCAGTGATATCTTAACCCTTCGTCTTGTTGCCGGAACTGAGGATAATCTTAACCCCTCGCTTGTAATGAATGCATTTTTTAACCAAACAAATACCGAACCTCGTTTTTACTCGGTTACAAGAACTCTTTTGCTCGATAAGCAAGAAAACAAATTTATTTAAAAAACACTTGCAAAAAGCTAATAATAGTGGTATTATTGATTAGTAAATGCGATGATAAAGGAAAGTAAGCAAGATAGATGTTTTAAGAGAGTATCTGCCTTGGCTGTGAGCAGATGTATTCATTCCTTGCCGAAGTTCCCTTTTGAGCATTGGCTCTGAACTTTTCAGTAGGAGTCAACGGGTAACTCCGTTATAGGTTGCGAGAGTGTTTGCTCTTTGAGCGAAAAAACGGGTGGTACCGCGGAGAATTTATACTTCGTCCTGTTATGTTCAACATAATGGGACGGAGTTTATTTATTTTTGGAGGAAAAACTATGTTAGAGAATTTAAAAGCAATTTCGGCTGCTGCTAAAGATGCTATTGCCGCCTCTTCTAATGAAGCCGAGATAGAAAATCTCAGAGTTCAGTATCTTGGCAAAAAGGGCGAGCTTACTGCAATATTAAAGCAGATGGGCTCTTTATCCCCAGAAGAAAGGCCTAAAATGGGTGCTCTTGTAAACGAAACCAAGCAAGAACTTGAAGATCTAGTTTCGATTAAAAGAAAAGAATTAAAGGATAAGGCTCAGGATGAAAAATTAAAGGCTGAAACCATTGATATAACTATGCCTGCAAAGGAAGTAAAGCCTGGTAAGCTTCATCCATTGAATACTGTACTTGATGATATGATAAATATATTTCAGTCAATGGGCTTTGATGTTGTTGACGGACCTGAGGTTGAAACCGATTATTATAATTTCCAATGCCTCAATGTTCCTGAGGACCATCCCGCCCGTGATATGCAGGATACCTTCTATCTTGCCGAAAATTTGTTATTAAGAACTCAGACCTCTGCAGCACAGATTAGAACTATGGAAAACAGAAAGCCCCCTATCCGCGTTATTTGCCCTGGCAGAGTTTTCAGAGCCGATGAGGTTGATGCAACCCATTCCCCCGTTTTCCATCAGATTGAGGGACTTGTTGTTGACAAGGGTATTACTATGTGCGACCTTAAGGGTGTTCTCGAACAGTTTGCACACGAGATTTACGGAAGCGATACCAAGGTTAAATTCCGCCCCTCCTTCTTCCCTTTCACAGAGCCATCAGTTGAGGTTGATGTTACCTGTTCTGAGTGCGGCGGCAAAGGTTGCCGTGTCTGCAAGGGAGACGGTTGGATAGAAATTTTAGGTGCAGGTATGGTTCATCCAAATGTTCTTAGAAGCTGCGGAATAGACCCCGATGAATATTCAGGCTTTGCCTTTGGTATCGGTCTTGACCGACTTACCACAACCCGTTATAAGATAAGCGATATCCGTCTCTTATTCGAGAACGATAAACGCTTCCTTGACCAGTTTTAAGGAGGGATAGAAAATGAAAATTTCACTAAATCATTTAAAAGAATATGTTGAAATAAATGTTCCTGCCGAAGAACTTTGCGAAAAAATGGTTATGGCAGGCTTTGAGGTTGAAAGCATTGAAAAACAAGGTGATAACCTCGTTAATGTTGTTGCCGCAAGAATAAAGGAAATCAAGCCTCACGAAAACAGCGACCATCTCCAGATTTGCCAGATGGATATCGGCTGTGATGAATTAGTACAAATAGTAACAGGAGCTCAGAACATTAAAGAGGGCGACCTTGTTCCCGCTGCTCTTAATGACAGTTATCTTCCCTGCGGTGCGCATATTATGAGCGGTAAGCTTCGCGGCGTTGAGTCTCACGGTATGCTATGTTCAGGCGAAGAGCTTTGTCTTACAGAGGCCGACTATGAGGGTGCCTCGGTTTACGGTATTCTCATTCTTCGCGATGAATATGCTCCAGGTACCGATATGCGTGAAGTTTTAGGACTTGATGACTATATAATTGATTTCAAAATTACCGCCAACAGACCTGACTGCAACTGCTTCTTAGGAGTTGCTAAGGAAATCAGCGTTGTTTTAGGAACTGAATTTAAAGCACCTGTTCCCTCTTATAAAACCGTTGGCGGAGATATAAGTGATTATATCAGTGTTGAGGTTAAAAACTATGATCTCTGCCCCCGTTATATCGGCAGAGTTGTTAAAAACTTAAGAATTAAAGAATCTCCCGTTTGGATGCAAAAAGCAATTACCGCTTCGGGTATGAGACCGATTAACAACATTGTTGATATAACCAACTTTGTTATGCTTGAAACAGGTCAGCCGATGCACGCATTCAACTATAACGATTTGGCTGATAAAAAAATTATTGTCAGAAACGCTAAGAATGGCGAAAAGATTACCACACTTGACGGCAAGGACTATAACTTAAACGAGGATATGCTCGTTATTGCCGATGGTGAAAAACCCTCTTGCCTGGCAGGAATTATGGGCGGTAAAGAAAGTGAAATCGAGGATGATACCAAAGATTTATTCTTAGAGTCTGCCAAATTCCGCAGAGATAATATCCGTCATACAGGAAGAGAGCTTGGTATCAGAACCGAGGCAAGTGGAAGATATGAAAAGGGCGTTGATATTGTTAATGTTGAATTTGCTATGGAACGTGCTTTACAGTTAATCTACGAGCTTGATGCAGGCGATATTATTGAAGGTGTGCTTGACTGTAACGAAGGACTTCCTGAAGATAGAATTATAACCGTTACAACCGATAAAATTATCGAGCTTATCGGTGTGGAAGTTGCGGACGAAACAATCGTTTCTATCCTCAATTCTTTAGGTCTTCCAACAACTATTGAAGGCAAAACCATTACCTGCCGTGTTCCCTCTATCAGAGATGACATTGAGGGCAGAGCCGACCTCGCCGAAGAGGTTATGAGAATTTACGGCTATGACCATATTGTCGGCACCGCTATGCGAGGCACTGTTAACCGCGGTAAGCTCTTGCCCGAGCGTATTAAAACAAATAAAATCAAATCTTTGATGACCGCCTCGGGTGCTTATGAAATCGCAACCTATTCTTTCATTTCTTCAAAAGCTATTGATTCCCTTAATTTATCGGCAGATGATGAGCGCAGAAACGAAATCAAGATTATCAACCCCTTGGGCGATGAGTATTCGACTATGCGTACTCAGCTTACAACCAGTATGTTAACCGTTCTTGCAACCAACATAAACAAAAAGATTGCAGATGGCAGATTTTATGAGATTAGCAAACGCTTTGTTCCAAAATCTCTGCCTTTAACAGAACAGCCCTTAGAACTACCCACAATGTCTATTGGTATTTATGGTAAGGATGAGGACTTCTTCACACTCAAAGGTCTTATAGAGGCTATCTGTAAGCTTATTGGAGCTCATACACAGTATGAAAGAAGCTCTGAGCCGTATCTCCACCCCGGTAGACAAGCACTTGTTAAAGCAAATAACAAAGAATTCTGTGTATTTGGTGAGGTTCACCCAACAGTTGCCTCTCAGTATGGAATTGAGCAAAGGGTTTATGTTGCAGAAATCAAGCTTGATATTTTACTTGGCATTGAAAAACGCAAAACTACCTACAAACCGCTTCCCAAGTTCCCTGCGGTTGAAAGAGATTTTGCTATGCTTTGCGATATAGATATACCGGTTGGAACACTTGAAAAAGCCATCTCCTCAGGTGCTGGAAGACTGCTTGAAAAAATCGAACTTTTCGATGTTTATACAGGCTCTCAGATTCCCGAGGGCAAGAAGAGTGTGGCATTCAGTGTTTGGCTTCGTTCCAACGATTCAACCTTAACCGAAGCACAAATCGAAGAGGTTAACGCTAAAATAATTAAAAAACTCGAATCGGTTGGAGCAGAACTTCGAAAATAATACTTGAATTTTTTATAAATTCGGTATAGAATACTAATAAAGAGGTGTGAATTATGAATAACAATACTATTACCTTCTCTATCGGCGACCAAGCCGAGCAAGAAATCAGAAATATTTTGATGCAGGTTTATGATGCCTTAAAGGAAAAAGGCTACAACCCGATAAACCAGATTGTTGGATATATCCTTTCGGAAGACCCAACATATATTACAACTCATAATAACGCCCGTAACCTAATCCGCCGTATTGATAGAGATACCTTATTACAATCTCTTGTTAAATATTATTTAAGCGCATAAAGAAAAACCCTTTGAAACTTAGTTTCAAAGGGTTTATTTTTTGAAAAAAGGCTAAGAATATCTTTGAGGGATGCTGATGGTTATTCTTTTTTCAAACCGAAAAAATAAATGCGAAGAAGAAATTATCGAGATTTTATGCCGTAACGGTGGCACTTATATATCGGATAAAAAGGTTAAGAGCGGTAACGGCTTATTCACAGTTATAAGCGAATATAAAAAGACTGAGCTTGAGCTAGATGATTTAATTGCCGTTTTTCTTGATGACACCGAGCGGTTTAAAAATCAAACCTTTCCTGAAAACACGATTGGCATTTGCGAAAACAGCAACACACATGCTCTTTCGGTTTTTGAAGCAAATAATATTCGAGTTATTTGTTGCGGAATGAACTCAAAAAACACCATAACCCTTTCAAGTTTTGGCGATAAGAGTTTGCTTGCAACGCTCCAAAGGAGCATAATTGATAGAAACGGATTAGAAATTGAGCCATCAGAATTTAAAATTAAACTTAAGAAAAATTATAATCCTTTCTCGGTTATGGCATCATGTGCCATTCTTCTTTTATGCGGTATAAAACCCGATGAATTTTGAATATTTATATCTAAAATGGGAAATAATAGCATAAAAGGCGGTGTTCGAATGACTCAAAAGACCGAAAAAATTCTAAGTATAATTATGATTGTTATTACAATTTCCCTAGCCATTATTATAATAACAGGCTCGTTTGTTGCAAAAAGCCAGTTGAAAGAGAGCGATGACTGGGTGCTTCATACTTACGGCAACAACGTTGCTTTATATAACGGAAAGGAGCTTATCGAGGTTTTCGGCTCAATTTCACTTGATACCCTCCCCGAAGGCGATAAAAGACAGCTTGATAACGGAATTATATTCCAAACAAAAGAAGAAGCACTTTCTGCTATCGAAGATTATGATGGATAAATATATTTTTTCAAAAGCGCAACAATTTCCTCTTTATCTTTAGCGCCGCTATCGTTAATAATTTTATTTATTCTGTATTTCACTCCGCCAACCGTTAAAAAGCAAAGTTCTGCAATTTGTTCGATAGTTTTTTTATTCAATAAACAGTTCATTATTCTTTTTTCAACATCATCAGCAGTGTTAAGCAACTTATCTACAATGAGCATCTCTGCAAGTTCTTTATCGTCATAAAAAGAATCTTCGCTAGATTTAAGCTCTAAATGAAAACTTTGCGAGTTAGAGATAACGCTATTGCTTTCAAGGGACCAAAGAACTTTTACTGTCATTTCCGAAAGATATGTATGCTTTTTTAATGCGCTGTAAACATAAACGGCCGCTTTGCCATATTGCTCGAAATTCATATTAAGTGATAAAATTCTATCCCGATAATAATTTGATATTTGAGTTTCGGCGCAGCTTATAATATAAAAATTTTCGAGTTTCTCAGGTGCCTTTTCTTGAAGTTTTCTAACTAATGAAACAGCAGCAAAATCGTTTGCACAAATAGCAGCATCAAATTCATCAATGCGGGCAAAAAAATCGTCAAAACATTTTTGCAATGAACCATTATTATTAAAAATTTTCATTGACTCAAAATGTTCTCCACGCCAGTTAAGCAGACTGTCAACACGGCTTACATCTGAAATTGAATCGGTGTTGATACCATAAAGCGCGATACGGCTTTTATCTTGTGTTTTAAGAGTATCTAATAGATTTTTCATAGAGGCATTTATATCAGAGCATACGCAACTGTAAATGCAACCTAATAAGTTTTCAGATTGATTACAGATTAAAATAGGTTTAATTCCGTTTTTATTTAATTGAGTTATTGCAGATACAGTCCATTCGCGGTCTGATGCAATAATGAAAATAGCATCAAGTTCACTATCTATACAATCAAAAACTTCACAAAACGGTATTCTTTTTTGGCGTAATCTCTCAGTAAGACTTTGATATAAGCTTTTACACCAAAGGCTTTCAGAGTATTTCGAATCAAGTAAAATTCCAACCATACAATCACCTAACTGTATTATACAATACATTTAAACTATATTCAATAAAAAAACGCGTAAAAATATACGCGTTTTTTTGTCTTTATTTTTTACAAGAAAAAAATTAAAATAAACTTACAATAAATATGATTGGAGTTTTGGTTTTGAGTAAAGTAAACGCTAAAAAGCACAAGCAAATTATCCCTACTTACATTCCTAAAAAAGCAAACGACCTACCGATGTTCTTTGAAAACAAACCATATCAAGGTGCTTCAGGTAGATTATACCCTATTCCCTATTCGGATGGTATTACAGACGAGAAAAAAGATGTTGAATACGATGTATTTACACTTGAAAATGAATACATTAAAACTCAGGTTCTACCCGCAATCGGTGGTAAAATACTTAATGGTTATGATAAAATCGGACAGCACGATTTTATCTACAACAATGAAGTTATCAAGCCTGCCCTTGTAGGTCTCGCAGGAGCTTGGATTTCAGGCGGTATTGAATTTAACTGGCCCCAGCACCACAGACCAACTACATATATGCCTTTAGAGGCTGTTATTGAGGAAAATGCTGATGGCGGTAAAACTGTATGGACCGGTGAGGTTGAGCCTTTCAATCGTATGAAAGGTATGGCAGGTATTACCCTTGATAAAGGCAGAAGCTATATTAAGGCAAAAATCCGCGTTTACAACAGAACTGCATTCCCCCAGATATTTATGTGGTGGGCTAACCTTGCAGTCCCTGTAAATGATGATTATAGAACTATTTTCCCGCCTGATTGTGAATGGGTAAATGACCACGACCGTAGAGCAGTTCTTGAATGGCCAATTGCAAAGGGTGTTTATAAAACCGCTAGACCCTATGATTTTGGTGAAGGAACCGACCTTTCACACTATAGCGCAGTTAAGGTTCCATCATCTTACCTTATTTCCCAAGGTCAGTCCGATATGGACTTTATCGCAGGTTATGATGTTGGCATTAACAAAGGTATAGCTACTGTTGCAAATCACCATATTTCCCCTGGTAAAAAGATGTGGCACTGGGGCATTGGCGATTTTGGTGATATGTGGTGCAACAACCTTACCGATGAAAATGGTCCCTATATTGAACTTATGACAGGTGTTTATACCGATAACCAACCCGACTTTACCTGGATTGCTCCTTATGAATCAAGAGAGTTTGAGCAATATTGGTATCCTATCAGAGATATCGGTGAAGTTAAGAATGCAACTATTGATGCTGCACTTAATATGGAAAAGCGCGAGGATGGTCTTTTCTTTGGTTTTAATGTAACAGGCGAATTTAAAAATGCAACTGTTCGTGTATCTGCTAAGGATAAGGTTCTCTTTACTGAGAATTGCAATATGACACCCGATGTTTCCTATATGAAGACTATCGATATTGGTGATACTGATTTCAATGATATTACAGTTTCTCTTATAAGCGATGAGGGCAAGGTACTTGTATCCTATACACCTTATATAAGAGGTCAGAAACAGCCTATCGACCCCCGTTTACCTGTTAAGAGACCTTGTGAGATTGACACTGTTGAGGAGCTTTATATTAACGGTTACCACCTTGAACAATATAAACAACACAACTATCAACCTCAAGCATATTATCTTGAGGGCATCAAGCGTGATGCAGGCGATATTCGTTGTAATACTTCAATGGCTCGTCTTTGCCTTAAAAACGGAGAGTTTGAAAAGTGTATTGAATACTGCGATGTTGCAATTAAGCGTCTTACAATGCGCAACGAGCATCCTACCGATACCGAAGCATTTTATCTTAAAGGTTTAGCTCTTGAATATCTTGGTAAAAATAAAGATGCTTATGATATTCTCTATAAAGCCGCTTGGAACTATACTCATAGAAGTGCTGCTATGTTCGAACTTGCTTGCCTTGATTGCAAAAACGGAGAATATATCGCTGCTATAGAAAAGCTTGATGAATCTATCGGTTTAAACATGGGTCATACTAAGGCTCAAAACCTTAAAACCGCAATTCTTCGCCGTATTGATATGAAAGCAGCTGAGAAATTATCAAAGATAAACGCAAATGATGATTTACTTGACCTTTTTGCGATGGTTGAATATTCTCATTTTGTAAACAATAAGGCAGATATAGAGCAGTTTGCAGAAAAGGCTGAGAACATTATTGATGTTGCCTGCGATTATATTAAAGCTGGTCTTATAGAGGATGCTCTTTATGTTCTTGATATGTATAAGGGCGAATATCCCCTCGTTGAATATTATAAGGCTTACTGCAAGAAGGATGCTTCTATCATCAAGGTTGCCGAGGCAATGGATACCGGTTATTGCTTCCCCTCTCGTCTTGAGGATATTGAAATTCTTAAATATGCAATTGATAACGATAAAACTGCCGCTAATGCTTGCTACTATTTGGGCTCGCTTTATTATGACCGCTTCCGCTATGAAGATGCAGCAAATATTTGGGAAGAGGGCATTAAACGAGATAGCACACACGGCAAGATTTGGCGTAACCTTTCCCTCTACTATTTCGATAAGGCAGACAACGCAGCAAAAGCAAAAGAATGTCTTGAAAATGCACTTAAATATAAGAATGACCCAAGACTATTGCTTGAATACGAACAGTTGCTTAAGAATATGAATTACACACCTGAGCAAAGACTTGAGGTTTATGAGAAATATCCTGAGCTTTTAGCCGAGCGTGATGACTGCTACCTCGATAAGTTGACCCTTGTTTCGCAACTCGGTAAATTTGAAGAGGCTATTGAATTAGCTCGCATTAAGCGTTTCCATATTTATGAGGGCGGTGAGGGTAAACTCACTAAGCAACACGCTTGGATGCATGTGCTTTATGGTAAAGAGCTTATGGAAAATGGCAATTTTGAAAAATCCGAAAAGATTTATTTTGATGGTGTTAATATGCCTAAGTCCTATGGTGAAGCTAAAACCTTCTTTAACCAAGAAGCTCATATCTTCTACTACTTGGGTGCACTTTATGAAAAGCAGGGCGAAACCGAGAAAGCCAAAAAAGCTTTTGAAGAAGCCGCTATTTATAAGGCTGCTGTATCTGAAATTTCACTTTTCAGAGCCTTGGCTCTTAAAAAGTTAGGTGATGATAAAGAGGCAAATACCGTTCTTGATGAAATGCTTTCGGTTGCCGAAAACTTCATTGTAAACAAAGATTTAAGAACTTATTACGGTGTTGGTTCTCCCTCACCTATGCCTTTTGAATATGACATTGAAAAGAATAATCTTACAGACGGTTATATTCTTAAAGCATTTGCTTTACTCGGATATGATAAAAAATCAGAAGCAGAAAAAGCTATTGAAGAAGCTAGAAAACTCAATCCTTATGATTTTAGAATTTTTGCTTTTGATAATATCAAATAATAAAAAAATGGAGACTCTTCAAATGAAGAGTCTCCATTAAATTTTTAAACTTTAGCTAACCTTAACAAGAACAATATCGTAGGATTTTTCAGCACTGTCAGAAAGTTCAACCTTAACAGCTGCAAGACCTTCAGACTTAGCTATAATCTTATTACCCTCAACAGATACTGCATATTCACCCTTAGCAACTGAGAAGTTAACATCACTAGCATCAGTATCATAAAGCTTATAAGTGATATCAAAGGTTTCACCCTTCTTAAGTTCAACATAACCCTTATCGCAGATAATCTGCTCATAGGGTTTTGCTGTTGTGTAAACGATGAGCTGATAATCACCGCCGATTTCATCAACAAGATTACCCTCAGCCTCAACAACTCTCTCACAAGCAGGAACCATAGGCGGAACATCAAGGTCAGAATACTGACCAACAGAGAACTTATGGAAGGTTCTCTTCTTCCCATCAGGAAGTTTAATATCTAAAGTGCGCTCGCAGTCAAGTCCCTTAGCCTCAACAGCAATAACTATATCGTTCTCAGGAGTTACAAATGAGGCAACTCTAAGGTCAGAATCATCAATTAAAGCGAGGTCTCCAGCCCAAGTGGAATTAACCTTTTTGCCGCTAAGCGGAGGAACATTAGATTTTAATACTTTTGAATGAGAAGGAACATAACGGTTAAAGAGAACCAAGTCATAAAATGGATAGTTAACTCTTTCGGGGTCTCTTGGAAGAATATCCCAAACATCTCCACCATGACCTGCAACAGAGAATGAAAGCGGCGTGGTTGCCATAATAGTTGAAATCATCCAATAAAGGAATGCAGAAACCTTATGATTTGCGCCTATAATTATGTTTGCAATAACTGAACGCTCCCAACATTTTGAAATTGGATCAACACCGATTTCTGTAATAGCAATAGGAGTGCCATCGCAGTTTTTAACAAGTGTATCAGAAATTTCGGTTATATCATACTCGTTGAGCTCGTACTTATGGAAGGTGAAAACATCATGAAGTCCCTTGAACTGCTCAGAGAATACCTTTGCCCAATCTTGCATAATTTCCCAACTCGAAGCCTCAGGACCCCAGATTTCAACGATATCGCCGATTCCTCTGGCTTCTAATCCCTCACGAACCTTCTTAACCATTTCGCACCAATAGTTAACCTGGTCCATATCAAGTATCTGACGCGGAATATCTTTTGGCGGAGAAGTCTGGAAATCTCCCTTGTCGGTCGAATGGTCAACCTCATTATGTAAGGTTAAATATTTAACATTGGTATATCCCATTCCGTTAATAATATCATCAAGGAATTTAGCACAGCAATGACCAAACTCAACAAGGTCCTTAGGTGCCGAATTTTGTGGGTCTTTAACGCCTGGGATACTGAACCAACTTTGGCAATGAGTATCAATCTTCCAACCGAAATTAAGCTCGACATCGGTACCGGATTCTTTAAAGGAGTCAAGATAAGCGAAGAAACTCTTCATCTTTTCTGATTCATAGTTATATTCACGCTTATAATAGCTTTCTTCATCGATTATAAACCAGTCAAGCTGGAACCACATACGAGCAACAGCAGGTCTGAAAAGTTTATTTCTGCGTTTTTCTTCTTCAAAATGAACCTCAGTGTAACCAATATCCCTGTTCTCTTTCATAAGGCCCATTGGAAGACTGTTAACACCAACACCATAGAAATTTTCATTGATAACCTCATCGGTTACAGTTATATGGCGAACAACTTCATAAACGCCAACCTCATAAAGCTTAGCCTCACCCTTTACCGAGAAGATTACGCTATCACCTTTATCAAGTTTAATCTCAGCAATCTTGAAGCTTCCCTCAATGTTATCAACCTTAGCAGTTTTGCCAAGAACTGAAATGCAGTTATCATCACCCTCATATGCAACATAAAGAACCTCAGTTTCAGATGGGTTCTTTCTTGCAACAGAAATCTCAGCATCCCTAAGAGTTACAAAATTATGGTCAAATCCCTTATTATCAACAAGGGAAGCAATTTTTCCATCAAAATCATTGGATATCTTAATATCATCAGCCGATAATGTATTATACTGATATCTGTTATATAGAACCGAGTTAATTCTTGAATATTCCTTTGAATAAATTCCGATAAATCCAATTCTTGCACAATTATCTGCAGGACAGAATTCAGCAACCTTCCAACCGAATTTAGTAGCCTTAACCGGCTTATCAAATTCAATCATAACATCGCAGTGTCTTTTCCTCTTGTTTCTCTCAAATTCTTTTTCGCAAACATAATGATAATAATGATTTTTCTCATCAAAAACATCACCTTCTGTTGCGAAATAAAGGTCAAATTCACGAAGAGCAAAATCTTTGGCTCCTTTATGGAAACCGAATAATACAAAACGGTCAACCTCAATAGGAGTATCACCTAAGTTGAATTCCATAGTAAATTTACCGGGAACAATATCGATATGTCTTTCAGCACCGGGCTCGCAAGTTATATCAGCCAAATGAATATCACCGCAAGGAATAGCTTTTGACTTAATAACAGGCATATCGCACTCAATGCCCTTTAAAGTAGGCTTCATAGCATAAATAATACTGTCATTAACATCGGCAAATTTCTTAATTTCTACAGAATTGTTGGTAATTTTCATAATATCAGCTCCAATGACTTATACTTATAGGAAAATTATACTATAATACAAAACAAATATCAACCCTAAAAATCGTATTTTTGTAGCTGATTTTATAAAAAACGGACTTTCGGAGC
Organism: Acutalibacteraceae bacterium; assembly: GCA_045543715.1. GTDB lineage: Bacteria > Bacillota > Clostridia > Oscillospirales > Acutalibacteraceae > UBA737. The sequence goes on from JAZPXP010000054.1 coordinate 13,552, forward strand.
GTTCACTTAGGGAGAAATCGGTTTTCGCTTAGATTTGCTCCGACTCTTCACCGCAAAACCTTGAAAGACACAAAGTATTCCTGCGCTTTTGCGACTTCGAGTGCGAAACAAATCAAAAGTTACAAAACTGCAAAGCATCTAAAACAGATGTATTTTTGATGGAATAAA
>JAZPXP010000055.1:0-3187 GCA_045543715.1 Acutalibacteraceae bacterium
CATTATGACCTTTCCTTCTTTGAGTTGAAGGATATTAAATTCTTTGCAATTCGTTTCTATGCTCCTTGTCCAACAAGTGCAGTTTACTTGCTTAACAGAGAAGTTGCTCTTTATGGCGGAACTGAGTATTCTATTGTTTCCAGCTCTTCAACCTTAACTGATGATGCTAATAACAATTATAATTATGGTGATAACCGTCTTGCAGGAAGCGAAGTATCCAGCAAGGGTATGTATGAAGGCGGTGAGGTTACAGTTAACGGCTCGAATGTTGTTAATGGTGCTACTTTGACCGATAACTCAACAGCTGTTGGTAACCTTATTTGGTATAACAATTCTTGGAATGACAGTTATTCTGATAATGTTAATACATATATAGAATTAACCTTTGAGCTTCCGAGAATTCTTAATAACCCTGAAAAGTTCCTTTTTGCTAAGGACCAGGCTTCTTATGAAAATAATACTCAACAACGTTGCTATAACAACTGGTATGCGATTTATGCATCGGATAGTGTTGATACTCTTTATGACAAGCCATTCTATGAGTATTATGATTATTCCGCAAATTCGGTTGAAGATATAATTGATATTTCAAAGTTTAACTTAACAGGTATTAAGTACTTTGGTATCCGCATCTATGATTTGCCGCATAACTGCTTAATCCGTCCTTCCGAAATAGCTCTCTATGGCGGTGAGAATGAGGCTGCTACAGTTAAGATTAACAATTCTTCAACTGCTGTTAATAATAAGTATGCAGTTAATCATATGACAGGCCTTGCAGGTACATTTAAGCGCATATATAATAATGGGGTTTTAGCTACTGCTACAACTCCTGCCGGATTCACCGACCTTGGCGATACCAGAGGTATGACTCCTGGTGTTGATAATGAAAATACAACTGTTGGAGATAAGACAGCTTATCACGAACTTACCTATGCTCTTAACTTTGCTGTTGATAATCCCGACCATTTGCTTATTTCCTTCTCTCCGATAGAGGGTGCTCAGTATTCTTCACAGCATTATGCAGTTTATATGTCATCTGACGCAGCTTCGCTTTATACCGATGGTCTTGTATATGAGTATATAACCAATGGTGGAGCAGGTGTTGGCGTTGAACACGAAATTGATGTTGCTGAGCTTGAGCTTCAGGATATCAAATATATAGGTATTCGCTTCTACCATAGAAATTATGGCGGAAAATATCAGTTCGTTTCAGAGCTTGGTCTCTTCGGCGGAACAACTGAGGAAGTTTTCTCTTACAGAGATGACCATATGTATAACTTCGTTACCGCATATGGCAACAATAACTTGCATTGGGGCGGAGCAGAAGCAGTTGCATCTGATGGCACAAGTACCGCTCTTACAACCAGTGCTCCCGGTGTAAATTTTACCGATGGCAACCCTGCAACCTTAACAATGATTACAGGTTCTAATACCATCCTTACCGCGAACAACAATGATATAAATCAAACCTCTGCCTACTTGCAGTTTAGCTTTGATTTGCTCGGAACTCTTAATAACCCCAAGCATGCTGCCATTGCTTTCCATGAGGGAACCTCAAATGGCGTTTCTTCTCAGCATTATGCAATATTTGCAGCATCTTCAAAGAGTGCTCTTTATGATGAAGCCAGCAAGGTTTATGAATATAAGAACGATGCAAAACAGGGTGTTGAGCATCATATCGACTTAACCAAGTTAGGTAAAGACTTAACAGGCATCAAATTTGTTGGTCTTCGTATTTATCACAGAGGTTATAACAATAATGTTCAGCATCTTTCTGATTTCGGCGTTTACGGCGGAAGCTTTACTGCTGAAGCAAAGCTTAATATGACCGTTAATGCAGACTTCATTGATGACAGTAACAATAGCTATGAAAGCATTTACGGAAAGAATATGCTTGCCAACGGTTCGATGACCTATTCTCATTCCTCCGACTTGGCTTATAGCTCACTTCCTCCGAAATTTGATTACTTAACCAATGGCTTAACTGATGCTTGGAACCAGATTCAGCCAACAACAGGTAGAATCGGTCATCAAGGAATTTACGGTCAGTATATCTCGTACCTTGACATTGAGTTTAATCTCAACAGTGCCATTTCCAATCCCGAGAAGTTCCTTATAAGCTTTGGTAGAGCGGATAGCTTGCAGCCCGCTTCTCAGCACTATGCGGTTTACTTCTTAGCAGATGGCGAAACTGTTGAAACAACCTCAAAGGTTTATGAATATAAGTCAAAAGAAAGAGAAAATTATGAGCATATTATTCCTCTTTCTAATATGAGCGATATTAAGAAGGTTGTTGTTCGTTTCTATGAGTCTGCATCTGATTTCTTGCTTCCTTCCGAAATAGCACTTTATGGCGGTACATTTGAGATGACTATTAACTACTCCGCAACTATGGTTGATGGAAGCTACTCTTCTTATGGCGAGAATATGCTTGAAAATGCATCTCTCAATATTACTGCAACCGGTAAGGGCGAAGACCTTACTGCAAACAACGGTAATAATAACTCACTTCCAATAACCGATGGTCTTGGATATGACGGAAACGGTAACAGCAGAACTTATATTGAAAACAAAACTTTGAAGGAGACTGTTGACGAAAACAAAGTCAAAATTTATGCAAACGATTACACTCAAACCGATAACTATATCGATTTGACCTTTGCATTAAACGGCGTTCTCAATAACCCCGAAAGCTTTATGATGGCTTGGCCTTCTGATTCAACACAAGCTCAACCTTCATTGCATTATGTTCTTTATGCTTCTGATAAATTGGAAACCCTTTATCAGAACCCCATCAGAACTTATCAGAATGCTTCCCGTCAGGGTGTTGAGCATATTTTCGATTTATCCGCTCTTAATTTAACAAATATTAAGTATTTCGGTGTTCGTTTCTATGAAAGAATGGCTTGGGATATTCTCCTTATTTCCGAAATTGCTGTTTATGGCGGCGAGTATGAAGCAGGCCTTGAGCTTGCAGGCTCGGTTATTATGGGCAGCGAGCAAGAGCTCGATAACTATGATATTCAGTATCGAGTAAATGCAGAATATCTTACCTATGCTAATATTAGTGATATGGGTATGATTGCAGGCTTTAAGTTTGAACTTCAGGGAAGAAATAACCTTGATACCATAAACAAGGCAAAGGCTACCGAGCTTCTTAAAATGAATGCGGATGGTTCAACTAAGT
>JAZPXP010000056.1:0-4912 GCA_045543715.1 Acutalibacteraceae bacterium
TATTATTGCACCGAGCATCACAAGCTCGCTCATCTCTCTTATAAGCACGGTTTTTAAAATCTCTGCCGCCATCTTGAATTCAAGACCTGTAGCAAGTCCCGTTGCAAAAAGATACTGCAAATCATAATGCTTTTTAAAGAAGGTATTGCCGATATATTGAACAAAGGCTCTGCCTCCGCTAAAAGCGACAACTAAAATTCCCATAATTTCAAGAATTGAAATTATATAAGGGAGGACAGTTTCAATAGCATTATTTATAATATTGTTCATTGAAATTGCTCCTTAGAAATTATGTATTAAAAAAAGGAGCCGCTTTGCAGTGGCTCCTTTAAATTTAAGGGTTTAAGATTAGTCGTTAATCTTAGTAACAACGCCTGAACCAACGGTACGGCCACCCTCACGGATAGCGAAGCGGAGACCCTCTTCGATAGCGATAGGAGTGATAAGCTCAACATCCATCTCTACGTTATCGCCAGGCATGCACATCTCAGTGCCAGCGGGAAGAGTGATAACACCGGTAACGTCAGTAGTTCTGAAATAGAACTGAGGACGATAGTTGTTGAAGAAAGGAGTATGACGTCCACCCTCTTCTTTGCTAAGAACGTAAACCTGACCATGGAACTTGGTATGGGGATTGATGGTGCCGGGTTTGCAGAGAACCTGACCACGCTCAACTTCATCACGGCCTACGCCACGGAGAAGAGCACCAACGTTATCGCCAGCCTCACAGTAATCAAGAGTCTTGCGGAACATTTCCATAGAAGTAACAACGGTCTTCTTTCTCTCATCGGTAAGACCAACGATTTCAACCTCATCACCTGCGTTAAGCTGACCACGCTCAACACGGCCGGTAACAACGGTACCACGACCGGAAATGGTCATAACGTCCTCAACAGGCATAAGGAAGGGAAGGTCTGCCTTACGGTCAGGAGTGGGGATATAGCTGTCAACAGCATCCATAAGCTCAGCGATAGGAGCATAGATGGGGTCAGCAGGGTCAGTAGAAGCACTGTCAAGAGCCTGGAAAGCAGAACCCTTAATGATAGGAGTATCATCGCCGGGGAACTCATACTTATCAAGAGTCTCACGGATTTCCATCTCAACGAGCTCGAGAAGCTCTTCATCGTCAACCAAGTCGGTCTTGTTCATGAATACAACAATGTAAGGAACGCCAACCTGACGAGCGAGGAGTAAGTGCTCCTTGGTCTGAGCCATAGGACCGTCAGTAGAAGCGATAACGAGGATAGCACCGTCCATCTGAGCAGCACCGGTAATCATGTTCTTAACATAGTCAGCGTGTCCGGGGCAGTCAACGTGTGCATAGTGACGGTTGTCAGTCTCGTACTCAACGTGAGCGGTATTGATTGTAATACCACGCTCTCTCTCTTCGGGAGCCTTATCGATGTTTGCATAATCCTCGAAAGATGCCTGACCCTTAAGGGAGAGGTACTTTGTGATTGCTGCGGTTAATGTGGTCTTACCATGGTCAACGTGGCCAATGGTACCAATGTTTACATGGGGCTTGTTTCTTTCAAATTTTGCCTTTGCCATTGTGAATTTCCTCCTTAAATACTAAACATATTGTTTAAATTTAGTTTACCAAAAATTTTATATAATTTCAAGTATTATTTATGCAAAATTAATCTTTCTTTGCTCTTGCAGAAATAATCTTCTCGGAAATGCTCTTGGGCACTTCCTTATAGCCATCCGGCTCCATTACATACTGACCGCGGCCCTGTGTTTTAGAGCGGAGGTCGGTAGCGTAACCGAACATATCACCGAGAGGAACTCTTGCGTTAATCTGCTTAACACCTGAACGGTCCTCAAAGCCCTGAATCTCACCGCGGCGAGAGTTTAGGTCTCCGATAACATCGCCCATATATTCCTCAGGAACGATAACAGTAACCTTCATGATAGGCTCTAAGAGAACGGGGTCTGCCTTACGGCAAGCCTCTTTGAATGCCATAGAACCGGCAATCTTAAATGCCATTTCAGAAGAGTCAACCTCGTGATAAGAACCGTCATAAAGAGTAACCTTAACGTCAACAACCGGATAGTTAGCAAGAACACCGGCCTGTAAAGCACCTCTGATACCTGCATCAACAGCAGGGATATATTCCTTCGGAACGGTACCGCCGGAAACGTTATTGATGAACTCATAGCCCTTACCTGACTCGTTGGGTTCAAGAATAATCTTAACATGACCGTACTGACCGGAACCACCGGACTGACGCTTATACTTGGTCTCGTGGTCAACCTTAGAACGAATGCTCTCTTTGTAAGCAACCTGAGGAGCACCAACGTTAGCCTCAACCTTGAATTCACGGAGCAAACGGTCAACGATGATTTCGAGGTGTAACTCACCCATACCGGCGATAATGGTCTGTCCTGTTTCTTCATCGGTGTAAGCCTTGAAGGTCGGGTCTTCTTCAGCGAGCTTAGCAAGAGCAAGTCCCATCTTCTCCTGACCAGCCTTGGTCTTCGGCTCAATAGCAACACGAATAACAGGCTCGGGGAAGTTCATGGACTCTAAGATAATCGGATGCTTGTCATCACAGAGGGTATCACCTGTTGTAGTGTTCTTAAGACCTACAGCAGCTGCGATATCACCTGCATAGCAGGTCTCGATATCTTCTCTGTGGTTAGCGTGCATCTGAAGAATACGACCGATTCTCTCTTTGTTCTGCTTAACCGAGTTGTAAACACCTGAACCGGAGTCAACACTACCCGAATAAACACGGAAGAAGCAAATCTTACCAACAAAGGGGTCGGTAGCAATCTTAAATGCGAGAGCTGAGAAAGGCTCAGAATCGGAAGAATGTCTAACCTCTTCCTCTTCGGTATCGGGGTTAACACCCTTGATAGCCTCAATATCAGTCGGAGCGGGCATATACTCAACAATTGCATCAAGCAAAGGCTGAACACCCTTATTTCTGTAAGAAGTACCGCAGCAAATCGGAACCATCTCGTTAGCGATAGTTGCCTTGCGGATGATTTTCTTCATCTCATCAACGCTGGGCTCTTCGCCTTCGAAATATTTTTCCATAAGCTCTTCATCCATCTCAACGATAGACTCAACAAGCTCAGTACGATATTTCTCTGCAAGCTCCTTCATATCCTCAGGGATTTCTTCAACTCTAACATCTTTGCCGAGGTCATCATAATAAACCAAAGCTTTGTTGTTAAGAAGGTCGATGATACCCTTGAAGGTATCTTCACTTCCGATAGGAAGCTGAATCGGAACTGCATTGCAGTTAAATCTTTCTTTAATCATACCGAGAACTCGGTAGAAATCAGCACCCATAATGTCCATCTTATTAACATAAATCATACGGGGTACTTTGTATTCATCAGCCTGACGCCAAACGGTCTCAGACTGAGGCTCAACACCGCCCTTAGCACAAAGAACGGTTACAGAACCGTCAAGTACACGGAGAGAACGCTGAACTTCAACGGTGAAGTCAACGTGTCCGGGAGTGTCGATAATATTGATACGATGGTCTTTCCAGAAGCAAGTGGTAGCAGCGGAGGTAATGGTAATACCTCTCTCCTGCTCCTGCTCCATCCAGTCCATAGTTGCGCCGCCATCGTGAGTTTCACCCATCTTACGGTTAATACCTGTATAGAAAAGGATACGCTCGGTGGTGGTGGTTTTTCCGGCGTCAATATGTGCCATAATACCAATATTTCTTGTCATTTCAAGAGATACTTTTCTTGGCATATAATCCTCCATACCGCAATATAGCGGTTAACAATACAAATTGTTTTAAATTACCATCTGTAATGAGCAAAAGCTCTGTTTGCTTCTGCCATCTTGTGAGTGTCTTCACGCTTCTTAGCAGCGCCACCCAAACCGTTAACAGCATCTAAAATCTCGCCTGCGAGACGCTCCTTCATAGTTCTCTCGGAACGCTTACGGCTATAAGCTGTTAACCAACGCAAACCTAAGGTCTGCTTTCTTTCGGCTCTAACCTCAAAAGGTACCTGATAGGTTGCACCGCCCTTGCGGACAGCCTTAACCTCGAGCTGCGGCATAACATTTTCCATTGCAGCTTCAAATACTTCAATCGGGTCTTTGCCTGTTTTTTCAGTAATAATGTCGAAAGCGCCGTATACAATCTTCTGAGCAACGCCCTTCTTACCGTCAAGCATAATGTTGTTGATAAGACGGGTAACTACCTTAGAATTGTACATCGGGTCCGGCAATACATCACGTTTAGCAATAAAGCCTCTTCTTGGCACTTTGCTTCCCTCCTTCATAATGTAAATGATCTCATAGGTACTCGAGTAACTTCCCGTTTGCACCAAGCACGGCTTATACATATATATTATATAGACCGCTGCTTGTTTTGCAGCAGAGATATTCTCAAATTTTAATTACTTTGCACCTTGTTTCGGACGCTTAGCTCCGTACTTGGAACGGCTCTGCATTCTGTTTGCAACGCCCTGGGTATCAAGGGTACCTCTTACGATGTGATAACGCACACCTGGTAAGTCCTTAACACGTCCACCACGAATAAGAACAACGCTGTGCTCCTGCAAATTGTGTCCGATTCCGGGAATATAAGCAGATACTTCAATTCCGTTGGAAAGACGAACTCTGGCAATCTTACGAAGAGCTGAGTTAGGCTTCTTAGGTGTGGAAGTCTTGACGGCTGTGCAAACGCCGCGCTTCTGGGGAGAATCATTGTCAGTAGGCTTGCGCTTCATAGAGTTATAACCCTTTAAAAGTGCAGGAGCTTTAGCTTTCTTCTCAACAGTTTCACGACCGCTGCGAACCAACTGGTTAAACGTAGGCACTAATTACACCTCCCTTAAATTTTCGTCCGAACCATACTTTTTCGCATAATTCGGCATGCTAAAATAGTTTATCACAAATTTTCAAATATGTCAAACATTTTTTAACCTAAAT
>JAZPXP010000057.1:0-6084 GCA_045543715.1 Acutalibacteraceae bacterium
TGAAAGAGTGAGCTCATTAACCGCAATATCTTCGCCGCACATTCTTTTGAGGTTGTTATCGTGAAATATAACAACCTCACCGTCTTTAGTAAGTCTTATATCGGTTTCTATAAGATATCCCCTTGCCGCCGCCTCTAAAAAGGAAGACATTGAGTTTTCAGGGATATTTTCTTCTAAATTATGAAGTCCTCTATGGGCTATAAATTTACCTTTGAGGTTTTCTCTATCCTTGTGTCTTCTAACACTTGGAAAAATCAAAAACAAAAAGATACAAATCAATATCAATAGGATATATATCATACTAATCCTCTACATCAAAATTTTCAAGCAACGAGCCCTTTGAAACAGGCTTTGAATCACCGTGCTTAACGAGAGACATCGTTATAAATGAAAGAATAGAGAAAACAACAGCATAGGGGAATAGAACAGAATATCCCCAACCCAATTCATCAATTAGCAAACCCGAAAGTAAAGGAGTTGTTATCTGAGCTGCCATTGAAAATGTATAATAAAATCCTGTATATTTGCCAACATCCGAACCGCTGCTCATTTCAACAACCATCGGATAGGAGTTAACATTTATTGCTGCCCAACCGATACCAACAAGTCCGAAAATACCATACATTATCGGTGTTTGGTGCTTAATGAATATGGCAATCCCGTAGCAAACAGTCATAAGAAGTATTCCAATAAGAACTGTTTTCTTTCTTCCAACTGCACTCGATAAAAATCCAAGCGGAACAAAGGCAGCAATTGCCGCAACGGTTGCAACCAAAAGGTAGCTTGAAGAGGTTCCTAAATCAGTTTTCCAGACATTAACGCAGTATCTTGAAAATGCAGTTGTAACAGCATTATAAGCCATAAACCAAAGGAAAACCGAAACCAAAATCAAAACCAGACTTCTCAAAACGGGTTTTGAAAGTTTTTTTGAATTTGATTCTACCTTTTCCTCTTTATCAACAATATGAGGGAGCTTGTTTTCTTTTGTGGTTAAAACCATAATCAAAACCGAAATGAGCATAAAGGCAGCTATTACAATGAAAACCGGCAAGAAGGATTGATTTGAAGAATAAACCTTTTCGCCATCGGCATTTTTTTCGCTTTTGAGCATAAACATCATAACAACAGTTGCGAAAATACCGCCTAAATAACCAACAAGATTTATAACCGCATTTGCTTTACTTCTGAGTGATTTTTCGGTAACATCCGGCATGTAAGCTACTGCAGGTGTTCTATAAACTGCCATTGTAACCAATAGCAAGAACAAGGTTATCATAAAGCCCCAGAAATTAACAGATTCCTCAAACAAACCTAAAACAACAAGCAAAATCACCGATGCTATGGTTCCAAAAAGGATATATGGTGTTCTTTTGCCAAGTTTTGTATTTGTGCGGTCGGAAATTGCGCCGAAAAGGGGCAACATAAAAATAGCAAGAACATTATCAACAGCCATTATGGAATTTGCAACCAAAGTTTTTAAACCAAAAACCTTTTCTAAAACATAGGGGATAACCTGGTCATAAAACTGCCAAAATGCCAAAATAGACATAAAAGCAAAACCGATAAGTATCGTTGTTTTATAATTAAGCTTCATTTTGGTTTTCCTCCCAAATTCTATTGAATATTTCTTTTATTCTTTCAGTCTCCCCATTCAAATGAAGAAACCCGAAAAGACATTCAAGTCCCGTTGCGGTATGATATTCACCGCTTGTTGCACTTTTTGGGGTTGAAGAGGTATGAAAATTTCTGCCTCTTTTGAAAATTCCAATTTCCTTTTCGGTTAACATAGGCTCGATAAGAGAATAAGCCTTTGCCTGAGAAACGGCATTAACAAGTCTTACCGAAAGCTTGTGAAGCTCGCCTGACGGACGGTTGATTTCAGCAAGCTTTTCTCTTACCAAAAGTCCGTAAACCGCATCACCCACGAAGCATAAAACCGAAGGACTTAATAAATTAGGATTATTCATAAGCCCACCTCTTAGGGAACAAAATCAAATTCAACATCATAAACGCTAACGGTATCACCCTCGGCAATTCCCTTGTCCTCAAGAGCGTCAATGATGCCGCTTTGTCTTAATACTCTCTCAAAATACTGAAGAGATTCGTAATCATCAGGGTCAACTCGGTTCATAACATCAAGTATCCATTCGCAGTTTTCAACAAAGTAAACTCCGTCCCAAACACGGATAGTGAAATCACGTTTTTTAGCAACAGTCAAGTCCTCTAAGGGCTTGGGCTCTGCTTCATATTTCTTAATAGGCGGAAGCTTCTGAAGAGTGGCTGCAAGATAGTTTATAAGCTCATCTGTGCCCTCAGCGATAGCCGCCATAATGGGAAAGAATTTATATCCCTTTTCCTCGAAATATGCAGTAATTCTTTCAACCTCTTCTTCACTTGTAAGGTCGCATTTATTACCAACAACAATTTGCGGTCTTTCGCTAAGCTCGGGGCTGAAAACCTCAAGCTCGTGGTTTATTTTATCAAAATCTTCTATCGGGTCTCTGCCCTCGCTGCCCGAAATATCGATTATATGAACAAGCATTCGGCAACGCTCAACGTGTCTTAAAAACTCGTGGCCCAAACCAACACCCTCGCCTGCACCCTCAATAAGACCTGGGATATCAGCCATAACAAAGGATGAGCCCTCTCCCATTCTGACAACACCTAAGACAGGTGTAAGGGTTGTGAAGTGATAGTTTGCGATTTTCGGCTTTGCCTCGCTAACGACCGAAACCAAGGTTGATTTTCCAACATTCGGGAAACCAATAAGACCAACATCAGCCAAAAGCTTAAGCTCAAGCGTAACATCAAGCTCTTCTCCGGGGTTTCCGCTTTTGGCAAATCGGGGCACCTGCCTTGTAGCAGTTGCAAAATGCTGATTTCCCCAACCGCCGTTACCACCTTTTGCGATAACAACAGGCTCGTCATCTGAAATATCCGCTATTATTCTGCCCGTTTCGGCATCTTTTACAAGTGTTCCAACAGGAACAGAAATCACAAGGTCCTGAGCACTTTTTCCAGTGCATCTTGAAGCACCGCCATTCTGACCGGCTTCAGCTGCATACTTGCGTTTATAACGGAAATCGGCAAGGGTTGAAAGATTGCTATCAGCCTTGAAAACAATATTTCCGCCTCTGCCGCCGTCTCCACCATCGGGTCCACCTGCGGCAACATATTTTTCCCTATGGAAAGAAACCGCACCGTCGCCGCCTTTTCCTGCCTTTAAATGTATTTTTGCTATATCAACAAACATTTATATTTCTTCCTCATCTTCAAAGAAAAATTCACCCTCAAATTGTGGCTCATTTTCCAAAAACTCATTATATAACTTTTCAGCAATCTCAAAATCACTGCTATCAACATAAATCTCGACCGCAGAAAATCCGCCTCCAAACACAACTCGCATAGCGTTTTCTTCGCTCTCGCTTGTTGAATATGGAATTTTATTTGTTGTTAGTATATCCTCTAAAATTTCTGCTGATACAACATCCTCCAAGGATGCTAACAAAACAGGCTCTTTTAATAAAATCTCCTCATTTTCATCTTTATCCCCTTCAACCGTTAAATCGGCACCGCAAATAGGACAAAGTTCTGCATCGTCATTACATTCAAAATTGCAAACATGACAGAGTTTCATAAAAAATCCTCCCTAAAAAAATAAGTGCGGGAGCTGTTCGCACCCGCACCTGAATTTCTTACTGCTCAACAGCGTAAATACTAACCTGCTTGCGGTCTCTTCCGAGACGCTCAAACTTAACCTTACCGTCAATAAGAGCAAATAAAGTATCGTCTGAACCACGGCCAACATTATTACCTGCGTGGATATGAGTTCCTCTCTGGCGAACGAGAATGTTGCCTGCGAGAACGAACTGACCGTCAGCTCTCTTAACACCAAGACGCTTAGACTCACTGTCGCGGCCGTTCTTAGTAGAACCAACACCCTTTTTATGAGCAAATAACTGAATGTTAATCTTTAACATAATTCGCACCTCCGATAATTCTAATGTTATTACTGTACTGACCGGATAACTCTATTAAATGAAGCTTTAAGCCCTTTAGCACCTTAATAGTAGCATCAGATGGCTCGCTAACGGTAAAACGCATAATTGCATCATCAACCGTAACCTCTTCTTCATCTCCGATAATCTCGGAAATAGTGTTTGCTGCCATATACGCCGCACTTGAAACTGCTGCACATACTATTTTACCGGTCTCATCGTCATCGTCAACAGAACAATGACCGCTGATTTCAAAGCCGTAAATTTTCTTTTCATCAGCAAAAAATTTTACACTCGTCATAACAATTAACCGATTTCGTTAATCTGTACTTTAGTGTACGGCTGTCTGTGGCCCATTTTACGTGCGCTGCCCTTCTTAGGCTTGTAAGTAAATACAGTGATTTTCTTACCCTTGCCGTTCTTAAGAACGGTGCCCTTAACGAAAGCATCTTTAACATAAGGCTTGCCAACCTTTAAAGTTCTGTTGTTTACAGCAACAACCTTGTCGAAGGTAACCTCTTCGTCTACCTGAGCATCAAGCTTCTCAACGTAAATAACGTCTCCGTTCTGAACACGGTACTGCTTTCCGCCTGTTTCGATAATTGCGTACATTTTTTTACACCTGCTTCTTTTTCCAGTCTCGCTACAGAAGGCGTGCACCCAAAATTTGAGGCGCAACTTAAAAAGCCCACAATATGCGGCTTAACCATTCTATCATAACACCCTTTATTTGTCAAGGAAAAAATAGAGTTTTAACTAATAAAACGGAAATAAATACCCACCCACGTGGTTTTCGTTATACAAAAGAGCCTTGAGGAAAATCCTCAAGGCTCTTTTTATGTATTAACACTTTGTTTTTTAATGCCGAAGAGCATTCTTAAAATACCGCCTAAAAATTTAGGGCTTTTAATTAAAACCACTTTCATAACCTTACCTCCGTTATTTGCAGGCTGAAATTCCGAGCACTATAACCCATATAGCCAGCACAGCCACCAAAAATTTCGGAGGGCAAAAGCAACTAACAAGAAGCCCCAACGCAAAGGTTAAAGCAAACAGTCCCTTTTTTGAACAACGGTTTCTTCTCATTTAGCTCCCCTCCCGATGACCTACATTAACAGTATATAGAGAAAAGCTTATTTTGGTTACTTTTTTCTTTTATTTGCTTCCCAAGGCTTTAAATCTTTCATTTCTTCGAAAAAAGCAAGATATGAACTATGCCTTGTTTCCTCGATTTTGCCGTTTGCTACCGCCTCTAAAATAGCACAGCCCTTTTCCCTTGTATGAGTACAGGAAGCAAACTTGCAGTTTTCTTTAAACTCATCAAATTCCCTGAAACAATTTTCAAGGTTTTCTTTAAACTCATAATTGAAGCCCCCGAGCTCCAAAGCCGAAAAGCCTGGTGTATCAGCAACAAAACCTCCAAAGGAAAGCTCATAAAGCTCGGTATGGCGAGTAGTATGTCTGCCTCTTCCTAATTTTTCGCTAACCTCACCTGTCGTTATTAGTTCCCAACCAAAAATCCTATTAAGGATACTCGATTTTCCAACACCTGAATTTCCCGTGAAAGCGCTGACCGAATCCTTTAGCTCAGCTTCAAGCTCGCCAAATCCCTCCCCGCTCTCAGCAGAAACAGTATAGGTTTTAAAGCCCGCATTCTTATAAATCCTCTGCCACTTTTCGAAGTTTCCCATATCGCATTTATTAAAAACGATAATCGGCTCTATTCCGTTATGCTCTGCAATAACGGTCATTTTATCAATAATCAGAGTATTTGGTTGAGGCGAAGAATAGGAAGAAACTATAAAAAGCTTATCGATATTAGCAACGGGCGGTCTTGATAAACAGTTTTTTCTCACATAAACCTTATCAACAATACCGCAATTTTCTCCCGTTAATTCTATTTCAACCCTATCGCCAACCAAAGGGGAAACTCCGCTTTTGCGAAAGTTCCCCCTTGCTTTGCATTCATAGGTTTTGCCGCTTACGGCAACATAATAGAATCCGGATAATGCTTTAACAATTATCCCCTTCATAATCAGCCGTTTGCCTCAGAGCTATTGTTATCGGTATCGTCCAAATCGGATTC
>JAZPXP010000058.1:0-2021 GCA_045543715.1 Acutalibacteraceae bacterium
TTTGATAACCGTCCTTTAAATTTCGATGAGTTTTATAAGCATATAAATCAGGCGGTTTTTGTTTCTGCAACACCAGGTGAATTTGAAAAGGAGCATTCAGCAAGGATTGCCGAGCAGGTCATAAGACCTACAGGGCTTTTAGACCCCAAGATTTCAGTTCGCCCAACCGATGGTCAAATTGATGACCTCGTTTCTGAAATCAACAAACGAACTTCCAAAAAAGAAAGGGTACTAATTACAACCCTCACCAAAAAAATGGCAGAGGACTTGACCGAATATCTTGAAAACCTTGATATAAAGGTCCGTTATATGCACTATGATATCGACACTATCGAACGAATGGAAATCATAAGAGATTTGCGACTTGGCGAGTTTGATGTTCTGGTTGGAATAAACCTGCTTCGTGAGGGTCTCGATATTCCCGAGGTTTCCTTGGTTGCAATACTTGATGCCGATAAGGAGGGTTTCCTCAGAAGCGAAACCTCCCTTATCCAGACCGTTGGCCGAGCAGCAAGAAATTCCGAGGGCGAAGTTATAATGTATGCTGATAGCGTTACGGGCTCTATGGAAAGGGCTATAATGGAAACCGAACGCCGCCGAGAAATTCAAAAGCGTTATAATGAGAAAAACGGTATTATTCCTAAAACTATTATTAAGGATGTTTTCGATATAATCGAAATCGGACAAAAGGTTGAAAAAGAAAAACCGATTTCCAAGATGAGCCGAATGGAGCGTGAAGCCGAAATCAAGAGGCTCACCTATGAGATGAAGCAAGCGGCTAAAATTCTCGAATTTGAACACGCCGCAATGCTCAGAGATAAAATCAATAAGCTAAGAGGAAAATGATAAAAAGCCAAGGCAAGCCTTGGCTTTTTGCATTAAATAGAATTTCCCGAAAATACTAATTCGGGAGTGATTTTTATGAGCGATAAAAAAGAACAAAGAAAAGAAGAAATCGAGGAAATAAAGGAGCTTGGTTCTCTTACTGCATTTGAAGGCAAGCATAAAATATTTTGCCTTACCATTATCGGTGAAATCGAGGGGCATAATGTCTTACCTGAACAAAGCAAAACCACGAAATATGAGCATGTTATCCCCCAACTTGTTGCCATTGAGGAAAGCGAAGAAATCGAGGGACTTCTCGTTATTTTAAACACAGTTGGCGGTGATGTTGAGGCAGGGTTAGCACTGGCTGAGCTTATAAGCGGTATGAAAAAGCCAACAGTTTCTTATGTTTTGGGAGGCGGCCATTCAATAGGTGTTCCTTTGGCAGTTTCTGCAAAGAAATCTTATATCGCCCCCTCGGCTACTATGACAGTTCATCCTGTCAGAACAACAGGGCTTGTTATCGGTGTTCCTCAGATGATGAATCATTTTTCCCGTATGCAAGCAAGGATTACCGATTTCGTTGTAAGAAATTCCAGAATCAGTGCCGATAGATTTACCGAGCTTATGATGAACACAAAGGAAATGGTAACCGATGTTGGCTCAGTTCTTTCGGGTGAAAAGGCGGTTAAAGAGGGCCTCATTAACGAAATCGGCTCATTAAACACCGTTATCGAGGGGCTATATGAGCTTATAGAAAAAGAGAGAGGTTAACCTCTCTTCTTTTTTATATAAAATAATAATTCGTATCCCAAGCGGGAACTGATGAAAAATGTCTTATATAAATTTTATAGTCAGCCCTGTGTTTTAAAACCGCTTGGGGAAGTGTTAACAAATCTTCGGTTCTGTGATAAGCAGAAATGAGCATTTTAGGCTTATAGCATTTTATAGTTTTCTCGGCCGCCTTTATTGCATTTGCCTCTTCGCCCTCTATATCCATCTTGATATATGAAACCGATTTTTCTTCGAGCAAATCATCAACCGTTATAAACTCGGCTTCGGTATTCCCTTTTTCTGCCGAGGAATTTCTGCCCCCGAACATACCAAAGCTTCCCTTTCCTGAAAATGAAGAAATACATATATTTTTATAGGTTATGTTTTCAAGATTCTCGGTGTTTAAAAGCAGTTTTTTAAAG
>JAZPXP010000059.1:0-12178 GCA_045543715.1 Acutalibacteraceae bacterium
AATAAATTCAGCGGTATCCATAGAGCCTAAATCTCCGTCCTCACCTCTGCGGCGAACAGAAACAGCACCTGCTTCAACCTCATTATCGCCTATAATTAACATATATGGGATTTTATTGAGTCTTGCCTCTCTAATTTTATAGCCGATTTTTTCGTTTCTATCATCAAGCTCAACTATAATTCCCTTTGCCTCAAGCTGCTTTTTAACTTGATAAGCATAGTCAAGGTGGCGGTCAGCAATGGGGAGAAGCTTAACCTGAACGGGTGCTAACCACATCGGGAACGCACCGGCGTACTTTTCAATAAGAAGTGCCAGAGTTCTCTCATAACAACCGATAGAGGTTCTGTGAATAATATATGGGTTCTTCTTAACGCCATCTCTATCAACATACTCCATACCGAATTTCTCAGCAAGCATCTGGTCAATCTGAATGGTGATAAGGGTATCTTCCTTGCCGTAAACATTCTTAATCTGAATATCAAGCTTAGGTCCATAGAAAGCAGCCTCGCCGATACCGATTTTATAAGGAATCTCGAGGTGGTCAAGAATTTTACCCATCATATCCTGAGCCTCGTTCCACTGTTCAGGAGTGCCGATATATTTATCGGTATCATTGGGGTCCCACTGCGAGAATCTATAAGAAACATCCTCATAAAGTCCCAAGGTTTTGAGCATAAATATTGCAAGCTCTAAGCTACCCTTGAACTCATCCTCAAGCTGCTCGGGGGTGCAGATGAGATGTCCCTCAGAAATAGTAAACTGGCGAACACGAATAAGTCCGTGCATCTCGCCCGACTCCTCATTTCTGAAGAGGGTTGAGGTTTCACCGTAACGAAGTGGTAAATCACGGTATGAACGGGCACGGTTTAAATACGCTTGGTACTGGAAGGGACAGGTCATCGGACGAAGTGCAAAGCACTCTTTGGTTTCGTCTGTCGGGTCGCCAAGCACAAACATACCGTCTAAATAATGATCCCAGTGTCCCGAAATTTTATAAAGGTCGCTCTTTGCCATAAGGGGAGTTTTTGTTCTGAGCCATCCCCTTCTCTCCTCCTCATCCTCAACAAAACGCTGAAGGGTCTGAAGAATTTTAGTTCCCTTAGGAAGCATAATCGGAAGTCCCTGACCGATACAGTCAACCGTTGTGAAAAGCTCCAACTCTCTACCTAATTTATTATGGTCCCTCTTCTTTGCCTCTTCAAGCATTGTTAAATGCTCCTCAAGAAGACTTGCCTTAGGAAATGCTGTTCCATAAACTCGACAAAGCATTTTCTTCGAGGAATCGCCTCTCCAATATGCACCTGTTGCCGAGGTTAATTTGAAAGCCTTAACCGCTCCCGTACTCATAAGATGAGGACCGGCACAAAGGTCGGTAAAATCTCCCTGAGAATAGAAGGAAATATCCTCTCCCTCGGGAATACCCTCTGCAAGCTCAACCTTATAAGGCTCTTTACTTTCCTCAAAATATTTAATTGCCTCATCACGAGATTTTAAAAATCTTTCGAGCTTTATATCCTCTTTAACGATTTTCTTCATCTCTTCTTCAATCTTAAGAAGGTCTTCGGGGGTAAAGTTTGTTTCAACATCAAAATCATAATAAAATCCGTCATCAACAGCAGGGCCTATAGCAAGCTTCGTATTCGGGAAAATACGCTTTACTGCCTGAGCCAAGATATGAGAAGCAGTGTGTCTGAAAGCCCAACGTCCCTCTTTGTCATCAAAAGTTAAAATTTCAAGGGAGCAGTCAGAATTAAGCTCTGTTCTGAGGTCTGCAGTTTCACCATCTATTTTAACGGCACAAGCTGATTTTGCTAGACCCATACTGATTTCCTTTGCAACCTCATAGGCTGTTATACCCTTAGGAAATTCCTTAACAACATCGCCCTTTAAAGTAACCTTAATCATTTTTATTCCTCCAAAAAAATAAACTCCGCCCTGAAAAGCTTTCGCTTTTCGGGACGAAGTAATAAAATCTCCGCGGTTCCACCCGTATTCTCGGCATAGCCGAACTCTTTTAAAGCCCATAACGCAGGCATGCGTCCGTGTTTTTTACCCACGGCACTCAAAGGCGGTCTCATTTACCCGTTTCTTACGCAGTTTTCAGCCAAGACTTACGCTCTCTTAAAGAAACTAAAGCAAACTACTGTCCTTCTCAACGCTTTACTAAATTATAATACATTTTTAGCCTTCAAAAGTCAAGTTTTTTATAATATTTCCAATTCGCTGTTCTTATTTTTGAAAACCTTTGCAGTTTCGCCCTCGCTTATAATATAATCTATATCCTTAAGCTCGCACTGCTTAAAAGCTGAATGAGTTCCGAACTTCTTAGAATCGCATAAAAACACCTTTTTAGCAGAATTTTTAAACATTGATGTTCGTATATCTACCTCTTCCATCGAGCAATCGGAAATTTCACCATTATATGAAATTGATTTTGCAGAGAAGAACATAAAATCGGCAAAAATGCTTTCAAAACCACATCTTGCCTGATTACCCACAAAACAACTGCGGTTAGGACTATATAACTTTCCACCCGAAGAAAAAACCGAAACCTCTGTTCCTGCCAAATAATTTATAATTTCAAGATTGTTGGTCATTACTGTGATATTCTTCTTGTGTGCCAGCTTATAAGCCAGGTAAAGTGCAGTTGAGGATTGGTCGAGAAATATTATATCCCCCTCTTTTATAAGCAAAACCGCCTTTTCAGCGATTTCCTTTTTCTCTTTAACCGATTGATGAGTTCTTGCAGAGAGGGTTATTATATTAGTGCTGTTAAGCAAAAGTTCAGCTCCGCCATAGCTTCTTTTAATAATCCCCTTTTGTTCTAAAGTAGCAAGACTTCTTCTGATACTTGATTCACTGGCATATAGCATTTTGCTAAGCGATTTCACCGTTATGTATCTTTTTTCATTTAGTATATTTATTATTTCCTGTTCTCGTTCGTTTTTTAACATTTTTGCTTAACCTTTCATATTTTTATGTAAAATAGGCTTGATTTGCTCATTTTCTGCTCATTAGTTGAATAATTTTGCGAGTTTTAGTATAATACAAATTGAAGAAAAAGTAAATAGGAGGTTTTATTATGAACATCACCGAGCTTTTAAAGGGTGTTAACTGCCCCTGCGGAAAATTCCATACCTGCGATATAGATTTTGTCAGCATAAGGCATGGAGCGATAGAAGATTTAACCGACCTTTGCAATGATTATTCTAAAATTCTGCTCATCGCCGACCAAAACACCTATGCTGCCGCAGGTGAAAAAACCGAAAAAGCACTTAAAGGCAAAAATATTACAATGGTTATATTTGACGGAACACCCATTCTAATTCCTAATGAAGAAGCAATTGAAAAAGCAACCAAATCTCTTGCTAACAACGAGCTTATCATTGGTATAGGTTCAGGGGTTATTCAGGACCTTTGCAAATATGTTTCCTATAAAAATAACGTCCCCTATTTCATAGTTGCAACCGCCCCCTCTATGGATGGTTATGCTAGCACCGGAGCTGCTATGATAACTGACGGTATGAAGGTTACCTATCCTGCCGGAGTTCCAAAAGCGATTATTGCCGATACTGCAGTTTTAGCGGAGGCTCCTATAGATATGATTAAAGCCGGTTATGGCGATATTATCGGTAAATTTTCCGCCCTTAACGATTGGAAATTGAGCAAAGCTGTAAATAATGAGTATTTCTGCGATTACATATACAATCTAACCGCCGAAATGGTTGAAAAAACCCTTAGTCTTTCTGAGGGACTTCTTGAAAGAAAAGAAGAAAGCATAAAAACTTTAATGGAAGCCTTAGTTATTGTTGGTATTGCAATGAGCTTTGCGGGCTCTTCAAGACCGGCATCGGGAAGCGAGCATCATCTTTCCCATTTCTTCGAGATAACAGGGATTCTTGATAAAAGCGATTATTTCGTTCACGGAATTGATGTTGCCTACAGCACCGTTATAACCGCTAAAATCAGAGAAAAGCTTTTAAACGCTTCTTTTGATTTCTATGCCAAAACCAATGAGTCAGAATATAAAACTAAGATGCAGGAAATATATAAATCTTCTGCAGAAGGCTTAATGGCTCTTCAAGAAAAAGTTGGCAACTATAAAAATAACCGCTCAGCTGTTTACAAACAAAAGGAAAAAGAAATAAGGGCAACTTTATCAGATATGCCCACCTCTTTAGAGATTGAAGAAATGCTTTCAAAAGTAGAACTTAATATGAATGAATTTTATAAAATGTATTCCGAAGAAAAGCTGGAAAACGCCATTTTATATGCCAAGGACCTTAAAGACAGATATACTGTTCTTTGGCTAAACTACGATTTAACAGGAGGCCTTTAAATATGAAAAATATAAAGCTTATCGCTATGGACCTTGACGGAACACTTTCTCAGCACAAAACCCATTTGCCTGATAAAAACAAAGAAGCCCTCCGTCTCCTTTCGAAAAAATATAAGCTCCTTATGGTTGGAGCAGGTCAGGTTAAAAGGATTTTTAACCAAATGGAGCATTTCCCTGTTGATATAATCGGGAATTACGGAATGCAATTTGGAAAATATAATTATGAAACGGAAGATATTGATATTGTTCGAGATATAACAACCTCTTGCAAAAAAGAAGAGGTTGAAGAAAAGGTTACCGCACTCAGAAAGAAACACGGTTACACCTCTTTTAAGGGCGATAATGTTGAGTATCACCCCTCAGGCTGTCTCACCTTCCCGATTTTAGGAACAAAAGCCGAGCCTGAAGATAAGCTTGCCTTCGACCCCGACAGAGCAAAACGAAGGAGCTTTTATAATGAGGTTATTGAAGCCTTCCCCGATTACTGCGTTTTCGTTGGCGGCTCTTCCTCCTTCGATATGGCACCATATCCATATAATAAATATTACGCTCTCGACCTCTATTGCAAGGAATATGGCTTTGAACACGATGAGGTTGTTTTTATCGGCGATGATTACGGACTTGGAGGAAATGATGAATCGGTTTATAAATCTGATTTTAAATTTTTAACAATTGATGATTATAACGATTTCCCTGAAGTTGTTTCTATATTGCTATAAAAAAAGACCGCCAAAGGCGGTCTTTTTTAATAGTTTTCAGCTCTTACTTCGAAGTAGCTCTTAGGATGTGCACAAACAGGGCAAATCTCGGGAGCCTTTTTGCCGATAACCAAATGTCCGCAATTGCGGCATTCCCACATAGTTTCCTCTGCTTTTTCAAATACCTTCTGCATCTCAACATTGTTAAGAAGCTTCAAGTATCTTTCCTCATGAGTTTTTTCAATAGCAGCAACCATACGGAACTTTGCAGCAAGCTCGGTAAAGCCCTCTTCCTCTGCTTCCTTAGCAAAGGTTGCATACATATCGGTCCACTCATAGTTTTCGCCCGCAGCAGCAGATTTAAGGTTTTCGGCAGTATTGCCTATACCCTTAAGCTCCTTGAACCACATTTTTGCATGTTCCTTTTCGTTGTTGGCAGTATCAAGGAAAAGAGCAGAAATCTGCTCATATCCTTCCTTCTTGGCAACGCTTGCGAAATATGTGTACTTATTTCTGGCCTCACTCTCGCCCGAAAAAGCTGCCATCAAGTTTTTTTCAGTTTTGCTTCCTTTTAATTCCATTAAAATCACCTCATTTATTATTTTACCCTGTTTTCAGGGAATTATTACTTTAAAAATCCGTTAACTATTTGCTCCTCAGCCTCTTGTTCGGTAAGTCCTAAGGTCATAAGCTTAGTTAACTGTTCGCCTGCAATTTTACCGATTGCCGCCTCGTGAATAAGCGAAGCATCTATATGGTTTGCAGTGATTTCAGGGATAGCCGAAACCTTTGCATTATCCATAATTATTGCATCGCATTCGCTATGTCCCGTACAGATATTATTGCCGTTGATTTTAGAAAGGAAGAGCTGATATGATTTATCCTTAGCAACCGAACGGGAAATAACATTTGCACTTGAATTTTCGCCGTTCAAATCAACCGCAAAATCGGTTTCGGCTCTCTCTGTTCCGCTTGTCATCAGTTTTTCACGGATAATAAGTGTAGCATCCGCTCCAAGCTTTGCCTTGGTTGAACGCTTGGTTTCATCAACACCCTCAATCTGAGTGGTTTCCATTTCCATATATCCGCCGTCATCAATATTGATAACGGTTACGGGGTTCATATTGCTCTGTCCCTTTCCGTCCGCCTTGCCGTAATGCTTTTCAACATACTTAACCTTTGCATTTTTACCAACAAAAAAGGTATGGATACCGTCATGTCTTGATTCTTCATCACCGCAGTTATGGATACCGCAGCCTGCAACGATTTCAACATCAGCACCCTCGCCGATATAAAAATCATTGTAAACCAATTCCTTAAGTCCCGTTTCGGAAATGATTACGGGGATATGAACCTTCTCGCCCTTTGTTCCCGCCTTGATAATGATATCTATTCCCGATTTATCGGTTTTGGTCCTTATATCAATGTTCTCGGTAACACGGCGGTCAGCAAGACCGCTGTTTGAACGGATATTAAAGGCGCCCTCAGGAGTGCCATCCATATCGGCTATAATTTTAAGGAGTTCAAGCTCTGTATTATTCATTTACTTTCCCTCCCCTTTTTCTATAAGCACACGGCAACCCATATCGGTGCTACCCAAAAGGTCGGGCAAAATTTCATCCTTTTTGCCCTCGTTCTTAACCGTACCTCCCGATACAACAATAACCTTATCGGCGATATTAAGTATTCTTTCCTGATGGGAAATTATAATAATCGAGCCGCCTAGATTATCGTGCATCTTCTCGAAAACCTTAATCAAACTATTAAAGCTCCAAAGGTCTATTCCCGCTTCAGGCTCATCGAAGAGGGATATTTTGGTGCCACGAGCCAAAACAGTTGCAATTTCAATTCTTTTAAGCTCACCGCCCGAAAGAGAAGCGTTAACCTCTCGATTTATATAATCTCTTGCGCACAACCCCACCTGTGATAAATAATCGCAAGCCTCGGCAATGCTTATATCCTTACCTGCTGCAAGACTTATCAAATCATGAACAGTAATTCCCTTAAAGCGAACAGGTTGCTGAAAAGCAAAGCTTATTCCCTTTTTCGCTCTTTCGGTAATCGAAAGTTCGGTTATATCCTCGCCATCAAGCAAAATCTTGCCCGAGGTTGGTTTCATAATTCCTGCAATAATCTTTGCAAGGGTTGATTTACCGCTTCCGTTAGGTCCTGTTATAACAACAAAACCATCATCTATTTTAAGACTAACATCTTTAAGAATTTCCTTTACGCCGTTTTCACCTTCGGCAGAAAAGGAGATATTTTTAAGTTCTAACATTATTTACTCCCTTAGTTTTCTAACACTTATATTGCCCGAATTTTCTTTAATTGTGTGAATGTCCGCCAAGATTACGGAATTTTCTCGGGCTCATACCAGTATACTTCTTAAACACGCATGAGAAATATCCTATATCCCCATAGCCTACTTCAACCGCAATTTCACCGATTTTTTCAGCCGTGTTAAGAAGCAGAAACTTAGCATGTTCAATTCTAAGCATAATAAGATATTTATGGGGAGTTGTTTTAAAGACCTCATAAAATCTCTTTATAAAATAACTCTCACTCAAAAAACTCATTTCGGCGAGCTTTTTAATATTAACCTCGCTTTTAAGATTAACATTAAGGTATTTTGCCACCTTTTCAATCTTTTCATTCGAGTTATCGTTGTTCTTAAGTGCATTTATACTGCCTAAGAAATTAAGTAGCTTTGCGTTAACATTTATTTCGGTATCCTCTTCGTTTAAAACAACTTCCTTAATAGAAGAAAATCTTTTCATAAGCCTAGGGATACTCGAACTTTCAACCGAAATAACCCTTTTCCCATTAGCACCTAACTCTTCTAAAAGCTGAGTAACGGCAGTTCCCTCAAAATGAAACCATGCTCTGCCCGACTGAATATTTGAATCTATTATTTCGAAACTTTCACCGGGATAAAAAAGAGCAATATCACCCTGCTTAATTTTTATATATGCCCTATCCTCACTCGGAAGATTATTTATAATAAATTCACCTTCTTCAACGAAGGTTAGTAAATAATCGTCCATTCGGTTAAGTCTGTATCTGTTGTTGGAGCTTTGGGTATACCCGATAGAAATAACTTTTAAGTAACCCTCTTTTTCGACATCAATCGGTTTTGAAAAAGGTATTCTTCTTATAGCAAAAGTATCCATCATACTACAGCACTTCCTTTTTTGAGAAAATCACAAAAAAACTAAACTTTACTCTATCTTTTACACCGATATTATACAGCTTTTTATAAAAAAAATCAATATATAAAAAGTAAAAAAGGAGGTTAAAACCTCCTTTTTTTACATTATTTCATATCCGCCGACCTGTCTTACATTTATAAGACAGCAACTGCCCTCGCCAAATGCCTTTTCTATCATCTTTTTGTAATCAGCAAACCTTTCGGTTGGGATATAACACTGAATTGTTCCAGCAAAACCGCCGCCGTGAACACGGCAAGCACCTTTATCGCCAAGAAATTTCTTAGTCAGTGCTATTCCAAGGCTTAATCCCTGCTCGCTAACTGCAGAGGTTGAATAAAGATTTTGCAGATAGTCATAAGAAGACTGCCCCGAAGCATTAACCCATTTTAAAAACTCTTCAAAACTACCCGATTTTAAAGCCTTTAGCTGAAGCTCAACCCTCTCTTGTTCATTAAAGAAATGGAAGGCTCTAAGGACCGCACGGTCTCCAACCTTTTTGCGAAGAGATGCGATATTTTCATAGAACTCCTCTGCAGAAGCATCTCTTAAGAAATCGACTCCTAAAGCATTACTAATTTCTTTGCACTCAAGGGTTATATCTGCATAGTCCTGTGTTAAATTAGCATGGTTTCCGCCTGTATCAACAACGCAGAGAGTATATCCGAATTTGTTTATATCAAGAGATATGCTTTCAACGATAGGGTCTGAGGGATTATTAAAATCAGCATATGTAAATCCGCCCGATGCAGAAGCCATCTGGTCAAGAAGACCGCAAGGCTTGCCGAAATATTCCTTTTCAGCAAACTGACCGATTTTGGCTATTGTTATTGCATCTATTTTATTATCAGCGAAAAGACCGTTAAGAATAGTGCCGACAAGCACCTCAAAAGCGGCAGAAGAGGAAAGACCTGAGCCCTTTAAAACATTAGAGGTTGTATAAGCATCGAATCCTTTGAGTTCAACACCCATTTCCTTGAACTTTGCGCAAACACCCTTTATAAGTGCTATCGCTCTTCCCTTTTCGCAGTCCTTCTTATCAAGGTCGGCAATATCAACGGTATCCATACTATAGCCCTCGGACTTGATTCTGATTTTGCCATCCTCATTCAGAGAAACTATGGCTATAACATCAAGGTCAACACTGCCCGCCAGAACGCAGCCATGCTGATGGTCGGTATGGTTGCCGCCAATTTCTGTTCTTCCTGGGGCTGAAAAAATTCTGATATTCTCTCCGCCGTGATATATACTCATAAAGCTATCTATCGCTTTAGAATATCTTTGCTTTGCATTTTCAGTTTCGCCATAGAGAAGCTTAAAGCTTTTATCGAAGCTACCCTTTTCTATCGCTATCTTTGTTTCGGTTAAATTCATAAACTTTTCCTCTTATTTAGAAATGATTTTTAAGGTATCACGTGCGATAGCAAGCTCCTCATTAGTGGGGATAATGTAAACATTAACCTTACTGTCATCAGTTGAAATCTTAACCTCTTCACCGCGAACAGCATTCTTTTCCTTATCCATCTTAAGACCTAAATAGCTAAGGTTTTCGCAAACATATTCACGAAGACCGCCATCGTTTTCACCGATACCGCCTGTGAAAGCGATAGCATCAACGCCGTTCATAGCAGCAATATAGGAACCAACAAATTTGAGAATCTGATAACGCTGCATATCAATAGCAAGCTGAGCTCTCTCGTTTCCTTTTTCAGCCTCAGCAGCAACATCACGGTTATCGTTAGAAACACCCGAAACACCGAGAACACCCGATTCCTTATTGCAGATACGGTTGATATCTGCAGGAGAAAGATTTTCTTTCTCAGCAATAAAGGTTAAAGCTGAGGGGTCAAGGGTTCCTGTTCTTGTGCCCATCATAAAGCCGTCAAGCGGAGTGAATCCCATAGAGGTATCAACGCAAACGCCGTCCTTAATAGCGGTAATCGAACAACCGTTGCCTAAATGGCAGGTAATAATCTTAATATCCTTCTTATCCTTGCCTTCAAGAGCGGCAACTCTATCACTTACAAAGTGGTGAGATGTTCCGTGAGCTCCGTATTTGCGAACCTTATAATCGGCATAGTATTTATAAGGAAGGGCAAACATATAAGCCTTTGCGGGCATTGTCTGATGGAAAGAGGTATCAAAAACTGCAACCTGAGGAA
This sequence comes from Acutalibacteraceae bacterium, assembly GCA_045543715.1. Taxonomy (GTDB): domain Bacteria; phylum Bacillota; class Clostridia; order Oscillospirales; family Acutalibacteraceae; genus UBA737. The sequence goes on from JAZPXP010000059.1 coordinate 10,406, forward strand.
TATCCTCGCCAAAGGTTTTAAGGCAAGCTTTGATAGCCAAAACGTGAGCCGGATTATGAAGAGGAGCCAAAGCGCCAAGCTCATCAATATCATTGAGAGCCTCAGGAGTTATAAGGCAAGAGCCCTTGAAAATGCTTCCTCCCTGAACTATACGGTGGCCGATAGCCGAAACCTCATCAAAGGAATCAATAACCTTAGCATCACTCTTAGTAAGAGCATATACTACCGCCTCAAAAGCCTCGCTATGAGTAGGCATTGCGGTTTCAGCAGAATATTCTCTGCCATCTGCAGCTTTATGAGAAATCGCGCCCGAAACGCCGATTCTTTCACATAGACCTTTACAAAGAACCTTCTCATTTTCCATATCAATAAGCTGATACTTTAAAGAGGAGCTTCCTGCGTTAACAACAAAAATTTTCATTTAAAAGCCTCCATTTTAAAACCCATAGTTGAAATAGGGTTAAAAATATTATATAATACTTATATATAATACTATAAATAATACTGTTTTTCAAGTTTTTTTGCAAAGAAGTGGTGATTTGAGGGCTATTGGAATAATTGCAGAATTTAATCCCTTGCATAAGGGCCATAAATATTTAATTGAAGAGGCAAAAAAACAGGGTGAGACGGTTATTTGTGTCCTTAGCTCGAACTTTGTTCAGCGAGGGGATACTGCTATAGTTGAAAAAAGAATAAGAACTCTTTCTGCCCTTAAAAATGGCACCGATATTGTTATTGAACTTCCTGTTTTATGGAGTATGTCAACCGCTCAGAATTTTGCCTTAGGTGCCGTTTCTGCCCTTAAGGAAGCCGGCTGTGAAAAAATTATTTTCGGCAGCGAAGAGGGTGATATCAAATCCCTTTCAGAATGTGCAGAAATTCTTTCCTCCGACCAATTTTCTGCTCTTTTATCGGAGGAGCTTAAAAAAGGTGTTACCTTTGCCGCTGCGAGACAAAAGGCTGCAGAAAAATTAGGAGCAAAAAAGGATATTCTATCGGGAGCCAACAATAACTTGGGTCTGGAATATATAATTGCGGCAAAAAGCCTTAATTACAATGTTCAGTTTGAAACAGTTAAAAGAATAGGAGCTTCGCACGATTCCTTAGAGGAAGCCGAGTTTGTTTCAGCCTCTTTTGTTCGTGAAAAGCTGAAATTAGGCGATTTTGAAAAAGCGACAGAATATATGCCCGAAATAGTTTTTAATCCCGAAGATATTTCAGATATAAAAAGAATTGAAACTGCAATTCTCAGTGTTCTCAGAACAAAAACCTTAGAAGAGCTTTCTTTATTGCCCGATTTAAGTGAGGGGCTCCAAAACAAACTGTTTTCGGCTATAAAGAGGGCTACAAGCCTTGACGATTTATATCAAAAAATAAAGGTTAAGAGATATACATTAGCCCGCATCAGAAGACTTGTTTTATCAGCATTTATCGGAGCGGACAATGAGTTTTTTATGAAGCCACTCCCCTATCTTCGAATTTTAGGATTTTCAAAAAACGGCTCAAGATATCTTAAAAATCTCAAAAGCTCTTCGGTTCCTGTTATAACCAGAACTGCCGATATAAATAATTTATCGGCTACTGCGAAAAAGGTTTTCGAAACCGAGGCGAAAGCCACCGATTTATTCGGTTTAACCCTTAAAACACCGCTTGAATGCGGAACAGAATATACTGCTAAAATTATTAAAACGGAGTGATAAAAATGGTAAAAATAAAAGAGATTGAAAACTTTAAGGACTATGGTAAGTGCCTTAGTATTTCAAACGGAATCAT
>JAZPXP010000060.1:0-9043 GCA_045543715.1 Acutalibacteraceae bacterium
ATTTAGGGAGAAATCGGTTTTTCACTTGGATTTATTCCGACTCTTTGCCGCAAAACCTTGAAAGACACAAAGTATTACTGCGCTTTTGCGACTTCGAGTGCGAAACAAATCCAAAGTTACAAAACTGCGTAGAATCTAAAACAGATGTGTTTTTGATGGAATAAAAGGCGAAAAGCCACGGCAACGCTGATGCGTGCCGTGGCTTTTTAACGCATTAGTCCACAAAAAGACACTGTTTTAGACGAATTATCCCTGAGTGAACGCTCCGTTTTTACAGTCCGTTTTTAAACTATTGAATCTTAACTAAAACTATATCATAAGACTTTTCAGCACTGTCAGAAAGTTCAACCTTAACGGCTGCAAGACCCTCAGACTTAGCTATAATCTTATTGCCCTCAACAGATACCGCATATTCACCCTTAGCAACTGAGAAGTTAACATCACTAGCATCAGTATCATAAAGCTTATAAGTAATATCAAAGGTTTCGCCCCTCTTAAGCTCAACATAACCCTTATCGCAGATAATCTGCTCATAAGGCTTAGCGGTTGTATAGATAATAAGGTGGTAATCACCGCCGATATCATCAACGAGGTTACTCTCAGCCTCAATAATTCTTTCGCATGAGGGAATCATAGGCGGAACGCTGAGGTCATAATTCTTCCCAACCGAGAACTTATGGAATGTTCTCTTCTTGCCGTCAGGGAGCTTGATGTCGATAGTTCTCTCGCATTGGAGTTCTTTTGCTTCAACTGCTATAACCAAATCATCATCAGGTGTTACAAAGGAAGCAATACGAAGGTCGGTATCGATAAACTCAACAAGGTCGCCGTCCCAACCGGGAATAACCTTTTTGCCTGTAAGTGCCTTAACCTCGGTTTTGAGAACCTTGGAAAGAGTTGGAACATAGCGGTTAAAGAGACACATATCATAGAAAAAATGGTTAACTCTTTCGGGGTCTCGGCTGATAACATCCCAAGCATCACCGCCAGGTCCTGCAACAAAGAATACTTCAGGAGTTGTTTTACGGATAGTTGAAATCATCCATAAAAGGAAAGCGCTAACCTTATGATTTGTTCCTATCATAATATTTGCAATAACCGAACGCTCCCAGTTTTTAGCAGCGGGGTCAACGCTAAACTCGGTCATAACAACGGGGGTATCCCCATTAGTTTTAACAAGGCTATCGCAAATTCTTTCCATATCAACGCAGTTAAGCTCATACTTATGGAAAGAGTAAACATCGTGAAGACCGTCAAAGTTTTTCTTGAACTCATCAGCCCACTCCTGCATTGGATAGAAACCTGCCGCCTCAGGACCCCAAATTTCAACGATATCGCCGATTCCTCTGGCTTCCAAGCCCTCGCGAACCTTCTTAACCATATCGCACCAATAGTTAATTTGCAACATATCCCTGTTAATACTACCCTTATCGGTTCTCGGAGGAGTTGTCTGGAAATCACCACCATCAGTGAAATGGTCAACCTCGTTATAGAATGTAAGATACTTAACATTAGTATAGCCCATTCCGTTTATAAGGTCATCAAGGAATTTAGCACATGAATGACCGAACTCAACAAGGTCCTTCGGAGCCGACCAACCGGGAAGTCTAACACCGGGGATTGAATACCAGCTCTGACAATGTGCATCAACCTTCCAACCGAAGTTAAGCTCAACATCTGTACCCGATTCCTTAAACGAATCAAGGTGAGCTAAAAAGCTCTTCATCTTCTCGGTTTCATAGTTATACTGACGCTTATAATAGCTCTCTTCATCAGTAATAAACCAGTCGGGCTGGAACCACATACGAGCGATAGCAGGTCTGAAAAGCTTGTTTCTGCGTTTTTCTTCTTCCCAGTGAACCTCGGTATAACCTATTTCCCTGTTTTCCTTCATTAGAGCCATAGGAAGTGAGTTAACACCGGTTCCGTAATATTTATCAACGATAACCTCATCGGTAACAGTTAAATGGCGAACAGTATCATAAACGCCAACCTCATAAATTTTAGCATTAGCTCCGAAAGAAATCGAAGCGGCATCATCAAGCTTAAACTCAGCAATAAAGAAAGAACCATCAATATTTTCAACATTAGCGGTTTTCCCGTCAACAACAATGCTTTTCTCATCGCCTTCATAAGCAACATAAAGAATTTCAGAAATTGCAGGATTATTTCTCTTAACGCAAACCTTAGCATCCTTTAAAGAAACAAAGTTATGGTCGAAAGCCTTGTTATCTATTAAAGAAGAAATTTCGCCTTCATATTCACCCTCAATGCTAATGTCATCGAGTTTTAAGGTATTATACTGATATCTATTATAAAGAATTGAGTTGATTCTTGAATATTCCTTAGAATAAATTCCGATAAAGCCAAGTCTTGCACAATCATCAGTAGGACAGAACTTTGAAACCTTCCAACCAAATTTAGTAGCCTTAACAGGCTCATCAAATTCAATCATAACATCAGAAGTGCTTCTCTCATAGCCTACCTTGAATTCATTTTGGCAAACATAGTGATAATAATGGTTTTTCTCATTGAAAGTATCGCCATCGGTTGAGAAATAAAGGTCGAACTCGTGGAGAGAATAGTCGGTACTGTGTGAATCGAAACCGATTAAAATCATACGGTCAACTTCAATAGGAGTATCACCCAAATCAAATTCCATAGTGAACTTACCAGGAACGATATCTATATGTCTTTCAGGACCGGGTTCACAGGTAAAGTCTGTAAGATAAATATCATTATGAACTGTTCCGCCGTGAGATTTAACAACAGGCTTATCGCACTCAAGACCTTTTAAAACAGGTCTTTTAGCATAGATAATACTATCGTTAGTATCAGCGAATTTTTTAATTTCGGTGAAATTGTTTGTTACTTTCATAACATCAACTCCTAAGGAAAATTTTATATGGTAATTTTACTACAAAATTCCACAAAAAACAACCCTGAAAAAACTGTTATCTTGTACAAAAACTTGTAAAAAACTGTGATTTTAAAAAAACAGACTGCCTTAAGACAGCCTGTTACCATTTTTAAAGTACATAAATAATTGACATTTAAGCATTCCGTTATAAAGCTTTCTTCTTTTATCGGCATTGGCACCGAAAAATTTCTCAAACTCATCATGGGGACTGATAATATAATACTTTTGTCCATCCCCTCTTATAAAACGTTCACCCATTATTTTATAAAGCTCTTCTGCAGCTTTTATATCTAGCAATCTTTCGCCGTAAGGCGGATTAGTAATGGTTAAACATCTTTGCTTAGGAACAGAAAAATTCTTAATATCACCAACCGCTGCTTTAACATATTTCTCAACCCCTGCTTTTTTCGCATTAGCAAGAGTCAGTTCAACACAAGCGGGGTCAATATCAAATCCCTGTGCCTTAAAATCAATATTATTCCTAATATTATCCTGAGCCCTCATTCTTTCTTCTTGCCAAACCTTAGGGTTAATAAAGGCAAAACGTTCAGCTGCAAAAGCTCTTCTAAGACCAGGTGCAATATTTTTTGCCATTAGAGCCGACTCGATAAGTAAAGTTCCGCTTCCGCAGAAGGGGTCGAAAATTTGAGTATCAGGGTAAATTCTAGCTAAATCGCACATAGCGGCACCCAAAGTTTCCTTAATTGGCGCATCGTTGGAAATACGGCGGTATCCCCTTTTATGAAGTCCCTCGCCTGAGGTATCTATCATCATTGTAACCTCATTTTTATGGATAGAAAAACGGACTTTATATTCGGGACCCGTTTCAGCAAAACGCTCAATAGAGTATTTAAGTTTTAATCTCTCCACTATAGCCTTTTTAATAATCGACTGACAGTCAGGTATGCTGAAAAGCTGAGAATTTATGCTCCAACCATTAACGGGAAAGGCATCGTCTTTACCTATATAATCTTCCCAAGGAAGTGCCTTAACACCCTCGAAAAGTTCAGTAAAGGTAACAGCGCTAAATGCGCCGATATTTATAAGAATTCTCTCGGCAAACCTCGAGCAAATATTGGCTCTTGCCAACATATTCATATCGCCTGAAAGCAAAACTCTGCCGTTTTCAACACTTATATCTTCAAATCCCATACGGCGAAATTCATCAGCCGCAACACTTTCTATTCCGAAAATACAAGGTGCTACCAAATTGATTTTATCCATTATTTAACCTCGCAAACTTTATGACGGTTAACATAGCAACCGATATTAACCGCAACGGGAAGACCTGCTATATGGGTGGGTGCCGTTTCAATATTAACTGCAATTGCGGTTGTATCTCCGCCAAAACCCTGAGGACCAATTCCCAATTCATTTATCTTTTTAAGTATTTCTTTTTCAAGTTCGTTATAATAAGGATTTTTGTTCTCGCCTTCTCTTATAAGAGCTTTTTTTGAAAGCAAGGCGCACTGTTCGAAATCGCCGCCAATTCCAATTCCAACAACTATAGGCGGACAAGGGTTATTAGATGCTTTTTTAACAATTTCAAGCACAGCATCAATTACACCTTCTCGGTCTGCTGAAGGGTTAAGCATTTTAATACCGCTCATATTTTCACTGCCAAAGCCCTTTGGCGCAACGGTTATCTCAACAGAACTACCGCAAACAATTTCTGTATGGATAACAGCGGGAGTATTATCATTTGTATTTTCCCTATGAAGAGGGTCAGAAACTACCGACTTTCTTAAAAGCCCCTTTTCATAACCTCTTCTAACACCCTCATTAACGGCATCATATAAAGAACCGTCAACTAAATGAACATCTTGTCCGATTTTCAGAAAAACAACCGCCATACCCGTGTCCTGACAAATTGGGAGGTCTTCTTTGTTTGCAATTTTAATATTAAGTTCAATATCTTCAAGCACACTCTTCGCAAGACTGTTGCTCTCCTTATTTTTAGCATCACAAAGCTTGCAAACTATACCCTTGGGTAAATCTTTATTAGCTTCTATACATAGTTTTTCAACCGCATCTTGAATTTTTAAAACCGAAATTTCATTTATCATAACAAAACCTCAAAAAAAGAGGCGGAAGCGCCGAAAGGCGTTTCCACCCGAAGAATCAATTTATTTTACCGCGCCGCGTTTTGAACGCTTGGCTTCGGGATTTTTTCTCTTTAAATCAGAGAATTTTTCATCACTCGTCTGCTTAAAACGGCTCATCATTTCTTCGAAGCTTGCAGGCTCCGCTTTTTTAGGCGTCCAAGTATAAGAGCCGTCAATCTTTGCGGGAGCGGGTTTTCTATCTCTCTTTTCTCTTCTTTGCCTGTTATCTTCCATTTCAAGCGCTTTTTTGATACTGAGGGAAATCTTACCATCATCCCCTATGGTTAAAACCTTCATTTTAACAACATCGCCGATTTTAAAATGTTCCTTAATATCACTAACATAAGTTCGGGCAACCTCAGAAATATGAACAAGTCCCGACTTGCCTTCTCCCAAATCAACAAAAACACCGAAATTGGTTATACCTGTAATTTTGCCTTCAACAATCTGTCCCACGGTTAACTGCATAGAAAAAGAGTTCCTCCCAAATTAAAAACGAAAATCAACTTCCTGAAATATCAATAAATACCTGCTCATCAGAATAAATATACCCGAGCCTTTCCCTTGCCGCCTTTTCGATAATCTTCGAATCATCCTCAGCGTTTAAAAGAGCTTTGAGTTCGGCTATAGAATTCTCCTTCTGCTCATACTCCTGTTTTAGCGCTAAAAGCTCAGCCTTACTTTCATTCAGTTTGCCTAACAAACCGCCGAGAGTTACAAGCATATAAGCACAAACACCGAGTATAAAAATCCGCAGGAAAATACTTTTTTTGCGTTTCGGTTTTCGTTTCATATCAATACCCCGAATTTCAGAGAAAACCTCTGAATATCTTATATTATTTCTTAGTATACAACAAATGCTACCGCTTTTTCAAGCCTTTTTTGAAACAATTTTTAATTCTTTCTAAATTTTTTTGCCAAAACTTAATAAATACTGAACTCCACTTAAAAATCAGGTTATAAAGCCTATCTAAATTATTTTTTATAAATCGGTAAATTCTAAAAACAATTTTAAATACAGCCTTCAAAATCCAAAGCCATATTCTTGAAAAGGTCTGCCTTGTTATAAAAAAACCAAGACCTGCCAAAATAAATACATAACCTCTGATTTCACCATTTGTAACACTCAGCAGAAAGCAAAATGTTATAGGTGATATAACGGCAAAATAGACAATATCCTGAAAAAATATTGCTTTTGCATTAATGCTTGTTGTAAGTCTCATTGCCTTAAAGAAATCATAAAATAAACAATAAAAAACCCCAAGCCCAAACGACTGGGCAAGAGAGATTATTTGAAGCTTGTTATCAATTTCCCACATATTACCTGAAAAGGCGTGATAAGAAACCGCTGTTTTTTTCTTCAGCAGTATAAATCACCGCATGAATTCTTCCCTCTCCCGAAAGATCTGTTGTTCCGTTATCAAATCCTGAAATCTTTAAATTTGCACCTTTTATCGCCAATCTTCCGAGTTCGGTTTCAAGCATAATTGTTTCATCATCGAAGGATAAAACATCCTTTACACCGGTAAAGGTGAATTTTTTTCGGTTTTCTATTATAACATTATGATTTCTTGCGCGCACTTCTTCCAAAATAAAACACTCCAAAATATTTTCTTAATAAAATATATTTTCGGAGTGTTCATCTTATTCAATTATTTTATACATCAGAGCTGCATCTTCTTTGCGGACAGTTTCCTGAACAGCCTCAACCTCTGCTTTAAAAAGCCTTGTGCCGAAAGATATCTCTATAATATCACCAATTTTAATATCATAGGAAGCACGGGCGGCTTTACCATTAACCAAAACTCTTCCTGCATCGCAAGCCTCGTTTGCAACTGTTCTGCGCTTTATTATTCTTGAAACCTTTAAATATTTATCTAATCTCATAAAACACCTAAAAACAAAGCCGCCCTACTGGACGGCTTAGGTTTAATTGCTATTATTTTATAGCATCTTTTAAAGCTTTACCAGCCTTAAATACAGGATTCTTAGAAGCAGCAATCTCAATCTGCTTACCGGTCTGAGGATTGATGCCGGTTCTTGCAGCGCGCTCGCGAACCTCAAAAGTTCCGAAACCAACGAGCTGAATTTTTCCGCCAGCTTTGAGCTCAGCAGCAACGGTATCAACCAATGCAGCTACGGCCTTTTCTGCATCTTTCTTAGCGATGCCTGCTTTTGCAGCGATAGAAGCAACTAATTCTGTTTTGTTCATGACAAAAACCTCCAATTTTTTTTTACGAATTTAATAAAAACTAAATTAAAAACACATTCGCTTGTATATTTATACCATACTTTTACTGAAAAATCAATAGATTTTAGTAATTTTTTTGCAAAATTATGAATATATTTTAATTTATATCTAATTTTAACATTATTTTTTGATAAAATTGACCTTTTTTAATATTTTTAAGATTTTTTCGCCCATCGGAAGCGATAAAATATCAGCCTCTGTAAAAGCCTTTGTAAGTGATAAAACCACAAAATAAACCAATGCTCCAACGAAAATACTAAGAACCGTTACAATTGAGCCATCCCCTATCAAAGAAATAAGGTATGCGATTACACCGCAAAGAACAGCTGCAATTAAGGGTTTGAAGCAAGCATTTTTAATATCGGTTAATCTGCCCGTTGCTTTTAAAAGGGTTACCAAATGAAGAATAAATATAACTATATAACAAAGCAAGGTTGCATAAACCGATCCATAGATGTTTAATTTTATATTACTGCAAAGAATTAAATTTGCCGTAATCTTAACCAAAATACCAACCGCAACATTCATAAGTGCTTTTCTTTGTAAACTAAGTGCCTGAAGAGCACTGCCAAGAGGAATTGCAAACCCTGAAAAGATTAGTGCTATTCCAAACAAAGAAAGCATCTTTCCTCCGATAACAGAGGAAATATCGGCTCCGTAAAGCAAAGCCATAATTCTTCCTCCAAGACTTATAAAGCCTGCCGCTGCCGGAAGTGTTATTAAAGCGGAAAGCTTGAATACCGAGCTTACTCCCTCAGATACCTTTCCTTTTTCTCCTTTGCTATAAGCCTCTGCTAAAACAGGTATCGCACTAACGCCGATTACCATTGTTAAGGTTGGAACAAGATTATATAAGGTAAAGGCCTTACTTCTTATGCCGTAAAGCACGGTAGGTAAACCTTCGATATAATCTGTAAACTCAGGATAATATTCACCTAAGGCTATAATACTACCTGATAACTGCCATCTTACCGTTATAGCGTCCACCAAGGTTACAACACTGCTTGAAAGCGAAGATAAAACTATCGGAACAGAAACCAAAATAACGGTTTTTAAAATTTCCTTTTTATCAACAGGTGGGGCTGAATATTGGAGTTCGCTCTTTGTTATTCCACCCGAAACCTTATATTTTATATGAAGATAAAAAGCTGAAAGAAACGCACCTATTGTAATTCCAACCATTGCAGCGGCGGATGCAAATGCAGCATTACCCGTTAATTTTACAACAATAAAGGCAAGTCCGAAGCCTAAAATCAGCTTTCCGAATGCTTCAATAATATTTGAAACTGCGGCAGGATTCATATTGCCGAGTCCCTCGTAGTATCCTCTGTATGCTGAAGACCAAAAACAGAATATAACACAAGGAAGCATTGCAAAATAGCTATAAACGCCAAGTCCCGTTTTATCGGTAGCATTAACAAACGGAATAATTAAAATTCCAATAATAATAAATGTTAAAACACCAAGCCAGAACAAAAGCTTTCTTGAAATTTTAAAGGTCTCTTTTGCATCTTTGAAGCGGTTATCAGCTGTAAAATCTGCAATAATCTTTGAAACTGCAACCGAAAAGCCCGATATTGCTATCATATGAAAAGGAGTGAAAAAATCATGGGCAGCAGAGAAATAGCCAAACCCTAAATCCCCAAGGCAATAATCGGAAGATAGCGGAATCTTAAATATAGCACTTATTATTTTTGCTAAAGCAGTTGAGAATAGTAAAACAGTTGCACCCTCATAGAGTGTCTGTCGTTTTCTTTGCTCGCTCAT
>JAZPXP010000061.1:0-6439 GCA_045543715.1 Acutalibacteraceae bacterium
CCTCCAAAACAAAAACCCTGCCGAAAAATCGACAGGGCAAATTTCGAAATTCATCTTCTCACATCCGGACTTTAACCGTCGGCTTTGGAATTTCACCAAATCAACCTAATTTAAGGCTCGCGGGCTATACCGCCGGTGAGGAATTACACCTCGCCCTGAAGATATAAATATTTTAAACCTAATGTAAGTGTTTGTCAACACTATTTTATCATTTCTTTAAGCTCTTCCTCAGAAATAATCTGAACACCCAATTTCTGTGCCTTCTCAAGCTTACTTCCTGCCTCTTCACCCGCTAAGACATAGTCGGTTTTCTTTGAAACAGATGAAGAAGTTTTTCCGCCAAAGCTTTCAATAATAGCTGAGGCTTCGCTCCTTGTCATACTCGGAAGTGTGCCTGTCAGCACAAAGGTTTTACCTGCAAAACGGGTATCCTTTATTTCCTTTAAGGAATTCATATTGAGACCTAAGCCTTTAAGCCTTTCAATCATATCTTTAGTTTCCTCTAAAGAGAAAAACTCAGCAGCAGAAGAAGCCAAAATACTTCCAAAGCCATCAATTGCCTCGAAATCTTCCTTAGTTGCAGATAAAATAGCATCTATACTGAGGAAATTTTCAGCCATTAAAGCCGCCGCTTTTGCTCCAATATGACGGATACCAAAAGCAAATAAAAGTTTTGATAAATCATTATCTTTTGATGCTTCAATCGCATTTTTAAGATTTTGAACAGTCTTTTCGCCCGTTCTTTCAAGGGAAGCTACCTTTTCATAATCAAGGCAATATAAATCAACTATATTATGAACTAAATCGGCATCAACAAGCTGTTCTAAAACAGCAGGACCAAGTCCCTCAATATCCATAGCATCACGGGAAGTGAAATGAATAAGATGTCTCAGAAGCTGAGCGGGACAATCGGCATTAGTGCAACGAATTACCGCCTCGCCCTCTTCTCTGAAAACAGGAGAATTACAAGATGGGCAAAAATCAGGCATTTTGAAAAGCTGAGAATTTTCTGCATGCTTAGAAACGCTCAAAACCTCAGGGATAATATCCCCTGCTTTTCTAACGATTATCGTGTCTCCTATGCCGATTTCCTTTGAAGCGATAAAATCTTCATTATGAAGAGTTGCACGGCTAACAGATGTGCCGGCAAGCATAATAGGCTCAAAAACGGCAGTTGGGGTAAGTGCGCCGGTACGCCCAACATTAATTTCAATTTCTTTTAAAACAGTTTCCTTTTCCTCTGGCGGATATTTAAATGCAACCGCCCATTTAGGATACTTAGAGGTGCTTCCAAGCTCCTCCCTATAAGCTAAATTATCAGATTTAATAACCGCACCATCGATATCATAGGATAAATTTCCTCTTGAATTTCCAATGCACTCAATCTCTAAAATAACCTCATCTATGCTAAAGCACTTTTTATAGCTCGGCAATGTATTAAATCCAAGTTCCCTTAGAAAATCAAGGGTTTCAATATGAGAAGAAAACTCTTTTCCAACAATTCTTTGAATATTAAAAATAAAGATATCGAGTTCTCTTTCGGCAGTTATTTTAGGGTTTTTCTGCCTCAGCGAGCCCGCAGCGGCATTTCGGGGGTTTTTAGCGGGGGATTCACCTAATAGTTCTTGCCTTTCACGAAGCTTTATAAAGCTTTCACGGGGCATATAAACCTCGCCTCTAACCTCAAGCTCACCCTCAAAACGAATAGCATTAGGAATACTTTTTATCTGCATTAAATTCGCAGTAACATCCTCACCTGTAACGCCGTCTCCCCTTGTTGAGCCTCGAAAGAATAAACCGTCTCTATATTCAAGAGAAACCGAAAGACCGTCTATCTTTGGCTCAACCGAAAAGGCAGTTCTGTTAGTATCAATTTTTTCGCCAAAGCTTCTAAGCTCTTCGAAGTTGAAAACATCCTGAAGACTTTCCATCTTAACAGAATGGGTAACGGGCGTGAAAAGTCTCAGAGCTGCTCCGCCAACATTCTGTGTGGGAGAATCTTCCTTTAAAAACTCAGGATACTCTCCTTCTAAGTTCTCAAGTTCTCTAAGCATTGCATCATACTCGAAATCCTCTATCTCAGGGGCATCCTCGATATAATACTTTCTGTTGTGATATTTCAAAATATCACTAAGTTCCTTTATTCTGTTTTCAGCCTGTTTTATATCCATAGCTTTCCCCTTCAATATTCAACAATAGCTTCGTAATCGTTTATAAGTCCACCTGTATTATCTTGCTCGCTCTCGATAACATTTGTAAATGCATCTGGAGTGGCACCAACAATAACCGTCTGAGCGGCTATCGCAGAAGTTTCGGCAGTTATGCCTCTATTAAATCCAGCAATAATAAGGCTACCGCCGATTTTAATATCAATCATTATGATATGTAAAACCTGATTTATTCCAGCACTTCTGAATTCGTGCGAAAAATCAACAACAGCAGTCGTTGTAAGCTGCATATGAAACTTAACCTTAGGACCTAAGCCTGCAGTATAAGTATTCCCTAAAAAAGTTCCGATAGGAATTGCAACATCATAAAATTCCTGTTTCTCAATAATTTTTGCAGTTTCGTTTGAAATTTTACTTTTTAGTCTGTTAATTTCATAAATATCAATTTCAAGGCTTGTAACATATCCATTATCATTTTGCGAAAGCCTCGCAATATCGCTATATGAAACATTGTTTTCTTCGAGAATTTTTATAACTGCTTCATTTGCAGAATTAAGCATTATAGTTTCAGCCGCACTCACTGCAAACCGCATTATAACCGGTTGCATTTTATAGTAACAAATGCCTGCTAAAATAGTAAAACATAGCAAAACAGCAGTTATTTTAACCTTTAAAGAAATTTTACGCCTTTTAAGCATTTTTTAACTCTCTTTCCGTAATTTATCACTATATCTTACGAAAAATGAGCAAAAAGTGTTAAAATTTAATTATAACAGGTAAATCCTAAATCTTTTAAGGTTAATCCCAGTTTATTTAAAACATTTTTTTGGAATTGTAGCATAAAACCATCAATTTCAGAACGAATTTCTGAAATCATTTGAGATTTATCAATAGAACCGTAATGATACATTTGATTCCATACAGCACTAGGCTGATTTGAATGGATATTCTCTTTATGAAATTCATATTCAACTTTTGAATCGCCTTTTGAATATTCCAAATAGCAATCGTCTTTTAAAGGACCACTGTATACAGACAGTTCGATATATTTATCCTCTTTGTCGTTATTATATTCAAAATACAACCAACCGTTATTTAAACCGGAAATCTTATATAAGTCATTACCAAAATTATAAACTTTAGAACTGTAATACTGTTCGGTAACGCCGTTTTCTTGTAACCAATTATAAACTATAATTCCGGCATTTGATTTATCGGCAGTATTACAAATGGTACAATAATAATTTACGAAATTATGGCTTGCAGAAATAACATTGTCTTTATATGAATTACCGCATTTGTTACACACATATTGGGTATATCCATCATTGGTACAGGTTTTTTCAATAACAGTACTCTTATACTCATGTGTACAGACAGTAGTTGTGTTCTGCTTGGAAGAGTTTGTACTATTCGGAGTTTCAACTTCTGATTCTAAACTTTCGTTATTTTCCTCAGAAGAAGCCTCAACCTCTGAACTTTCTGGTAGTGTGCTTTCCTCTTCAATAACATTAGGTATAGAAACATCGGAAGAGACTGAATCAACAGGATTTTTTCTGCAACCTGAAACTGAAAAAATAACAAGAGCAATTATGAGTAATGAAAATACTTTTTTATATACCATATACTGTTCCAAAAAAACACCCCTAAATTCTTAGCGGATATTACAAAAAATGTTGCAATTCTACTAAATGTATGATAATATTATATAGGTTGTGCGGTTTGTAGTCAAGAAATTACTTCTTTGTATGCTCTCTTCTGTATTCTGAAGGTGAGCTTCCGTAATACCTTGTAAAAGTTTTAGAAAAATAGTTTTGGTCGTAAAAACCGCAAATAGAAGAAATTTCCTTAAAGGATTTTCTCGTCTTAACAATTAATCCCTCAGCGGCTTTAAGTCTTACGCTGCATAAATATTCCATAATTGAAATATTGAATTCCTTTTTGAAGGACTTTGTAAGTGTTGCGTTGCAGCAACCAAATTTCTGGGACAAGATACTAAGCGATATTTTATCCTGATAGTTTTTGTTTATATATTCTTTAATTAGCTGTGGTAGCTTTTCGTTATGTGTAAACAAACGGTTAGTTCCCGTTAAATACTCGGCAAGAAGAACCATAACATTTATATAAGAATCGATTTTGCCTTTATCGATTGCATTAACTGTTAGTGCGAGTTCTTCTGCCTTTTGTTTGTTATTAAGAATATCATTAGCTTTTGAGGTTATATATTCGAGTGAGCTTTCGCTCGTATCCCTGATTTGTCCCATCATAAGATACCCTGAAAGCGTGCCGTAATGGTATATGGGTGCTACCGCCTCATATAATCCTCGGCGGCACTTATAAACGCAGATTTCCCCTGTTGCTTTAACCTTTTCAAAAGCGGCGGAGTCGTTCTTTTCGCAGTCAGACAAAACTGCACTGTTTTCCTGCAGACATTTGCAATAAGGCAAGGAAGTTGCGGGATATGAATAAATCTCGTTAAACTCAGTATCGTGAATAGAAATTCTTATTCCCGATATTTTATAAAAATCTTTTAATATTTCCCTGATTTCAACAGTCTGCGGCATTTAACCCACCCATTCATAGTAAAATTTGATAAAATATCATTTTCTACTAATAATAATAATATTTTTTATAGAGTCAGTCAAGAAAAAAGTTTAAAATAAAGAAAAAACATTTTTCGGAGGGACTTTAAGAAATGAGGAAGGCTAACTTGGAACAAATTTCTAATGCTATTAACAACTTCAAGCTTTGCGGCAATGTGCGAGGTGCTATCCCCTATGGCAACGGTCATATCAATGATACTTTCAAGATTATAACTGTTGAAGATGATGGCACAGAGCATCTTTATATCTTGCAGTCAGTTAATAATAATGTTTTCAAAAAACCCGAACAGGTTTTAGCAAATATTGAAAGTGTTACCAATTATCTAAAAGGCATTGTTGAAAGCCCGCGTGAAGTTTTAGTTCTCGCTAAGACTTATAACGATACTACATATTACAAGGATAAAGACGGATATTTCTGGAGAATTTATGATTTCGTTACTGATTCCATCTGCCTTGACAGAGTTGATGATACTGAGGATTTCTATCAGTGTGCTTTAGCGTTCGGTAAATTCCAGAAATATTTAACCGATTTCCCTGCTGATACTTTATATGAAACAATTCCCGATTTTCATAACACTCCTAAAAGATATGAAAACTTCCTCAAGGCTGTTGAAGAGGATAAAATGGGAAGAGCCGCTTCTGTTAAGGAAGAGATAGAATTTGTTAAAGCTAGAAAAGAGTTCTACAGTGTATTGCTCGATAGCAACAAGGAAGGCAAGCTCCCCTTAAGAGTTAGCCATAACGATACGAAATCAAACAATGTTATGCTTGATTCTAAAACCCGTAAAGCTCTTTGCGTTATTGACCTTGATACTATAATGCCCGGTTTCTCAGTTACCGATTTCGGCGATGCGATTCGTTTTGGAGCAAGCACCGCTGAAGAGGATGAAAAAGACCTTTCAAAAGTTAATATGGATATCAATATGTTTGAAATCTACACCAAGGGCTTCCTTGATGGATGCGACGGTCAGTTACCTGACAGTGAGATTATGCTTCTTCCTGAGGGTGCAAAGATGATGACTATTGAATGCGGAATGCGTTTCTTAACTGACTATCTTGAAGGCGATACATATTTTAAAACTCACTATCCCGAGCATAACCTTGACCGTTGCCGCACCCAGTTAAAATTGGTTGCTGATATGGAAAGTAAATGGGATAAGATGAAAGCCATTGTTAAAGCACATTGTAAGGAGAAATAATATGTCTAAGGATATCACATTAGTTGTTATGGCAGCCGGAATGGGCAGCCGTTTTGGCGGACTTAAACAGATGGAGCCTATTGGCCCTAACGGTGAAGTTATACTTGACTTTTCGGTTTTTGATGCCGCTAAAGCTGGCTTTACCAAGGTTGTTTTTGTTATTAAGCATGCTATCGAGGCTGATTTCAAAGAAATGGTTGGCAAGAGAATCGCTGATAAAATAAAGGTTGAGTATGTTTTTCAGGAAACAGATGCTTTGCCTGAGGGATATACCTGCCCTGATGACCGAGTTAAGCCTTGGGGCACTGCTCACGCTATTCTTTGCTGTAAGGATATTGTCAAAGAGCCTTTTGCCGTTGTTAATGCAGATGATTATTATGGCCGTTCAGCGTTTGAAAAGATGGCTGACTTCTTGAAAACGGATTCTGATGATTACTGTATGGTTGGCTTCCGCCTTTCAAATACACTC
>JAZPXP010000062.1:0-5276 GCA_045543715.1 Acutalibacteraceae bacterium
TCGTTAAAATACTCGCAAATCCGTTAGGATTTGCTGCGTTTTGTGCCTTGCACACCAAAAAATCCTTTATTTACAAAATTCTGCGACCTTAAAGGTGCGGTTTTTTGTGTGGATTTTGGTGAAGACAAGCGCATAAGGCTAACGCCTATGCGTGCGAATAAGCCGAAAGCCGCCTAAAAACCACCCTTTAAGGCTGGTTCGAGTTTAAATGCTTTGGCTAAAGCAAATAATCACCTGTTTAATTGTATGAACTGAAAAGAAAATATATGAATTTATTTACACATTGAGCATAAAAAAACCGCTCTTTGTGCCACCCTCCGTAAGGAAGGTGCCACAGTTATATTCGCCTTTCGGCGAGTTGTATTGCTTCGCAGTTATATTTGGACTTCGTCCAAGTGATATTGCCTTCGGCAGTTTTGGAGCGAATATAATAAAACTAAAACCAAAAGTTTTAATATCACTTTGCCGTAAGGCAAAATAAAACTGTGAGACCTGTCTCACAATATCACTAATTATTTCATCTTTGAGATAGGTGTAATTTCAAAGCATGTAACCCAATATGACACTTTCAAGCTGAAAGTGTCAACTTTTATATAAAAAGAAAGAAGGGAGAACACTTCTTTACGAAGTGTCTCCCTTCGAGCGGTTTTTAAAATTTTATTATGCCTCAACAAATTCTCTAACCTTTGCAATATCAATGTTTCCATCGTTTGCAAAATCATATTCCTCGTATCCTGAAACAACCTTGCCGCCCTCTTTAAGAGCTTTAGCCTGATTGCGAGAAATCTGCATAGAAGATTTGGTTATAACATCAGAATAATAGGTTTTCTCTGTGCCGCCTTCATTAACGGTTACATAGGCAATAGTAGCAATAACATAGCCTGAGTAATCAGCGCCGTTATGAGTTCCCGAATTATGAATATGGAAGAAAAGATTTTCTGCATCAAGAACACTTGCGGGAGCAGAAACCTTTGCTATACTTTCGCTTGAATTTGCTTTAAGGAATGCAGCATAATCATCTGCAAATGCAGCATCGGCATCAATATTCATCTTAAAGCCTGAAATAATACCCATATCGGTTATTTCACCTGTTACAGCCGAAGTATCAACCTTATACATAATATCATTTGCGTTTGCACCCTGCTTGCTATCGAAAACAGAGGCTTCAAGAGTAATCTGAGATTCCTCGTCTTCTGTTGCGATTGTTCCGCCGAAGAGACCGAATTCCTCAACATGCTGAACAGCTTTATTATAACCTCTATGATAGAAACGGATAGCAACATATTTAACTTTTTGAAGATTCAAGCTGGAAATATCAATTATATGTATGTTAGAGGGGTCCTCACCGTCTGCCAAAGTATATTCGAAAACAGGAGTTGTATAAAGATCGGCAGCGGTAGACGATGCGAAAACGGCATAATGCTTACTCATAATTTTAGCATTGCTTGATTTATAGTGGTTAATACACACTATATCTGTAGGATTATTGATAGCGTTGGCAAGGGTAAACTCCATCTGAAGATATGCATCAGTCTGGGTTGTGGTATTGTTTTCATCTGTCAAATTAAGTCCTGCATTAGATGCTGATAACATTACACCACCGGTAATATTTTTGTCATACGCAGCTGCTCCAAGGGTTAACTCTGCCGAGCTACTGCCATCAAATGCCAAAGCAGTAGCAGCAGTAGCGGTTGTTAAATGGTTAGCACTCCAACCGTGATTATCAAAGAACGCGGTGGAGTTCTTAGTCATAGTATAACACTCTGTAGAAAGAACAGCCGCTGCCGAAGCTACAAAGCCAACCGAAACACAAGAAACAATAAGCACCAATGCGCAAATAAAACTCAAAAGCTTAGTGAATTTTTTCATTTTAATTTTCATCCTTTCTTAAAATTAAAAACCTGTTCCGCCATCAGGATTTGGATTGATTGGGTCAGGAACTATAACTGTTACAGAAGTACAAATAACATCTGTTTTTTCGAGTTCAAAAACCTCTATCTCAGGATTTAAAAATTTTTTCATTTTGTTCACCTCTATAAAAATTTCGAAAAATTAAAACTCTTCAATGATATATTACACTATATTTAACCAAATTTCAATAACTTTTTTATTTTTTACTAAAATTTTTTATAAAACACTAGCTCGGAATAAGTTGTTGTCGATTGGTATATAATAGAAGCTAATCATATAAACAAAGAGCTTTACCCCCAGAGGTAAAGCTCTTTTAGAATTTAGTAGGTTAGAATTTGATTACTGGGTAACGCCTGCGATGACAAGAATATCATAAGGATTATATCCTTCAGTGTAAGAGTTGCCCATATGTTCGCCATTCTTAATTTCATCATATTTAGCCTGGCTCTCAAATTCTAAGGTTGCGTTTTCGTCAGTAACAAATGCCGATGTGGACTTTCTAAGGTCAACACGGCTGGTTGCCGACAAGCTCTTATCATCATAACCCATATAGGACTCAGCAGTTTGGTCATCAAATGCCATATTAACTTCATCAGAAACATAAACATAGGTTGAACCATTAACATAATTGTTGGATTCAAACGTTATGCTAAGTATTCCAGTTGATACATAGTTATAGCATCCGCCATATACACGATAGGTAATCTTACCGCCGAGTAAATAAATCTCAGTGCTGCAAGGAGGTCCGTAGTTAACACTTGAGCCTTCATTACCGCCGAAAATCTGATTAACAACACCATCGTTCAAAGTAACCTTTGTATTGGTAACACTACCCGCGTTGGTTGTTCCGCCGAATACGCTCATACCTGTTTCGTAGCCGTCTTCATAATAAGTACCGCCGTTGATGACAACATTAGTAGAATGAGCATAAGTAACTGAGCCTCTACCACCACCAAATACGCGGCTGATAGTACCGCCATTTATAGTAACATTTGCGGAAACTCCAACAGAGTTATAAGTAACACCGCTATCGGTAATGAAATGTCCGCCACCTAGTACTTCGGTTACAACGGCATTTCCGCCAACAGTAACATAGGTATTATTTGCAACGCCATTATGCTTATCAGAGTTACCAAATACTCTATACCAAGTACCACCGTTGATGGTGAGGTGAGTATCCGACCAGCTTCCGTTATCATACATACCGCCATATGCATAAGCACCGACGGTACCTGCGGTAGAAGTTGTTGTAATACCGGAGCCGAATGTAACATCATTATACTGAGCATAAACCAATGCAGATGCAGTTTCAGTTCCGTGGGTTATGCCACCTACAAAGTTGACCTTGATATTATCGATGGTTGTATCGCCGCCGAATACCATAGTTGTAACAGAAAGGTTAGAATCGCTGTTAGCGCCTTCGATAGTTATAGCCTTACCGCTGATACCAATTCTTTCGGTTGGCTCAACAGTATAAGTGCCAACAACCTTAATCTTGTCTTCATCGCCTGCTAACTGAGCAGCTCTTGCCAAGGTCTTAACAGGCATTGCCTCAGAACCGCTATTGCTATCGCTTCCGTTAGTCTTATCAACATAAACATCGCAGAAAGCAACATCTAAGTATGCAGCGAGTTCTTTTGCCATCTCATCCTGCTGAGCCATTGAAGGATGGTTTCCGCCGCCGCCCTGACGCTTAATATGCTCAAATCCATAAACATAAACATCGCCATAGGTTTCCTTAAGGGCAGCCGCCTTTGTTCTGATATTTTCGTGATGCTCAGCTATATCATAGTTAGCGTCCTTAGTCCAGGTCTGGTCTAAGTAAACTCCGAGCTCATCATTTCTCATCGAACCGTAAACAAATACGATACGAGCACTCGGGTTAACCGCTCTAATCTTAGTAACAGCATTTTGCATAGCCGCACCGTAATTAGAAGCATTAGAGCCGCTATAGATACTGTTGGTTGCCATATTTATAACATAAATATCAGCATTGGGGTTATAATCAACCGATGCATCACGATAGGTCTGGGTGAAAATCTTGTTGCTGTTAACAACACTTTCAAGAGTATCACCACTAATAGCCATATTATCCCATTCAGCTCCAAGGGCTATAGCAGTTTTAACTGAATAGTCATCATAAGAGTTAGAATAATATGCCGAAGGAGTTGTGTTTTTAGCCAAATATCTGGTATTACCATTTTCATCAGTGAACTTAATCTGATATGAATATTCACTCATGGGATAAGAATCATTCTTAACGCTATTACCAACCAAGATATTGCTTCCGCTGAACTGAATCAAGCCCCAGTCAACATCAGTAAGATAGGTCTGACCTAAAACTTCATCTATTATATCGGCTCTCATATTCTTAATCTTTGAACCATCCCAGTCGGTAATAGTTTCGCCATCAGCTGTTGTAAGATTGATAACCGAATAATGACCAACTGTTATAGAGTCGCCGATAAAGGCAATAGTCTGAGCCTTTCTTTCGGGTGCTTCTAACATTTCACCCTTGAGGGTTACAGAAATAAGGTCTAACTTACCGGGAGTCATTCTATAAATACCGATAGTATGATTACCTTGTTTAACGCCTGTTGCAACGGTCAAATCATACTCATATGAGCCTGCCGGAACAGTTAAGTCATAGCTTGCAACGCCATCGATAACGCAAACAAGCTTATGGCCCCTATTATCAGCGGAACTTTCTCCGTTACCGTTAACCTTAATAGTGATATCACCGCGGCAATAAGCATTAAATTCAACGCCTGAAGCCGCATTGTCAATACCTAAAGCACTATCAAGTACATAGGTTCTTCCCTTTTCCAAGAAGCTCTCACTTAGAACGCCATCAGTTACAACCTGAGTTGTAATAGTAACCATATCAGGGTCTAAGTTAGCACATTCCATAACATAAGCTCTAACCTTGGAAATATCGGTATTGGCATTGGTGAAATCATAGCCAGCATAAGTATTGTCTGCAATTTCCTTATACTCGCCGCCCATATTATAGAAATCTCTTGCCTGACTTCTTGAAATTTGTTTGGAGGACTTTGTCATGGTATTAGACCAGAGAGAAATCTCTCTTCCTTCTGCATCAGTAAATGTTATATAACCGATAGCATAAATTGCATAGCCAGAACGGTCATCAAGCTGTGTCTTAGAGCCCGAGTTTAGAATCTGGAAGTAAAGTGCTTCAGCACCAACTAATTTAGAGTTAAAGAACTTAGTTGAACCATCCGCATTCATTTTAAGAAGCTCGGTAGCCTTTGCCTTGTTTATGGTATCAAGGTTATTTCTTCCCTGAAGTTCAAACTTAAAGCCTGCAATCATACCCATATCACTAATATTAGCATAGGTAAGAT
>JAZPXP010000063.1:0-4183 GCA_045543715.1 Acutalibacteraceae bacterium
GCATTATTATCCGACAAATACCCTCGTTACAGGTTACGATATAATTCCTTTCTGGGTAATGAGAATGATGTTCTCAGGAATTGAGCAAACAGGCGAGGTTCCATTTGATACCGTTTTAATTCACGGTCTTGTTCGTGATTCTCAGGGCAGAAAAATGTCAAAGTCCTTGGGCAACGGCGTTGACCCGCTGGAGATTATCGATGAATATGGTGCCGATGCTTTGAGATTTTCTTTAGCTACAGGTAATAGCCCAGGCAATGATATGCGTTATATCCCCGAAAGAGTTGAGGCAAGCCGTAACTTTGCTAACAAGATTTGGAATGCTGCAAGATTTATATTGATGAATCTTGAAAACGATAATGAAATCCCACTTGATATTTCATCTCTTGCTTTAGAGGATAAGTGGATACTCTCGAAGTATAACACCCTGGTAAAAGAGGTTACAGATAACCTTGATAAATATGAACTCGGTCTTGCAGTTCAGAAGCTTTATGATTTTATCTGGGATGTTTTCTGCGATTGGTATATTGAAATCTGCAAGTCCCGTCTTAACGGTGATGATATAAGGGCTAAGGATACTGCAAGAAGTGTATTATTATATGTATTCACTAATACATTGGCTCTTCTTCATCCCTTTATGCCTTTTATCACTGAGGAAATCTGGCAGTCGTTACCCCATTCGGGTGAGGCTTTGATGATAACCGAATGGCCGAAATTCAGAAGCGACCTTGAATTTGTGTCTGAAGAGGCTGATTTCGAAAAGATTATGGCGGTTATCAGAGCAATCAGAAACCGCAGAGCAGAAATGAATGTTCCGCCTTCTAAGAAAGCAACTGTTTGTATCGCTTCGGCTGATAAGGATACCTTCTTAAAGGGCAACGCTTATATCTGCCGTTTGGCTTATGCCAGTGAAGTTTTGGTTGGCGATAGCTTTGATAGCGAGGGTGCTGTCAGAGTTATAACCGATAACGCAACAGTATTTATGCCTATGAGCGAGCTTGTTGATTTCACCGCTGAGCTTGAAAGACTTAAAAAGGAACTTAGCAAGGCAGTGGTTGATAAGGAATTCTTCGAGAACAAGCTTAATAATCCAGGCTTTATGGCAAAGGCTCCTGCAGCTCTTGTTGAACAGCAAAAGGAAGGTCTTCAAAAAGCTCTCGATAAAATCAAAATGATTGAAGAAAGCATTGCGGAAATAGAAAATAAATAATAAAAGGCTGCCGTAGTGCAGCCTTTTTGAGTAATTTTAAGGAGTAAATATGAATTATAACGAAACACTCCAATATATCCATTCCCTCGGCAATTTCGGAATGAAAGCAAGCCTTGATAGAATAAAAGAGGTTTTAAATAAGCTCGGTAACCCCGAAAGAGATTTAAAGGCAATTCATATTGCGGGAACAAACGGCAAGGGCTCTGTTTCGGCAATGCTTAGCAGTGTTTTTAAAAAAGCGGGATATAAAACAGGACTTTTTATTTCGCCTTTTATAATAGATTTCAGAGAGAGGATTCAGATAAACGGCGAATATATTTCAGAAAATGATTTAATAAAATATGCCGAAATAGTTTTTGAAACCAAGGTTGGCTTAACTGAATTTGAATTTATAACCGCTCTGGCTTTCCTATATTTCAAGGAGCAGAAAATCGATATCCTTATCTGCGAAACGGGGCTTGGCGGCAGATTTGATGCAACTAATACCCTTGATAATCTGTTGGCTGCAGTTATAACTAAAATCGGTCTTGACCATACTGCTGTTTTGGGGGATACCATAGAGGAAATCGCCTATGAAAAATGCGGTATTTTAAGGGATTGCCCTGTTATAACCTCACCTTGTCAAAATGAAAAGGCATTAGGTGTTATAAAAGAGAATGCAAATGAACTTATTATTCCTGATTTAAAAAGCCTTGAAATTCTAAAGAAAAATGAACTCGGCAATACCTTTATATATAAAGGGAAAAAGTATGAGCTTTCACTTTGCGGAGATTATCAGGTTGAAAATGCACTAATGGTTCTGGAAACATTAGAAAACTGCAAGGCTGATATACCTTATAATATTATATATGAGGGGCTAAGAGAAACAAGCTTTCCTGCAAGAATGGAAGTTGTAAAGAAAAATCCTCTTGTTATAATTGACGGTGCTCATAATCCCGATGGTGCTATAGGCTTAGCAAACGAGCTTAAGAAGTTTTCAGGAGAAGCAGTTGCCATAATCGGAATGATGAGGGATAAGGATTTTGAAGAAACTCTTAAAACAACACTTCCTTTTTGTAAAAAGGCGGTGGCGGTTGAGGTTGAAAATCTCCCCCGTTCTTTAAGGGCTGAGGAAATTAGAGCGGTTGCCGAAAAATATTGCGAATGTATTGAGGCTAAAAGCTATGAAGAGGCATTGAGCTATATTAAAGAAGAGCCCGTTTTTATATTTGGCTCGCTTTATCTTGCATCTGCTCTTAGAAAAATTTTATTGAAGTATTAAATGCGACAATTTTTTCGCGGACAAGCCGTTAATATATTATATATAATGTATGACGGAGGGTGAAAAAATGTCTGTTGAAATAAATGTAACAGGAGAGGTAGTAACTGCCTATTTAAAAGGCGAACTCGACCATCATACCGCCAAAGAAATGCGTGAGGCAATTGATGGTGCGGTTGAGCTTAATATGCCATCGCTTCTTATCCTTGATTTTGAGGGTATAACCTTTATGGATAGTTCGGGCATAGGTTTGGTTATGGGCAGATACCGCAATCTTTCGAAATTCGGTGCCCAGCTTCACATAACGGGGGCTGAGCCTCAAATTTTTAGAATGTTTAAGCTTGCAGGTATTGAAAAGCTTGCAAAATTGGAAGGCAGGTGAAAAATATGACAGTTAAAAATAAATTCTCGATGACATTTCTTGCACGCTCAGCAAACGAAAGCTTTGCAAGAGCCTGCGTTACTGCATTCGCAACCCAATTAGACCCAACACTCGAAGAAATAAATGATATTAAAACTGCAGTTTCCGAAGCGGTTACAAATTGTATCGTTCATGCCTATAAAGAAAAAATCGGCAATATCTACATAACCGCTGAGCTTATTGAGCCTAATTCGATAAGAATTAAGGTAAGGGATAAGGGCTGCGGAATCGAAAATATAGATAAGGCGATGGAACCGCTTTATACTTCTCTCGGCGGAGAAAGAGCGGGACTCGGCTTTGCCGTTATGCAGAGCTTTATGGATAAGATTAAGGTTTCCTCCCGAGTTGGAAAGGGAACAACAGTTACAATGATTAAAAATATCAGTCCCCGCTTTTCTGCCAATGGTTAAAACGAATGCGGAGAGAGATATCTTCATCGAAGAGAATTTAGGACTTGTCCATTCTATATGCAAACGCTTTTCAGGAAGGGGCATAGAGTATGATGACTTATATCAGGCGGGTTGCATAGGATTGATAAAAGCAACCGATGCCTTTGATGAGGATAGGGGACTTATGTTTTCTACCTATGCAGTGCCCGTTATAATGGGCGAGGTGAGGAGACTTTTCAGGGATGGCGGTCTAGTTAAGGTTTCCCGTTCGGTTAAAGAGCTTGGCTTTCATATAAATAAAGAAAGGGAACGCTTGGAGCAGAAGCTTAACCGAGAGCCAACCGTTTCGGAAATAGCTGAGGCTCTCTCGGTATCAAGCGAGGAAATCACAGAAGCTATCTGTGCCTTACAGCCAACTGTTTCCTTAACATATAGTAATGAAGATTCGTCCGGCGAGGCCGATATACCAACTATGAGCGTTGAAGAAGAGATAACAGACCGCCTTTCGATTGATGAGGCTTTTAAAATTCTCGATGAAACCGAAAGAAAAATAATGAATTTAAGATATTTTTCTTCGCTCACTCAAAGTAAAACGGCAGAACTCCTTAATATGACTCAGGTTCAGGTTTCCCGTGCCGAAAAGAAAATACTGATGAAACTACGCAAAAACCTTGTCTGATTTATGAAAATGCCCACGAATAACCCTATATATTGTGTTATTTTTGTGCAATAAAATCAATTTAAAAAAACTTTTAAAAAAGTTAAAAAAAAGTGTTGACAAAGGGGTTTTAATGTGGTAATATAATCGGGCGCCCTTGAGAGAGAGCGCAAGAAAACGGACCTTGAAAATTAAACAACGAAGAAATAAGGACCCTAAGATTCTTATGAGAAATCAAAGTAATCGA
>JAZPXP010000064.1:0-12574 GCA_045543715.1 Acutalibacteraceae bacterium
GCAGTTGTTGTTGGAACAGTTGCAGGTATCCTTTGGCGCAAGGCAAAGAAAAAGGTTCAGGATAAGCTTGGCATAGATGAAAATTCTAAAAAGGACCTTGAGGACGAAGTGGTTTTTGAGGACGATGAAGAGTAATAAAAATGGCAGGTTTTAAAACCTGCCATTTTTTAATCTTTTGCTCTGTCGCCCCATATTTTTCCTGTTGGTTTCCAGTTGGAAAAATCTCGGGCATCGCCAAATATAATATATTCTGCAAGACTTTCTTCACTGCTGCCATCAAAGGCAATGCGATAATAGAAATAGCGCTCTCTTTCTTCGTTCTCTTTTATTTCAAAGAATGTTCTTCCAAAATCGGAATAGTTTTCATCGCCTAAAGCCCAAAGAACTGTTGCGTGGAAATCTTCCTGCGAAACAGGAGCGGTTGAGGTTTTAAGAGGTGCTGTAGAATCTGCGCCCGCGGGTTTAACGAAAAGAATAGGGTTGGCGGCACGGCTCATTTCATCAGCGACCTCAACTTCGCCGTGGTCTGCCATTACGATTATAGTGGTATTATCATAAACACCTTTTTCTTTCATAGCGGCAAGATATTCGGAAACTATATGTATAGAACCTAACTGCTGAATGTAGGGGAGTGAGCTATCGCTAGGTTCGCCATATTCATCTATTTCAAACGGATGGTGGGCGCCTCGCATATGAATGAATTTAAATGATTTTTTATCACCAACCGTGATACCTTCTTCTTGTAATTGATCAAGGAATGCAGCATCATTTATTGTATATGCAGAATCGAATTTATCAATGTTTTGAGAAACAACTGAGGCGTTTGATATATCATCAGTATAATGCCAGAAGATGCTTTTGGACATGATTGGCATATTGCGGTAGAAAAGGTAGTTAGTCATGGAAGAAATCATTCCAAATGGATTGATTACGGCACCCCTGCCGTTGTAATTAGAGGCGAATTCATAAGCCTCATTGGCATTTGCAGTACCTGAAACATAGAGGTCGATTTCAGCACCTGTTTCGTCAATCCTTTTTAAAAAGTCGGATGATGAAAACATTTCGGGCGAAGCGTCTAAATTATGAGTTTCGCAATACCATTTGCTTTGGGTTAAAAGATAGGGGATAGAAGGCATAGTTTGCTTATACATACCGGTGCAGTTGGCAAATCGGGTAAAACCTGTGAACTCAGATAACATTTCAGGGAATTGGGATATGCGATCTTCCATATATTGATTATCGAAATAATCAAGAATGAAAACCAAAACATCGCTTTCCTCGGAGGTTTCATAAAGATTTTCTTTTGAATAAAAGCCTTTGTTGATACAAGCTTTAAGGTTGGTTGAAAATATTAGAGAAACGAGCGAAACAGCATTCATTATAATGCATAGACAGGAAACATATATGAGGCTTTTTCTCCAAAATTTTCTGTTGAAGAAATGAATAATATAAGGGATAGAGAAAAATAAAAACCATATTATAAAGTTAATAAAAGCAGCACCCGTCAATAATTGCCATTGAACTGCATTGCCGTCCAAGGCGGGAATGGGAGCGTTTAAAAATGTTCCTTGCAAGTATGAACAAAGCGAAAAGGAGAAAACGGTTGTTATATAATAGTTAAAAAGTTTTCCTCTCAAAAATAATCCTACTATAACACCAATCGCAAAAACAAGCAAGGAAAAACTGCCGATTATGAGTAACAAAGAGAGAATGGTAAAATCAAAATCTCCGGGGCTTTTAAGGTAGACCTCAAGAGATGGGTATAGTATAAATGCAAAAACTGAGAAAAAATGAACAATTAAAGATGTAATGAGTCTTTTTTTAGGTTTTCTTGAATCTTTAGTTAAAGATTTAAGTTTGCTTTTTATAGTTTCCTTCATAAGCTCCTCCAAACATAAATATCGAATAGATTATAATAAGTTTTCGAAAAAATGTCAAGAAATGCAGAATAATTACTTTTAGTTGCAAAAATCAAGAGACTCAACACGCAAACGCGTAGTTCAGTCTCTTGATTGGCCCGCCTGAAAGGATTCGAACCTTCGCTCTTCAGAATCGGAATCTGCTGCGTTATCCAGCTGCGCCACAGGCGGAAATAAAATGTAATAGTGAAAAGTGAATAGGTTTGGATAACCGAACCTATTCACTTTGTTTTTATATATTATTTTTCATATCCCTTTGGGTTGCCGCTTTGCCAACGCCATGTATCTTCGCACATTTCTTCAATGCCGAATTTAGCTTCCCAACCGAGAACTTCCTTAGCTTTTTGGGCGTTAGCATAAACTTCATCGGGGTCGCCGGGACGGCGGGGGTCGATAACATAAGGAACATCAATACCAGAGGATTTAACAAAGGCATCTCTAAGCTGCAAAACGCTGGTTCCGTTGCCTGTTCCAAGGTTAAATGCTTCGCAACCTTTGTTTTCGAGCGCCCAGTCAACCGCCTTAACATGACCTTGAGCCAGGTCTACAACATGGATATAATCCCTGACGCCTGTTCCGTCAACAGTATTATAGTCGTTTCCGAAAACGTGAAGCTTTTCGAGCTTGCCAACAGCAACCTGACTGATATAGGGCATAAGGTTGTTTGGTATTCCCTTAGGGTCCTCACCGATAAGTCCGCTCTTATGAGCACCGATGGGGTTGAAATAGCGAAGAAGGGCTATGCACCAACTATCATCTGCAACAAAGAGGTCGCGAAGAATTTCTTCGATGAAATATTTTGTTCTGCCGTAAGGGTTAATAGCGCCGAGAGGCATACCCTCGGTAAGCGGCATTTCGGTTGCAACGCCATAAACGGTAGCGGAAGAAGAAAATACTATCTTCTTAACATCAAACTCATTCATAACCTCAAGAAGATTGATGGTGCTGATAAGGTTGTTATCATAATACATAATCGGCTCTCTTACAGACTCACCAACAGCCTTAAGACCTGCAAAATGGATAACTGCCTCAATCTTATTCTCGGTAAAAATTTTGCGAAGAGCCTCTTTATCTCTGACATCTTCTTTATAAAACTTAACAGGCTTGCCTGTTATCTTTTCAACTCTCTTTAGGGACTCCTCGCTGCTGTTATCAAGATTATCAATAACAATAACATCATAGCCCGCATTCTGCATTTCAATACAGGTATGGCTTCCTATGTAGCCAGCACCGCCGGTAACCAAAATAGACATAAAAATACCTCCATAAATTGCTAATATGATTTTATAACATATAAAAGTGTTTGTCAAGAAAAGGCAGAGCCAATTTTTTAAATAAAATTATTTATTTACAAAGTTTAAAGTAGTTGTTATAATGATTATTATAATGATTGTAGTTGGTCGAAACGCTCAAAAGCGTTCCGACAAGCCACTTCACAAGTGGCTTCGGCAAAATTAAATTCTAGTATTTAATTTTGCACTACACTCATTTCAATGGGATAGGACAAATTTTTAATGAAAATTTGTCGCAAAATCAAAGATTTTGTGGCGAAACAGAATTGTTTCGCTTAATCTATTCCATTATAATGATTATTATGGAGTGTTAAAATGGATTATTATATCAATCCTTCTTATTTCACCTCGATTTTCACTCTGCCTGTTGTTATTGCAGATAGATATTTAAAGCTTGCAAAGGCTGAGCATATAAAGGTTATAGTATATATTTTCAGAAATATGGCAGAGGAAATATCCGCTGAAAAAATAGCCGAGGCAACGGGTGTTAGCGAATATGATGTTAAAGAAGCGTTGCTTTACTGGGCAGACGCTGATATTCTCTTGCCTAAAGAAAAACCTTTAGAGATAAAAGGAAAAGAAAAAAAAGTTGTTAAAAGGAATGCCAAACCCTCAAGGGTAGATGCTGCAAGAAGAGGTCTTGAGGATGAAAAAATCCGCTATCTTCTTTCGGCTACTCAGTTGAAGCTTGGAAGAAATCTAAAGTCCAACGAAACCGAAACATTAGTCTGGTTATATGATGATGAGGGACTTGATGTTTCTTTGATTCTTCTTATAATCCAGTATGCAGTTGAACATAAAAAAGCAAATATAAGATTTATTGAATCGGTTGCGGTTGATTGGGTCAACAAGGGAATTGATAATATAACCGATGCTGATGAAGAGCTTAAGAGAATGGCAAAGGGCGAGCAGAGTTGGAGTGTGGTTTCCTCTTGTTTTGGACTCGAACACAGAAAACCGAGCACAAAGGAAACGGAGTTGGCTATGAAATGGCTCGAAGAATGGGGATTTTCCAAAACAATGCTTGAGGCGGCTTACGAGGAATGTGTTAACAATAAATCTAAGTTCAGTATGCAGTATACCGCTAAAATTCTTGAGAGCTGGCACGAAAAGGGATATAAAACACCCGAGGATATAGAGGAGAAACCTAAAAAGGATAATTCCAATTCCTCTTATGACCTTGATTTATATGAAAGAATGTTAAATTCGAAGGATTAGTGATAAAAAATGATTACTAAGGAAATTACATATAAAATAGCCTTTGAAAACAAAGCGGTGGCTTTAAAGGAAAAACAAAGAAAAAGAGATATGTTGTTATCTTCTGCTTATGCTTCAAACAGCCATCTTGCTGAAATCGACCAAGAGATTTCGGCAGTAGGAGCTTCTTTGGTTATGACCGCTTTGTCGGGCGATAAGGCGAAACTTGAAGATTTAAGAAAAAGAACCGAAGCCTTGAGTGCTCAAAAAAATGAAATTCTTAAAAAGTGTGCAGTTGAGGATATAGTTTATGATTGTCCTGTTTGCAAGGACACAGGCTATGTTTCGGGCAAGATTTGCGAATGCATAAAAAGAGAAGCGGCTTTTGTTTTGGCAAAAGAGCTTTCTAAGGAAATGCCCTTAGAAAACAGCCGTTTTGATAATTTCGATTTGAAATATTATTCTGATAAAAAAGATGAAAACGGTGTTTCTCCTAAAAAAAGAATGACCTCGATTTTAAAATTTTGCAAGGAATACGTTTCTTCATTTAATCCCGAAACCTCTTCAAATATTCTTTTTATGGGAAATCCCGGTCTTGGCAAAACCCATTTAACATTAGCTATTGTATCGGGTGTTATTGAAAAGGGATATCTTCCGATTTATGCTTCGGCTGAAAATCTTTTTTCTTCGATAACTGCCGAAAAGTTTTCGGGCGAGGGAAGAGGTACCTATGAAGCAGCCCTTGGTTGTGATTTATTGGTTATAGATGACCTTGGAACAGAGATGGCAACCGAGTTTACTAAGTCGGCATTTTATAATATTGTTAACACAAGAATTTTGAACGGCAAGCCGACCATAATTAACACCAACCTTTCAATGAAAGAGATTGAAATGAAGTATTCTGCAAGAATTTCCTCAAGACTTATAGGGCATTATGAGGGAAATAAATTTTTAGGTAATGATATTAGACAACAAAAGTTATTAAATAAGTAATCCGAGAGGGGATTAGTTTTGGCAATTAAAAAGTATGATGCAGGGTTTTATGAGGTTGCTGTTATAGGCGGCGGCCACGCGGGTATTGAAGCAGCCTTGGCTTCCTCAAGGCTAGGATGCAAGACGGTTATGTTCACCGTAACGCTTGACTGGATAGGAAATATGCCCTGTAACCCTTCAATAGGCGGCACCGCAAAGGGACATTTAGTTAGAGAACTTGATGCTTTGGGCGGAGAAATGGGTAAGGCTGCCGATAAATATACCCTTCAAAGCCGAATGTTAAATCTTGGCAAAGGCCCCGCTGTTCATTCGCTCAGGGCTCAGGTTGACCGAAGGGCGTACAGCGGTTATATGAAGCATACTGTTGAGCTTCAAGAGGGACTTGATGTTAAGCAGTGCGAAATAGTTGATATATATAAGGAAGACGGAGTTTGGCATTGCGTTTCTTCTCTGGGAGCGGTTTTCACCGCAAAGGCGGTTGTTATAGCAACAGGAACATTCTTAGGCGGAAGAATTTATGTTGGCGAGGTAAACTATGCGGGCGGACCTGACGGCAGTTTCCCTGCAACCGAGCTTGCTAACTCACTTAAAGAGCTTGGCGTTCCGCTAAGGCGTTTTAAAACAGGAACGCCGGCAAGAGTTGCAAGGGATAGTATTGATTTTTCTGCCCTTGAAATTCAAGAGGGGGACGAAATAACAGTTCCCTTTAGCTTTTCAACCGAGTCGGCACCCGAAAACAAGGTTGTTTGCCATATCGCATATACGAATGAAGAAACTAAGCGTGTTATACTTGAAAATATTAACCGCTCTCCTTTGTATGCGGGCGAGATTGAGGGAGTAGGACCGAGATACTGCCCGAGTATCGAGGACAAAATGGTTCGCTTTGGCGATAAGAAAAGACATCAGTTTTTTATTGAGCCTTGCGGTGAGGAAACCGAAGAGATGTATCTTCAGGGATTATCCTCATCCTTGCCCGAAGAGGTACAGATAGAGCTTTATAAAACCGTTGATTGTCTTAAAAATGTTAAGATAATGCGAAACGCTTATGCTATTGAATATGATTGCGTTGACCCCTTAGCACTTAAAAGCACCCTCGAGATGAAGAACTTTGAAAATCTTTACGGTGCGGGTCAGTTTAACGGCTCGTCGGGTTATGAAGAGGCGGCGGCTCAGGGACTTGTTGCAGGTATAAATGCGGCAAGAAAGGTTAAGGAACAGGAGCCATTTATTTTATCAAGGGCTTCTTCATATATAGGAACTCTTATTGACGACCTTGTAACCAAGGGTTGTATGGACCCTTACCGTATGATGACCTCAAGAAGCGAATACCGTTTGCTGCTTCGACAGGATAATGCTGATGAAAGACTTATGCCTAAAGGTTATGAGCTGGGTCTCATAGCTGAAGAACAATATCAGAAGTTTCTTTATTTGAAGCGTCTTAAAGAAGAGGAAATCGAAAGGGTTAAATCTATATTCTTAGGGCCAAGTGCTGAGCTTAATAAATTGCTTGAGGAAAAGGGTACCGCTGTTATGACAACGGGTATGAGGCTTTCCGACCTTATAAAACGCCCTCAGCTTTCTTATGAGGATTTAGCTCCCTTTGATAAAACAAGACCCGAGCTTCCCTTTAATGTTAAACAAAAGGTTGAGGTTGAAATTAAATATGAGGGATATATTTCCCGCCAGCAAGCGCAGGTTAATGAAATGCTAAGGCTTGAGGGAAAAATTATCCCTGAGGATATAGATTATTCGGTTATTAAAGGACTTCGTCTTGAGGCTATTGAAAAACTAAATAAAATAAAGCCTGCAAATATTGCTCAGGCTTCGAGAATTTCGGGAGTAAGTCCTGCCGATATATCGGTGCTTCTAATTTTTCTTTCGAAATAATAATAAAATAGGTTAAGCGACAAATTTTCGAGTAAAAATTTGCCCTTTTACATTATAATTAACCGCCGTTATCGGCGGTTAATTTGTTTACTGAATGTTTACATATTTAATTCAAAAAAGTAGTAAAATAAACAGCATAAGGAGGATTTCTTATGAATGATTTTAATTATATGAATAATGATACTTTTGTTAAACCTAGAAAGCGTTATGGATTAGGTGTTATTTTGCTCTGCGGTGTTTTATCAGCGGTTATAGGAGCGGTTAGCTGCTTTGGGGCTATGTTCTATTTGAACAAAGACTCCAAGCCTGCAACCGATAATTCACTTTCAGGGACCAATGTTAATATAAATGTTGATAAAACTGCCGAATCGGTTGTTGAGGCGGTTGCCGTTAAGGTAACTCCGAGTGTTGTGGGAATCAGAACAACGAGCTCGGTTATGAACTTTTTCGGCGGCAGCAGTGAGGCTGCAGGGGATGGAAGCGGAGTGGTATATTCTTCTGACGGATATATCATAACCAACTATCATGTAATTTCGGATGCAATAGGCAGACAAAACGGAAAAATCGAGGTATTCCTCGAATCAAAGGACGATAAGGCTTATTCGGCTTCGGTTATCGGCTATAATATTTCAGCCGACCTTGCCGTTTTGAAGATAGACGCTAGCGGTCTTACGGCCGTTAAGTTTTCGGATTCGGATAATCTTAAGGTTGGTCAATATGTTATAACTGTTGGAAATCCCGGCGGTCTTGAATTTATGGATAGCGTTACCTATGGTGTTATAAGCGGACTTAACAGAGTTGTTTCATCTAACTCCGAAATTGAGTTAATTCAGACCGACGCGGCAATTAACCCCGGAAACTCAGGCGGAGCGTTGGTTGATGTTAAAGGAGAGCTTGTTGGGATTAATAGCGCAAAGATAGTTTCAGAAGAATTTGAAGGTATGGGCTTTGCAATTCCTTCAAACACCGTTAAAGAAATCTGCGAAAATATAATTGAGAAACAGAATGAGCCCGAAGCATATATCGGCATTTCAATAAGCGAAACCTATTCTCCCTCGGTGCTTGAATTTTACGGTTATCCTACGGGAGCGGTAGTTTTGAGTGTCGCCAAGGGAAGTCCTGCCGATGAAGCCGGTATTGAGAGAGGCGATATCATAACCGAGTTTGATGGAACCGCAATTTCAAGATATCAGATTTTAGAAAATCTTATCGAGCAGTCATCTCCGGGCGAAAAGATAACAGTTAAGATTTATAGAAGCGGAAGATATTATTCAACAACAATAACAGTTGGCTCAAATAACTAAGTTAAAACCGACCTTTTTCGAGGTCGGTTTTTTATGGTTTTTAAGGTTGGATATTTTTTGAAAAAAAGTGCTTGACTTTAAAAATCTTTTCGTTTATAATATTGTATTACTAATGATGATGGGGTATTGTGCGCCTATTATGTTTTTTAGGCGGTTTTTGAAGCTCGTTTTTCAATACAATATCTATCAGTCAGCTTTTTCTAAGGCACTAAATATGCCGAAAATTTGCGGAGGAGTGATTATTAACCTATGAAGTCAACTTCAATGGTAAAGCCTGTCAAGTTAGGGCAGAATGAGAGGATGACCTTTTCTAAAATCAACGAGGTTATTGATATGCCCAACCTCATTGAAATTCAAAAGGACTCTTATAAGTGGTTCGTTGAGGAAGGCCTTAAGGAAGTATTCAGGGATATGTCTGCTATTACAGACTATAGCGGAAATCTTCAGTTAAGCTTTGTTGATTATCGTTTTGACGAAACCCCTAAATACGATGTAACCGAATGCAAGGCAAGAGATACAACATATGCCGCACCGCTTCGTGTTACTGCCCGCCTTATCAACAATGAAACAGGCGAAATTAAAGAAAGTGAGGTTTCAATGGGTGATTTCCCGTTGATGACCGAATCGGGTACCTTTGTTATTAACGGTGCTGAACGTGCTATAGTTTCTCAGCTTGTTCGTTCTCCCGGTGTTTATTATGCCGAGAAGGCTGATGAAAAAACAGGTAAAAGGCTCTTTTCCTCCACCATTATCCCCAACCGCGGAGCCTGGCTTGAATACGAAACCTCTGTAACAGATGTTTTATATGTTAGAATTGATAAAAACCGCAAGCTTCCTATAACAACCTTTATCAGAGCTTTAGGTTTGGCTTCAAATGCTGAAATCCGTGAAACCTTCGGTGAGGACGAGCGTTTGGAGGCTACCCTTAACGCTGATGATACAAAATCGGTTGAAGAGGCTTTGGTTGAAGTTTATAAAAAGCTTCGTCCGAGTGAGCCTGTAACTATTGAGGGTGCTCAGAACTACCTCTATCAGTTGTTTTTTGATGCTCACCGTTATGATATCTCCCGTGTTGGTAGATATAAATACAATAAAAAGTTAAGCATTGGCGCCCGTATTAAAGGTGCCGTTTTGGCACGCCCTGTTATCGACCCGATGACAGGTGAGATTATTGCCGATGCTGAAACTACCGTTTCCAAGGAATTGGCAAACGAAATCGAGAAGAAGGGTGTTAGCTCGGCTTATATTAAGGTGAGCGATAATGAGGGTAACATCAGCGAGGTTAAGGTTCTTTCCAACGGTATGGTAAACCTTGCCGACTTTACCGATTTTAATGCTGAGGAATTAGCAGAGCTTGATAGCCTTGGCGTTAACGAACAGGTTTCATTTGTTGTTCTTAAGGAAATCCTCGAAACCGCTGAAACCAAAGAGGCTCTTAAAGAGGCTTTGGTAGAGCGTGTTGATGACCTTATTCCGAAACATATCACTATTGATGATATTTTCGCAACCTTCAGCTATTTCTTGGGACTTCCGCATAATGTTGGTAATGTTGACGATATCGACCATTTGGGTAACCGCCGTATCCGTTCGGTTGGCGAATTATTGCAGAACCAGTTCAGAATCGGTATTTCCCGAATGGAAAGAGTTGTTCGCGAGAAGATGACTCTTCAGGCTCAGGACCCCGATAATATCACACCGCAGTCTCTTATCAATATCCGCCCTGTTGTTGCGGCTATTAAAGAGTTCTTCGGTTCTTCACCGCTTTCTCAGTTTATGGACCAGACCAACCCGCTTTCCGAGCTTACTCATAAGCGCCGTTTGTCAGCGTTAGGTCCCGGCGGTTTGTCGAGAGACCGCGCATCCTTCGAGGTTCGAGATGTTCACTATACCCACTATGGCCGTATGTGTCCTATTGAAACCCCTGAAGGTCCTAACATCGGTCTTATTTCCTATCTTGCAACCTTTGCAAGAATTAACAAATATGGCTTCATTGAAACTCCTTTCCGCAAGGTAGAAAACGGCAAGGTTTTGGATGAGGTTCAGTATATGACCGCAGATGAAGAGGACGATTATGTTGTTGCTCAGGCAAACGAGCCTCTTGATAAGGACGGTTGCTTCATCAATAAAAAGGTTAATGCCCGTTTCCGTGACGGCTTCCAGGAAATCGAGTCTTCAAGGGCTGAATTTATGGATGTATCGCCTAAGATGGTTGTATCGGTTGCAACTGCAATGATTCCATTCCTTGAGAATGATGATACCAACCGTGCACTCATGGGCTCTAACATGCAGAAGCAGGCAGTGCCGCTACTTAAACCCGAAAATCCGATTGTTGCAACCGGTATGGAATACAAGGCTGCTATCGATTCAGGCGTTGTAGTTTTGGCTAAGCGTGCAGGTGAGGTTATATATGTAAGCGCTGATACCATTAAAATCCGCGCTAAGAAGGGCGAGATTGATGAGTATAATCTCATTAAGTTCTTGCGTTCTAACCATGGTACCTGTATCAACCAGAAACCTGTAGTTTCTGTTGGAGATAAGATTACTGAGGGTCAGGTTATCGCTGATGGTCCTGCAACCTCGGGCGGCGAAATTTCTCTCGGACGTAATGCCCTTATCGGCTTTATGACTTGGGAAGGCTATAACTATGAGGACGCTGTTCTTATAAATGAGCGTCTTGTTCGTGATGATATTTATACTTCAATTCATATCGAAGAATATGAAATCGAAGCTAGAGATACCAAGCTTGGCCCCGAAGAGATTACCAGAGATATCCCCAATGTTGGTGAGGATGCCCTCAAAGACCTTGACGAGCGCGGAATTATCCGTATCGGCGCCGAGGTAACAGCAGGTGATATCCTTGTTGGTAAGGTTACTCCTAAGGGTGAAACCGAGCTTACCGCTGAGGAAAGACTTCTCCGCGCCATCTTCGGCGAGAAGGCAAGAGAGGTTAGAGATACTTCTCTTCGTGTTCCTCATGGCGAATACGGTACTATCGTTGATGTTAAGGTATTTACAAGAGAAAATTCTTCGGAATTAAGCCCCGGAGTTAATGTTGTTGTTCGTTGCTATATCGCTCAGAAGAGAAAGATTTCTGTCGGCGATAAGATGGCAGGACGCCACGGTAACAAGGGTGTTGTTTCCAGAATTCTTCCTAGTGAGGATATGCCTTTCTTACCCGATGGAACCCCGCTTGATATCGTTCTTAACCCCTTGGGCGTTCCTTCCCGTATGAATATCGGTCAGGTACTCGAGGTTCACTTAGGTTATGCCGCAAGAGCTCTTGGTTGGAATATCTGCACCCCTGTATTTGACGGTGCTCACGAGGAAGATATCAGAGAATGCTTCCGCTTGGCAGACGAGGCTACTAAGGCTGACGATTATGAATATAAGAACTCGGCTAAACTTGATTTCTCTAAGATTCCGCTTACTGAGGACGCTAAAACTCAGCTTTATGACGGAAGAACAGGTGAGCCGTTTGATAACCCTGTAACCGTTGGTTATATGTATTATCTCAAGCTCCACCACCTTGTTGATGATAAGATTCATGCCCGTTCAACAGGACCTTACTCACTCGTAACTCAGCAGCCTCTCGGCGGTAAAGCTCAGTTCGGCGGTCAGCGTTTCGGTGAGATGGAAGTTTGGGCACTTGAGGCGTATGGTGCAGCTTACACCTTACAGGAAATTCTTACAGTTAAGTCTGACGACGTTGTTGGTCGTGTTAAGACTTATGAATCAATCGTTAAAGGTCTCAACGTTCCAAAATCAGGCGTTCCAGAGTCATTCAAGGTTCTTATTAAAGAGCTTCAGTCTCAAGTCGGAGGCCAAGCGGTCTTAGGAAGACAATT
This sequence comes from Acutalibacteraceae bacterium, assembly GCA_045543715.1. Classification (GTDB taxonomy): domain Bacteria; phylum Bacillota; class Clostridia; order Oscillospirales; family Acutalibacteraceae; genus UBA737. The sequence goes on from JAZPXP010000064.1 coordinate 12,438, forward strand.
AGAGCTCCCAACTCCTTGGCTCACAGAACGACATGGCTACGATCCGACTTCTTATGAATCAATCGTTAAAGGTCTCAACGTTCCAAAATCAGGCGTTCCAGAGTCATTCAAGGTTCTTATTAAAGAGCTTCAGTCTC
>JAZPXP010000065.1:0-3649 GCA_045543715.1 Acutalibacteraceae bacterium
ATAAAATTAATCTTGAAACCCAAAGAATGCATAAGCATTGTAAAGCAAGACTCGGTCAGCTGATGGTTTTCTTTTTCGGCCTTTTTGAAAACCTCAAGCATTAAGGAAAGCTTATGTGCCTCGGGCGACTGCAAGGCTATAACAGTATTTCTGTCAATATATCTTGCCCTATCCCTCGAAATATCGAACTGAACATAATCGTTCATCGAATGGCAAACGGTTGCAGTTTTATTTTCCGATGATGCCTGCAAAAGCTTCGAGAGCAGTTCGGAACTGACTATCGGTCTTGTTGCCTCCTGAACTATAACTGTATCCTCAGGGGAGTATTTTTCCTTAATATAATCAATTCCGTTCTTAAGCGATGCTATACCGCTGCTTCCCGCAGGAATAATATTTCTTAGCTTAGTAAGCCCAAACTCAACGGCATAAGCCTTAACAATACTCTCCCAACCTTTCAGGCAAACGACATAAATATCATCTATTGCGGGGTGCTCTTGATAAGCCATCATACTGTAAACCAAAATCGGTTTGGACTTAACATTTATAAACTGACTCGGAATATTCTGCCTGTTTCTGCCCGATTTTCCGCCCGCCAAAATAATAACAGCGTTGCGGTTTCTTTTTATATTTTGGTAACTGAAATCAGACTGGGCAAACTCTTTTGAATAACCACCTGAAATTAGCATTTCAACCGTTGTATCCAAAACTTGTGCAAACCTCTGCAATTTCTTCTGGGAAACATCGTTCTCTCCCGATTCAATTTTGGCTATGGTTGACCTTGTTTTATATCCCATCGCATCAGCCAGTTCCTGTTGCGACATTTTAAGTTCAAATCTTCTTTTTTTAATATTTGAACCAACCGACATAAAATCACCTCAAAAGACCATTTTTGTATATTATAAATCAACATTAGGTGATTTTCAAGTGAAAATTCTTTCGTTGTCCCCCCTTTTTGTTGACTTTTTATTCACTTTTGTTATAATAGAATAAGTGTTGTGCAAAATTAAATATTTGAATTTAATTTTGCTGAAGCCACTTGTAAAGTGGCTTGTCGGAACGCTTTTAAGCGTTTCGACTAACTACAATCATTATAATGGCTAAGGTATTTAAAATCATATAAATAAGAGAGGAAAAATTATGAAAGCAGTAATCTTTAACTCAGGTCTTGGAAACAGAATGGGAGAGTTTACTCAAACTCACCACAAATCAATGGCACAGCTTAAGGATGGCGAAACTATATTCCATCGTCAGATTCGTCTTTTAAGCTTAGAGGGGATTAAGGATTTTATTGTTACAACAGGTCCTTTTGAAGACCAGCTTAAAAAGGAAGCTGCCGACTTCCCCGAGCTTAACTTCACCTTTGTTCGCAACGATATTTATGACAAGACAAATTATATCTATTCAATGTATTTAGCCCGTGAATATATGAACGATGATTTAGTTTTTCTTCACGGCGACCTTGTTTTTAACCGCAAATTAGTGTATGATGTACTTAACTGCGAGGATAAAAACACTGCAACCGTTAACTTCAAGAAGGCTCTTCCCGAAAAAGACTTCAAGGGCAGAGTTAAGGATGGCAAGGTGCATGAGGTTTCAATCCATATTTTTGATGAAGATTGCTTTGCATTCCAGCCTTTTTATAAGATGGAAAAAGCAACTGCTTCTGCTTGGATTGGTAAGGTTGTTGAGTTTATCCATAAGGGTGAGGATAAGTGCTATGCAGAAAACGCTCTTAATGAGATTTTCCCTGCACTTAACATTCGTGCATTCTCTTATGAGAATTATTATATAGATGAGATTGATAACCTCGATGATTATGCAAGAGTTACCGCAGAAATTATACCCTTTGATGAAGCAGATGCTAAAATATTCAAATAATAAGGAGTAAATATGTCTGAATTAAAAGAAAAAATTATCTACGGATATAATTCCGAGCAATTCAAAAAATTTAAAAAATATGCCTGGCTTATGCTTTTAAGCTTTGGCTTCACCTACCTCTTTTTCTATAACGGAAGGCAGAACATCAACCTTGTTTTAAACCTTATGAAAGAGGAGTTCAAATCAGATTTAGGAACACTCGGTATTGTTTCATCGGCTCTCTTCTGGTGCTATGCCTTCGGTCAGCTTGTTAGCGGACGCTTAGGTTCATTCTTCGGCTATAAGAAGCTTATGATTTTCGGAGTTGCATCCTCGGCTGTTCTTAATGTTTTAATTTCTTTCCAGAGTAATCTCTGGCTTATCGCTGTTCTTTGGGGACTTAACGGATTTTGTCAGGCAATGGTTTGGTCTAACGGACTGGGCGTTCTCAATAAATGGTGGCCAAAGGAAAAAAGAGGCTTTGCTTCAGGTCTTGCCACTGCATTCTCGGGTGTTGCTCAGGCTGTTACATATTTAACTGTTACATGGTGTTTAGTGCTTAATCCCGAATGGGGCTGGCGTGCAGGCTTCCGCTTACCGATTGTTCCGATGGTTCTTATCCTTATCGCATTTATTGCCTTCTTCAAAGAAAAGCCCGAGGATATCGGTCTTAAGCCCTTTGAGGAGGAAGATGCAAAGCTTAACCAAAGCGATGCTGAAATGGAAGCTAAAATTAAAGCAAAAGGCTTCCTGTATCCTTACAAGCTCCTTTTCAGTGAGCCTAAGGTAATTGTTTTCTGCTTGATTTCAGCTATCGCAGGTATCGGCAGATACGGACTGCTCACCTGGATTCCCACCTACTTCACCGAAGAATTAGGATTAACCCTTAAAAACGATATGTTCACCTATATCGTTTTACCCTTAGGTCAGGCTTGCGCTATGTTCGTATTCCCCTTTATAACCGATAAGATTTTTAAGGGCAAACGTGAGCCTATGCTTATTTTAGCATCAGTTCTGGCATTCCTCGGTATGATTACATTCCCCTTCTTCAAAACTCAGCTTCCTGCAACAATTATGCTCTTTATCGTTGGCGTTTTCAGTATGGTAACAGGCGTTATCTGGGCCATCGCCGGCGATATGGGCGGACGCGCTCTTTCTTCAACCGTTGTTGGTGTTCTTGACTGGGCAGTTTATATGGGTGCCGCAATTCAGGCCTCTGTTTTCGGCTTTGTTCAGGAAAAATTCGGCTGGAGTGCAATTTTTGTTACTATCGGTTGCCTTTACATAGTTTTACTTGCTTTAACCCTTATTGCAAGAAAAATGAAAATGAGAAGATTATAAAATTTAAAAAACCGAGTGGAATCCACTCGGTTTTTTAACAATTCAACATACTTATTATATCAAAACTTTTTTATGCCGTCAATGTTTTTTAGCTTGAAAAAAGCGATTTCTCCCTATCGCACAAGTTACTATAATTTTTTTCATATAACCTCACAATTGAAAAAAACTCCAAAATATGCTATATTAAAAATACAGAAAAGGTTAATCTCTCCAAATTCAACTAAAGGTTGGAGAAAGGAGATTTATATAGCCTTAATAAAGGCCAAAATTTAACGAATGAGAGGTAAATAAAATGATGCTGGATACTAAGAGTCATCAAAAATAACCCTTGACCGTAAAAGATGTGTAAAGAAACATCGGTCAAGGGTTATTTTTTTTGCCTTTTTATTTACTTTTCGAGATTTTATGGTATACTAAAGAAAAACTTTCTCAGCGGAGGAAATTTATGTTT
>JAZPXP010000066.1:0-3190 GCA_045543715.1 Acutalibacteraceae bacterium
CATTATGACCTTTCCTTCTTTGAGTTGAAGGATATTAAATTCTTTGCAATTCGTTTCTATGCTCCTTGTCCAACAAGTGCAGTTTACTTGCTTAACAGAGAAGTTGCTCTTTATGGCGGAACTGAGTATTCTATTGTTTCCGGCTCTTCAGCCTTAACTGATGATGCTAATAACAATTATAATTATGGTGATAACCGTCTTGCAGGAAGCGATGTAACCGGCAAGGGTATATATGAGGGCACCGAGGTTACAGTTAACGGCTCGAATGTTGTTAATGGTGCTACTTTAACCGATAATTCAACCGCTGTTGGTAACCTTATTTGGTATAACAATTCTTGGAATGACAGTTATTCTGATAATGTTAATACATATATAGAATTAACCTTTGAGCTTCCAAGAGTTCTTAATAATCCCGAAAAGTTCCTTATTGCTAAGGACCAGGCAGTTTACGAAACCGCAAACGACCGTTGCTTTAATAACTGGTATGCAATTTATGCCTCAGATAGCGTAGATACTCTTTATGACAAGCAAATCTATGAGTATTATGATTATTCCGCAAAATCAGTTGAGGATATAATTGATATTTCAAAGTTCAACTTAACAGGTATTAAGTACTTTGGTATTCGTATCTATGATTTGCCGCACAACTGCTTAATTCGTCCTGCAGAAATTGCTCTTTATGGTGGTGAGACTGAGGCAGCAGCCACAGTTAAGATTAACTCCTCTTCAACTGCTGTTAATAATAAGTATAAAGCTAACCATTTAACAGGTCTTGCAGGTACATTTAATCGCGTATATAATAATGAAGTTTTAGCTACTGCTACAACACCTGCCAACTTCACCGACCTTGGCGATGCAAGAGGCTTGACCTCGGGTATTGATGGCGAAAATACAACCGTTGGAGATAAGACAGCTTATCACGAGCTCACCTATGCTCTTAATTTTGCTGTTGATAATCCCGACCATTTGCTTATTTCCTTCTCTCCGACAGAGGGTGCTCAGTATTCTTCACAGCATTATGCAGTTTATATGTCATCTGACGCAGCTTCGCTTTATACCGATGGTTTTGTATATGAATATATGACCAAGGGTGGAGCAGGCGTTGGTGTTGAACACGAAATTGATGTTACTGAGCTTAAACTCCAGGATATTAAATATATAGGTATTCGTTTCTATCATAGAAATTATGGCGGAAAATATCAGTTTGTTTCAGAGCTTGGTCTCTTTGGCGGAACAACTGAGGATGTTTTCTCTTATAGAGATGACCATATGCATAACTTCGTTACTTCATATGGTAACAATAACTTGCTTGCCGGCGGTGCAATAATTAGCGCAACCGATGGCACTACAAGCGCAGTTATTGGCGGCGGCAGTTCCAATTTAACTGACGGCAACCCCGCAAGCCTTATGATGCTTTCCGGTTCGGATACTATCTTGACTGAGAGCAACAATGGCGTTGACCAAACCGATGCATATATTCAAATATCCTTTGATTTGTTGGGAACCTTAAACAACCCGACCGACATTGCTATTGCTTTCCACGAGGGAACTTCTAATACTATTTCCTCAAAGCATTATGCAATATTTGCCGCTTCAACTATTGATTCGCTCTTTGAAGAGGCAAGCAAGATTTATGAATATAAGAATGCTTCAAGCCAAGGCGTTGAGCATCATATCGACCTTACAAAGCATGATACTCAAATAGTTAATGCTAAATTCATTGGAGTTCGTTTCTATAACAGAGGCTATAACAATAATACCCAGCATCTTGCCGATTTCGGCATTTATGGCGGAACCTATACCGCTAATGAGAAGCTTGATATGGTTGTTAATGCAGCCTTCACCTCTGATGCAAATGATAGCTATGAAAGTGTTTATGGCAAGAATCAGCTCGCTAACGCTTCAATGACTTATTCTTGCACTTCGGATTTAAGCTATAGCTCTAATATTCCGAGATTCAATTACCTTACTGATGGTTTAACCTCCGCTTGGAACCAAATTCAGCCGACAACGGGCAGAATTGGTATTCAAGGGGCATATGGTTATTACGATTCGTACCTTGACATTAAGTTTGCTTTCAACAGCACTCTTGATAATCCCGATAAGTTCCTTGTAAACTTCGGTACTGCAGCTAGCCCGCAAACTGCTTCCTTGCACTATGATGTTTACTTCTTAGCCGATGGCGAAACTGTTGAAACAACTAAGAATGTTTACAAATATCAGTCGGCCGAGAGAGAAAATGCCGAGCATATTCTTAACCTTTCAAGTATGAGCGGCATTAAGAATGTTATCATTCGTTTCTATGAATCGGATGCGGCTTGGTTATTGCCTTCCGAAATCGCGGTTTATGGCGGTAACTTCAAGATTATTATCAATTCTTCCGCAACTATGGTTGATGGAAGCTATGAAGCTGTTTATGGCGAGAATATGCTTGAAAACGCATCGCTCAATATAACTGCAACCGGTAAGGGCGAAAACCTTACTTCAACAATGGGCAGTAACTATGCTCTCCCCGTTACTGATGGTCTTGGATATGACGGAACTTCCACCAGCAGAACTTATGTTGAGAATACCACCCTTAAAAATACTAGGGATGCGGACGAAACAACAAAAACATATGCAAATGATTATACCCAAACTGAGAACTATATCGATTTTACATTTGCCATGAACGGCGTTCTCAATAACCCCGAAAGCTTTATGATGGCTTGGCCTTGCACAGCAGATTCGGATAAACCTTCATTGCATTATGTCATTTATGCTTCCGATAAATTGGAAACTCTTTATCAAAACCCTGTTATAACATATCAAAATGCAACTCGTCAGGGTGTTGAGCATGTTCATGATTTATCCGCACTTAACTTAACAAATGTTAAGTACTTTGGTGTTCGCTTCTATGAGCGTCAGGCTTGGGATATCCTTCTTATTTCTGAAATCGCTGTTTATGGCGGCGAGTATGAAGCAGGCCTTGAACTTGCAGGCTCGGTTATTATGGGCAGCGAGCAAGAGCTCGATAACTATGATATTCAGTATCGAGTAAATGCAGCTAATCTTACCTATGCTAATATTAGTGATATGGGTATGATTGCAGGCTTTAAGTTTGAACTTCAGGGAAGAAATAACCTTGATACCATAAACAAGGCAAAGGCTACCGAGCTTCTTAAAATGAATGCGGATGGTTCAACTAAGT
>JAZPXP010000067.1:0-3705 GCA_045543715.1 Acutalibacteraceae bacterium
TAACATCGGTGCTGTAAATATATCTATGCATCGGATAATTTCCGCTTTCCTTAAGGAAGGGAACAAGCTCATAGGATTTTATATTTTCAACCGTTTTACCAAGCATACAGCCCGCAATTCTGCCCATCCAAGCACCGTAAACCTGAGCCTCGGTAACACCATTCTTCTGCTTTTTATAGCTATAAGGCTTTCTGAGTGCCTTAATTTCATCAAGAGAAGAGGGCTCGTTATATTTGAAATCCTCGCGAAGCGGGGCATTGATTACGATATCAAACAAAACATCGCCGAGCTTTTTCTTGGTTTCGTTTATCGGCAGTTTTGAAACTGCAACAAAGAGGTCCTTATAGGCTTCTATATCAAGACCCTCTTCTATAGACTGCTTATATTCCTTCATAATGTATGAGGGATAAAAGCCCCAATAACCAAGATTTGCATAGTTTGCAACAGGGCGTTTGTTTTGAGTTAAAATTTCGTTTTCGCGGTCGTTGCGGCCAAGAACTAAGGAGTCAAGAGAAACACCGAAATATTTTGAAATTTTAATAAGCTTGCTAACTTCGGGAATGGTTTCTCCGGTTTCCCATTTATGAACAGCCTGCTGAGAAACGCCAACAATTTCGCCAAATCTTTCCTCGCTCATATTAGCGCCTGAGCGGAGTCTATAGATAGTATCTGATAATGCCATAAAAACACCTCTTTCTAATTAGATTTTATATTAAAGACTCTAAAAAAGCAATATGTTTTGCGGTTGTTATTTTAACAACTTTAGGTTGTAAAAGCAAAATAAAAACGGAGCAAGGCTCCGTTTTTATAACTTATTAAGTTTCAAAGTGTCTGCAAGAACTATTAGTTTTGTTTTTTCCTCTAAAGGTTTTGCAGGGTCTATATCAACAATTATTTTTTCGTTTTTATATATTGCGATAACATTGATGGCATATTTTTTTCTGAGATTAAGCTCTAAAAGGCTTTTTCCAACCCAATCCTTTTTAACCTCAAACTCAACCATTGAAACTTCATTTGAAAGCTCAACCAAATCAACAAAGCCTGAGCTCAAAAGGTTTTTTGCAAGTCTTGTTCCCGATTCGTTCTCAGGGAAAACCACCATATCGGCACCTATTCGGCTAAGTATTTTCTGATGCATTTCGTTAGCGCATTTAACAATAACAGTTTCAACCCCTGCTTCCTTGCAAAGAGTTGTTGCAAGCACGCTTGCTTCAAGATTGCTTGCCATACCGATAATAACTGTATCAATATTAGAAATGCCGAGGTTTTTAATAACATCAGGGTCGGTAACATCAGCACATTTGCATATAGGAAGGTCGTCAATAACATTATTAACCACAGCCTCATTTGAATCGACCGCAAGCACATCGGCTCCGCTTCTCACAAGCTCCTTTGCAACAGCAAAGCCATATCTTCCAAGCCCGAAAACAGCATAGGATTTATTTATACTCATATTTTACTCTCCTTTTATCCAACACTGATATTTTCGGTTGGATTTTTTATTAAATGATTATTTTCTTTCCTGATATTAAAGGCAGTTGCAAGGGATATAGGACCTATTCTTCCGAGATACATTGTTGCAGCAATTATTATTTTGCCAAGTGTATTAAGAGCGGAGGTGAGATTTCTCGTAAGTCCCACGGTTGCCGTTGCGCTTACCGTTTCAAAAAGAACATCCAAAAGCTCAAAATCGGTTGTTGCTAAAAGCAAAAGGGTTGAAACCAAAACTGTTAAGAAGGACATACTCAAAACTGCAAGAGCCTTGTTAACTGCAGACTTTGGAATATTTCTTGAAAACAGATTTATGCTGTTTCGGTTTTTGATGGTGTTATGGGCTGAACAAACAAGAATACAAATCGTTACGGTTTTAATACCGCCCGCCGTTCCCACAGGAGAACCGCCTATAAACATAAGCAGAATTGAAACAAGGGAAGAGGCGCTTGTTAAATTCTGTTGCGGAACACTTGCAAAGCCTGCTGTTCTCGTTGTTATCGATTGAAAAACGGATATTTGAATTTTATCCCATAAATTATGTTCTTTAAGGGTTAAAGGATTATTGAATTCAAAAATAAATATCAAAACTGCACCCGAAAGAATAAGTAAGGCAGTCATAAAAATTGCAATTTTACTGTGCAAACTCAAAAAACGGAAGCATTTAAAGCCTTTTGCTTTATGCTTTTTAATAACGAGTAATATATCCCAGATAACAATGTATCCAATACCACCTAAAACGATAAGGGCACAGGTTGTGAAATTGATAATCGGGTTTGTGGCATAGGCTGATAGACTATCGGCAGATAGAATATCAAAGCCTGCATTGCAGAAGGCGGAAATCGCAGTGAAAAAGGAAATCCATATACCTTTTAAGCCAAACTGCGGTATGAACACTGTCATATAAAGAAGTGCGCCTACAGATTCGATTAAGAAGGTTCCTAAAAAGACCTTTTTTACAAATTTAACAAGTCCCGAAAGGGTGTTGAGGTTAAAGGCGTCCTGTATTAGCAATCGGTCTCCAATGCCCATTTTCTTATTAAGAGCGAGCATAATTCCAACCATAATAGTTATGGTTCCAAGACCGCCGATTTGAATGAGAAGCAGAATAACCGCTTGACCGAAAATGCTCCAACCGTAAACTGTCGGCAAAGTAACAAGCCCTGTAACACAGGTTGCACTTGTTGATGTGAAAAGAGCATCAACAAACCGAACAGCCTTTCCGTCTGCCGAGCTTATCGGAAGAGAAAGTAAAATACTGCCGATAACTATAACAACAAAGAAACTAAGCATGATTATATGCGAAGCAGAAAAAGAAAAATGTTTTTTCATATTTTTCACCAAAATTTAAAATTCGGGTATAAAAGATGGCATTAAGGCAAGTTTGAAGAGGTTTGCCTTGTGCTTGCTGTCTATGAGCTCTTTTTTAGCCATATCTTCGATTTTACCTGTTCTTATATAAATATCAAGCTCTTTATAGGTGAAGCCAAGATTTTCTTCATCCGTTTTTCCGCAAAGACCATCGATAGGGGTTTTATTAACGAGCTCCTTTGGAAGTCCCAAAACATAACCGATTTCTTTAGCCTCGGTAACAGTCAGATTTGAAAGGGGAGAGAAATCGCCAACCGAATCGCCATAACGGGTGGAGTAGCCAACCCAGTCTTCAGATAAATTACAGGTATTTGCAACCCTTCCGTTAACCGATTGACTAATCGCATAAAGAGTTGTCATTCTGATACGGGGCGGAATATTTGTAACAGTTTGTGCGGTTTTTTGGATTTCTTCGGGTAAAGAGTTTATAATTCCATCAACCGCATCCTTAACATTAACAACGAAGTGTTTAATGCCGAGATGATTAACTAATTTATAAGCCGCATCAATATCGGCCTGTTCGCCTTGAGGCATTAAAACGCCGATAACTCTGTCCTTTCCGAGAGCCTCGACACAAAGAGCCGCAACAATCGAGCTATCCTTACCGCCCGATATTCCAACAACAGCGTTGCAACCCTTTCCGTTATTCTCGAAAAATTCTCTTATCCAGTTAACACATTCATTTTTAACCTTAACTGCATTAAACATAAATTTCCTCCGCTGAGAAAGTTTTTCTTTAGTATACCATAAAATCTCGAAAAGTAAATAAAAAGGCAAAAAAAATAACCCTTGACCGATGTTTCTTTACACATCTTTTACGGTCAAGGGTTATTTTTGATGACT
>JAZPXP010000068.1:0-23666 GCA_045543715.1 Acutalibacteraceae bacterium
ACAGCTTTAACGAGCTTTGCCGAGCCCTTTGAAATGTTCTTGTGGTCTTGAAGCATTACCTTGCCGACAACAACTGCTGCCGCTCCGGCAACCATACCCGCTCCTAAACCCTTCATAAAAGACATTGAACTGTTCTGCATAAAAAAACCTCCCTTTGCAAGATTAGTTTATCCGCAAAAGGAGATTTTATTTTAAACTTCGAAAAATTGATTATACCAAATAAGGAAGGTATAAACCGTCCATATTTTACGGCTAAGGTCTGCTTTCCCTTCCCTATGATTATCGAGAAGAGCAACTAATCTTTCGGTGTTAAAATACTTCCGAGCCACATCGCTTTCGAAAATATTTTTAACCTTTTCATAGTATTCATCCTCTTTAAGCCATACCCTGATAGGAACAGGGAAACCTAATTTATCCTTGGTTGCAGTCCTTTTAGGCAAGGTTTTTTCGGCCGCTTTTCTAAGGGCTAACTTAGTTGTAACAGTATTAACTCTGCAGTTAAGCGGAATAGTTGAAGCGAACTCCATAACTTTTTTATCAAGGAAAGGAACTCTAAGCTCCAAAGAATTTGCCATACTTGTTTTATCAGCTTTCAGAAGAATATCACCCATCAGCCACATATTGATATCAAGATATTGCATTTTAGTTACAGTATCTTTATCCTTTACCTCATCATAAAACCTTTTGCAAACAAGTCTTGGCGAAACAGCGCTTTTTGCAACTTCGCTTTTCAAAATAGCATTTCTTTCCTTGATTGAGAAAATATTTGCATTTCCAATAAAACGCTCCTCAATGGTCTTACCTCTTCTAACAAGGTAATTTATACCGTGTTTCTGCGGAAGATATGAACAGATTTTACTGATAATTCTTCTGATAGCAAATGGGAGCTTATCGTAAAAAGTTAAAGTTAAAGGCTCCTGATAAATTCTGTAGCCTCCAAAAAGCTCATCAGCCCCCTCACCAGACATAACAACCTTAACCGACTCACTTGCAAGCTTACTAACAAAGTAAAGAGCAATAGCGGCAGGGTCTGCCAAGGGTTCATCCATATGATACTGAATAAGCGGAAAAGTGTTCCAATATTCTTCAGGTGTTATAACCTTTGAAATATTCTCAACCCCGATAGTTTCGGCAAATTCCTTAGCAAAACCAATCTCGTTATATCTATCTCCATCAGGACTTTCGAAGCCAACCGTAAAGGTTTTATCAACCTTTGCCGCCTCGGCAATATAGCTTGAATCAATACCAGACGACAAGAAAGAGCCAACCTCAACATCGGCAATTTTATGAGCTTCTACCGATTCTCTGACTGCTTTATCGGTTAAATCGGCAAAATAGTCGAGCACTCCCTCAGTTTCCTTGAAATCAGGTTTCCAATACCTGACCTTTTTCATCTCGCCATTTTGAAAGGTGAAATAATGAGCGGGAGGGAGCTTGAAAACATTTTTAAAAAATGTTTCTTCTGTTACTGAATACTGGAATGAAAGATAGTGCGCTAGCGCATCTTCGTTCAACTCTTTTTTAAACTCAGGATGCTCTAAAAAGGACTTAATTTCCGAGCCAAAAATAAAACTTTCGCCCATAAATGTATAGTAAAACGGCTTTATACCAAACATATCCCTTGCGGCAAAAATAGATTTATCTTGACGGTTAAAAATAACAAAAGCAAACATTCCGCGAAGACGGTGGACTATATCTTCTCCCCATTCCTCGAAACCGTGAAGCAAAACCTCACTATCGGAATTGTTCGAGAAAATATGTCCTGCATTTATAAGTTCCGCGCGCAAATCCTTGAAATTATAAATCTCTCCGTTAAAAACTAACACCAAGGATTTATCTTCATTGAACATAGGTTGGTCGCCGTCAGCAAGGTCGATAATACTTAGTCTTCTAAAGCCTAAAGCAATATCCTCATCAATAAATTTACCTGCAGAATCAGGGCCTCTATGGACAATGCGGTCCATCATTTTCTCGAGGACCTCGCCATTATCTTTTATAAAATTTGTAAAACCTGCGAAACCGCACACTTATACCAACTCCTTAAAAGAGCTTAGATTTATATTTTAAACAAAGTTTTGCTAAAAATCCTGTTAATATTCCGCTTATGAGCGCCGATAGCATAAGGAAAGGCGAATAATAAAGCACACCGTTTCCCAAAAGAAATACCGCGCAGACTATTTGAGCCACATTATGAGCCACAGCTCCTAAAACGCTTATACCGATTTCACTCAAAATTTTTGCCTTTTTGGAAATCACCATAACAACAAATGCAAATATTCCGCCCAAAATTGAAAAAATCAAGGTTGATGGTGCCGAAAACAAGAACACCGATAAAAGAATTCTTGTTATATTAACTGCAAATGCGCCCTTAAAATCGTCCCAACAAATAAGCAATAAAGCCACCGAATTTGCAAGACCTATCTTAACCCCGGGGGCAATAAAATCAAAAGAAATTAAATGCTCAACAAATCCGAGGGTTATACAAAATGCAGAAAGAATTCCATATAAACAAATCTTTTTAGCCATAAAAAACCTCTTATTTTTCGGTTTTAACTTTTAAATTTCCGTCCTCAATACTAAAAGTAATATCCCCGTCATAATCAGTACGGTAAACCTCTGCCTTTATCTTTTCATAGGCTGATAAAACGGTATTATGTGGATGTCCGTAAGAATTTTCTCTTCCAACCGAAATCGCCACAAAACGAGGACTTACCGCCTTTAAAAACTCCTCGGAGGAAGAGGTGTTGCTTCCGTGGTGTCCTGCCTTTAAAACATCACATTTAAGATTAAGACCCTCATTTAAAAGCGCCGTTTCGGTCTTTGTTTCGGCATCGCCCGTAAATAAAAATTTACGCTCTTCAATCTCTGCCGCAACGATAACCGAACGGTTGTTTTCATCCTTCATTTCACCAAAAGACGCCAAAACAGTTATTTCAAACTCGCCGATACTGAAGTTCATACCCGAAACAGCATTATAGATTCCGCCGCCTGTTTGCCGAACCTTATTGATAACAAACTGTGCATCGGTAAGGGTATCGCTCTCAATTGAAATTTCAGGCAAAACAATATTTTTTATTTTATGAATTTCCGATATCTGTTTTATACCGCCTGTATGGTCATCATGAAGATGAGAGAGGATAACAACATCTATATCCTTAATATCGCACTCATCAAGTAAGGAACAAATTTCATTGGCAGAATCACTTGTACCCGTATCAATAAGCGCCGAATAGCCGTTACTATAGATTAAAATGCTATCCCCTTGACCGACATCGATAAAACGAACAAAATCACTTGAAATATCGAATTTATCTTCAAGGGGTGCCGAGCCGAAATTCCCAAGGAAAAGCGCAATTACCGTAACAATGCAAAGCATCGTTACGGCAAAAGCTATAATCTTCCTTTTATTTGAACTTCCTTTAGACATCAATCTTCACCTGCGGCTTCGCGCTCCATAAGCTGCTCTTTCGAAATTAAAACCTTACGGGGTTTAGAGCCTTCATAAGGGCCGATAACACCGCGTTGTTCCATTTCGTCCATAATACGAGCCGCTCTCGCGTAACCGAGTTTAAGCTTTCTTTGAAGCAAAGAGGTTGATGCCATTCCGTTTTCAACAACAACCTTTATAGCCTCTGAAAGCATAACATCATCCTCAGGACCGTCTTCAGCGAGTCCTGTTTTTTGTTTTTTCTCAACCGCCGCCTGACGCTCGATTTCAACCATAATATTATCATCATACTCGGCGGTGCGGTCGCCCTTAACAAAGTTAACAACCGCTTCAATTTCCTGGTCGCTAACGAAACAACCCTGAATTCTGTTAGGCTTATTTGAGCCAACAGGGCTAAAGAGCATATCGCCTCTTCCGAGAAGCTTTTCGGCACCTGCACCGTCAAGAATTGTTCGGCTGTCAATCTGGCTTGAAACAGCAAACGCAATTCTTGTTGGGATATTTGCCTTAATAACACCTGTTACAACATCAACAGAAGGACGCTGAGTTGCAACTATCAAATGCATACCCGCCGCTCTTGCCTTGGCAGCGATACGGTTGATAGAGTCTTCAACCTCGTTAGGTGCTGTCATCATAAGGTCGGCAAGCTCATCAATAATTATAACGATATGGGGCATCTTCTCTATATCGGGGTCCTTTAGATTTTCAACAAAGGTGTTATATCCGTCAATATTACGAACACCCCTATCGGCAAACATTTTATACCGGTTTTCCATTTCGGTTACAGCCCAACCGAGAGCGCCCGAGGCTTTTCTCGGGTCGGTTACAACAGGAACCAACAAATGCGGAATACCGTTATAAACACCAAGCTCAACAACCTTAGGGTCTATCATCAAAAGCTTAACCTCATCGGGTGTTGCTTTATAAAGAATACTCATAATAATCGAGTTAATACAAACCGATTTACCCGAGTTGGTAGCGCCTGCTATGAGTCCATGAGGCATTTTAGAAATATCAGCAACAATAGCCTCGCCGCCGATATCACGACCTAAAGCTATAGTTAACTTGCTCTTTGCGGCGGTAAATGCGGGGGATTCGAAAATTCCTCTGATACTAACAACATCGCTTGTTTTATTAGGAACCTCTATACCAACTGCCGCCTTATTAGGAATCGGCGCTTCAATGCGAACACCTGCAGTTGCAAGGTTTAAGGCTATATCATCTGCAAGATTTGTTATCTTGCTTATTTTAACTCCTGCGCAGGGCTGAAGCTCGTAACGGGTTACAGTCGGTCCCCTGGAAATATTAACAATTCGGGTTTCAACACCAAAACTTCTGAGAGTTTCAACCAAATGCTCAGCCATAGCCTGAGAGCCTATACTTGAAGATGCAGAAACCTCAGACTCCTTAAGCAAGGTAATAGGCGGGAACTCATAACCGTTATCGGTTGCGGTATCAATACCCTCTTTAACCTCCTCTACAAACTTATCGGTTTCCTCTTTAACATCTATTCTTTCTGCTTCCTCAGCGGTTGCCTTCAAAGCGTCATTCAGCTGTTCTCTGTCCTCGGAACCCTCGGGAAAAGCAGGCATAGCGTTTTCATCATCATGATATGTATTAACAAGCTTTCTTTGCATTTCGCCAAGACTTGCTCTTTCCTTCTTGCGTTTAACCGGGATATCATCAACAGGAATATCAACATCAAAGCCTTTTATAACCTTGAGTTTTTTACCTGATTCACTCTCTTCCCTTTCCATCCTTGCCTGATAAGCGCTTTCAGCCTGCTCGGAAATTGCTTTAACAGGCTTTGAAATGGAGCGGAAAAGGGTTATAAGGGTTGTTCCTGTTATTATCATAAGGAAAACGAAAATAAGCAGAATAATTGTTATATGGGCGCCTGGAGTTCCAAAGCCTGAATATAATGGCTGACCGATAAGTGCACCTAAAAATCCTCCGCTCTTCATAGCAGAGCCCGATTCATAAGCAGAGGTTAAGTGCTGCCAGAATGTTAGGCTATCATCATGCTTTGAGAAAATATCAACTGCAGCGCCGATAAACACAGCGAGTAAGCCCGACTCAATAATCTTTGCGGTTATAGAGCCGTTTATTCTGTCAAGCGCGAACATAACTGCAACAAACCCCATCAAGAAAGGATAGAAAAATGCAGTTATACCAAAAATACCGAAAATAGTATCATGGAGCCAAGCCCAGATATTCTGACCCTCAATAAACACAACACAAAGCAAAAATACTGCAACTGCAAACCAGATAACCGCCATTAACTGACGCTTTCCGGCATTAACTGCCGTTGTTTCGCTCCTTTTGCGGCGGGCACTTCCTTTCTTTTTAGCTGCCATTTTATTATCTCCTTAAATCAATTTCAATTTGGCGTTTAAGTTCTTCTATAGAGGAAAACTTGATTTCCTCTCTTAAAAATTCAAGAGGAATTATCCTTAATCTCTCGCCGTATAAATCCCCTGAAAAATCTTTTATATAAGTTTCGGCAATAACATAATCTGTTTTAAATGTTGGACGAATTCCTATATTTGTTATTCCTTCAAACTCTTTGGCATCAACTATAATCTTAGTTTTATAAACCCCGAATTTGAGTTTAACCAACTCTTCGGGATATTTTTGATTTATTGTTGGATAACCTATTGTTCTTCCTCTGGCGTCCCCTTTTATAACCTCGCCCTCAAAGGAAAAAGGCTTGGTTAAAAGGTTGTTAGCCTTATCGATTTCTCCATTTTTTATAAACTCTCTGATAAGGGTTGAAGAAACGGTTTTTTCGTTTACAGTTACAGGCTGTGCCGCTTTAAACTCGATGCCCTTTTTCTTGCAAAATTCCCCTATTTGCTCGGTATCTCCTAAAGCGCCCTTACCGAAACGGTAATTAAAACCGCAACAAATAAGCGATGGGGAATATTTTTCATATAAACTCGCAAGAAAATCCTCGGGACTCATATCCTTAACCAATTCAAAATCGAGTGTTAAAACCTCATCTACTCCCAAATCTTTTAAAGCTTCAAGCTTATCCTTATAGGTCATAAGGAGTTCCTTTTCTCCCGAAAAGATAAGCTTTGGCGGAACAGAAAATGTTACAACGATTTTCTTGAAACCAATAGGCAAACTCAAAACCTTTTTATGCCCTTTATGAAGACCGTCAAATGTGCCAAAACATAAGGCTGTTTTCATTTTGTTATAATACATTTGATTGCTATCTCCTCTTTTTCAAGGTTTGCAAAACCGATGCCTAAAAACTTGTTATCAAATTTAACCCTTAAAAGCTCATTTTCCTTGAAATCTTTAATTTTAAGCCTTTCAAATCCAAGTTGTCCACCATTACAAAACCGAACAGCCTGCTTTTCAGTAACATATAGCTCTCGAAGATGGGAAACTGCAATTTCCTCGCTTAGAATATGCTTGGAAATATTATCCTCGTTAAGATTATCAAGTTCTATACATTCTTTAATATCAAAACCCGAAGCATAGGTTCTTCTAAGCTCGGTAAGAGTAGCACCGCAGCCCAAAAACTCACCTATATCACGGGCGAGCGAACGGATATATGTCCCTTTTGAAACATGAACCTCTATCTGAAATTCATTTTGGCAATTAAGCTCTTCCAAAAGTTTTATACTGAATATTTCTATCTCTCTTTCGGGGATTTCGGTCGCTTTGCCCTCTCGCGCTAATTTATAAAGACGCACACCGTCCTTTTTTATAGCGCTGTAAATAGGAGGGCGTTGCCTTATAACACCAACAAAGGAGTTAAGAGCTTGTCCCAACTCATCGGATGTTATGTTAACCTCTTTTTCGGATATAATATTACCCGTTATATCGTCCGTATCGGTAGCAATTCCTAACTTAACTGTTGCAATATAACGCTTATCGGCATCTAACAAAAGGCTTGATAATGCGGTGGCTCTTCCAAGAAAAATTGGCAGAACTCCCGTTGCCATAGGGTCAAGAGTTCCCGTATGGCCAACCCTTTTTTCATTAGCCTTTCTTTTAATAGCAGAAACGGCCGAAAAAGAGGTTATCCCTTTAGGTTTATCCAGCAGTATTAGTCCCTGCATAAACTTCCTCCAAGGCTTCCTTTATAACATCTAAAACGGTTTGTTTAACCTCATCAATATTACCTTTAACAGTAGCACCTGCTGCGGCAATATGTCCGCCGCCGCCGAGCTTTTTGCAAAGCACACTGGCATCCATAGGTGGATATGTTCTCATTGAAATTTTAAATTCATTATCAGAAACTTGCTTTGCAGTAACCCCTACCTTAACCCCTTCAACACTTCGTGAAATTACCGAAATACCTTCAAGATCGGTTCCGCTGCAGCCTGTTTTTTCCTGCATTTCGGCAGTAACAGGTAAAAAGAAGCATTTATCATTAAAATGAAATTCTGCAGCCTCTAACACCATCTTTTCAAGCTCTAAAAGTTTTTTGGATTTGGTATCGAACATAAGGCGGTTAATTTCAGCCGCATCAATATCAAACTCATAAAGCTGAGCCGCAATACGATGGGTTTTATCAGTAACATTGGAATATTTAAAACATCCCGTATCGGTTGCAAGCCCAGTGTAAAGTGCCTTAGCGGTTACAAGATTTATGTTAACCTTCATCTGCGCTATAAGCTCATAAATACATTCGGCAGTTGCAGCAGCATCGTCATCTAGATATAAGTTCTTTGCAAACTGAGTGTTTGAAATATGATGGTCGATACAAAGGTCAACTATATCACCAAATTCCTCACACAAAGCGCCGAGAAGCTTTTTATCGGCAACATCAACCGCAATAACAGTAGCATTTTGGGCATTAACATGGTCGGTCGGTCTTGCAAAATAGTCATACTTCTGAGGAATAACATCAGGGCATACAACACAAGCAGATTTTCCGATTTCGTTAAGTGCATAGTAAAGCGCATAGGCAGAACCTAAGGTATCCCCGTCAGGCGAAGCATGGGTTAAAATTATATAATCATCATGCTTCTTTAAAAACTTTGCAGTTTGCCTGAGGTTAAGCCTTTTAGCGCCCAAACTTTCTTTAATTTTCATTATTATTTTCCTCTGTTTTAAACGATTCAATAATCTTCGAGATATGAGCACTATGCTCAATAGAGTCATCCGCAATAAAGCGAAGCTCGGGCACCTTTCTAAGTTTTAATCTGGCACCGAGTTCTCTTCTTAAAAATCCTGAAGCACCTTTAAGTGCCTTAACCGAGGCAACCGTTGCCTCGAAGCCCTCAATAGCGCTAACATAAACGGTTGCATAAGAAAGGTCGCCCGAAACATCAACCTTAACAATGCTTAAGAGTTTGCTTACTCTAGGGTCTTTAACCTCTCTTAATAACTCTGAAAGAGCCAATTTTATATCCGAAGTGATACGATGGATTTTATATCCTGCCATCAGTCTCTATACTCCTCCATAATAAAGGCTTCAAAAATATCGCCCTCTTTAATATCGGCAAATTTTTCAAGTCCTATACCGCATTCATAACCTTGTGCCACTTCCTTAACGTCATCTTTAAAGCGGCGCAACGAGTCAATCTTATCCTCACAGATAACGATACCGTCTCTTACAACTCGAATCTGGCAAGCTCTTGTTACCTTACCGTTGGTTACATAGCTTCCTGCAACAGTTCCGACATTGGAAATCTTATAAACGTTGCGAACCTCAACTGTTCCAAGCTGATTTTCACGGTATTTAGGTGCAAGCATACCTTTCATAGCTGCCTGAATTTCTTCAATACAGTCATAAATTACGCGGTACATTCTCATATCAACGCCATCTCTCTCAGCCGCAGCCTTTGCAACTGCATCGGGACGAACATTAAAGCCAACTATAATAGCATTTGATGTCTGAGCCAGCATAACATCCGACTCATTAACAGCGCCAACACCGCCGTGAATAACATTAACACGAACTTCATCGTTAGAAAGCTTAACGAGGTTTTCTCGAACAGCCTCAACACTACCCTGAACATCGGCTTTAACAATGATATTAAGTTCCTTAAGGTCGCCCTCGGAAAGACTGTCAAAGAGGTTATCAAGTCTAACCTTCTGCTTTGCGTTAAAGATTTCTTCCTTAGCCTTCTGCTTTCTCTGCTCAACGAGCTGACGGGCAAGTCTTTCATCCGAAACGGCATCAAAAACATCGCCTGCATTCGGGGTTTCTGCAAGACCTGTAATCTCAACAGGAACAGAGGGACCGGCAACCTTTACTTCTTTGCCGTTTTCGTTAGTCATAACACGAACACGGCCAACAGAGGTGCCTGCAACAATAATATCGCCTGAATTTAATGTACCGTTCTGAACGAGCAAGGAAGCCACAGGACCTCTACCCTTATCAAGACGGGCTTCGATAACAATACCTTTTGCTCGGCGGTCGGGATTGGCCTTAAGCTCCATCATTTCAGCAACGAGAAGGATATTTTCAAGAAGTTTATCAATACCGTCATGAGTTTTAGCCGAAACGGGAACACAGATAATATCTCCGCCCCATTCCTCAGGCACCAACTCGTGCTCGGTTAACTGCTGTAAAATTCTATCGGGATTAGCCTCCGGCTTATCCATCTTATTGATTGCAACAATAATCTGAACCTCTGCAGCTTTTGCATGGTTTATAGCCTCAATAGTCTGGGGCATAATACCGTCATCAGCGGCAACAACCAAAACCGCAATATCGGTTGCCATAGCGCCTCTTTGACGCATAGAGGTGAATGCGGCGTGTCCGGGGGTATCAAGGAAGGTAATATCGCTTCCGTTGCAGTTAACCCTGTATGCACCGATATGCTGGGTAATTCCGCCTGCCTCGGTATCTGTAACAGCGGTGTTACGGATAGCATCAAGAAGAGAGGTTTTACCGTGGTCAACGTGGCCCATAACAACAACAACAGGACTTCTGGGTTTAAGGTTTTCTGCGTTGTCCTCTGTATCATCCATAATCTGCTCTTCAATGGTAACAACAACTGCTCTTTCAATCTTTGCGCCCATTTCGGTTACAACAATTTCGGCAGTATCGTAATCAATCACCTGATTAACTGTTGCCATCATACCGAGCTTTAAGAGCTCCTTGATAACCTCAGCAGCGGTTTTCTTCATAGCAGCGGCAAGCTCACCAACTGTTATCTCATCGCCAACGGTTACGGTTATAGGAGTTTTCTTTATGCGTTCAAGCTGAATTCTGCGCATCTTATCAGCCTCAGTCTCTCTCTTAGCGCCCTGAGGTCTTCTATAGTCCTGAGATTTCTGCTTAATCTTCTGCTTTCTCGAATAGTTATCCTTCATTGAGTTTGCAGGAGCAATACTCTCATATTTCTCGTTATATTTATCAATATTAACATTAGAGGTTCTGGTATCAATATGACGAATCTGAGCAGGGCCTCTATTAGGTGCCTCACCCGGTTTTTTATCCTTTTTCTGAGAAACAAAGGGTCTGGGGTCTGAAGGCTTATGCTCCTTCTTTTCCTCTGCCTTCGGCTCTGCTTTTGCCTTTTCGGGCTTCTTTGAAGGCTCTTTCTTAGGCTCTGCCTTAGGTTTAGCCTCAGCCTTAGGTTTTGGCTCAGCTTTCGGCTTTTCTTCCTTCTTTTCCTGAGCCTTTTCGCCGTTTTGAGCGGCAGCAGCAGCCTTCAGCTGTTCAAGAATAGCCATTTGTTCAGCAAGCTTCTTGTTCTTTTCTTCCTCTCTTGCCTTTTTAGCCTTTTCTCTTGATTCTGCGCCTGTTGCAAAATAATCATCAAAATTCTTAACCGAGTTTTTAGCGGTTATGAAGGTGAAAACCAAACCAATTTCATCCTCAACCAAAACCGCTCCCGATTTCTTTTCGGAACCTGTAGCTTGGGCGATGATGGCTAATAAATCCTTTGATTTTATATTAAAATCTTTAGCCATATCGCTGATTTTATATTTATTCGTCATTCGCAATTCCTCCTATTCTTCAATTAAAGCCTTGGCAAACTGAACATCGTTAATCGAAACGATGCCGCATTTTTTACCAACCGCATCCGACAAGGCTTTTATATCAATACCCTCTAAATCTTTATATTTAACTTTGCCCTTATCGGCAAAAAAGAGGGCTTCTTTTCGGCTTTTGGAAGAAATATCCTCAGCTATTAAAATAAGCCTTGATTTTCCCGATTTTATAGCGGTAACCGAGGAATCAAAGCCAAAACTCAATTTCCCCGCTTTACTAGCAAAGCCCAAAAGGGTTAAAACTTTTTTATTCAAGATTATCCAACTCCGTTTTCAACTGAGAATATATTTCCTCAGAAACGCTGGTTTGAAAAGCACGGGATAAAGCATTCGCCTTCTGAGCTTTCATAAGACATTCCTTATCCTTGCAGATATATGCTCCTCTGCCATTAAGTTTGCCCGTTGTATCGAGTTTGATTTCGCCTTCACTTGTTTTAACAATTCTGACAAGCTCTCTTTTGGGTTTCATTTCACGGCAGGCAGTGCACATTCTCATAGGCACTTTTTTAGTAGTCATTCAAAAGACTCCTTTACCTATTATTCGCCGAAAAATCCGCTCTCGGGATGGATATCTATCTTCCAGCCTGTAAGCTTAGCGGCAAGTTTAACATTTATTCCCTTGTTACCGATTGCAAGAGATAACTGAGCCTCGGGAACAGAAACCTTGCAAACCTTAGGTTCTTCGCTTAAAATCTCAACCGATACAACCTTAGCGGGAGACAAAGCCTCGGAGATAAATTCTGCAGGGTTTTCGCTGTATTTAACAATATCGATCTTCTCGCCTGCTAATTCCTCAACAATCTTATTAACACGGGTTCCCTTAGGTCCGATACAAGCGCCGATAGCATCAATTTCAGGGTTAGAAGCTAAAACTGCAATCTTGGTTCTCTGACCTGCCTGACGGGAGATTGACTTAACCTCAATAGTTCCATCAAAAATCTCGGGGACTTCGGTTTCAAAAAGACGCTTAACAAGACCGGGGTGGGTTCTCGATAACATAACTCTCGCACCCTTATCGGTATCCTTAACGCCAACAACATAAACTTTGATATGGTCGCCCTCAGAGAGAACTTCATCGGGAACCTGCTCTGCTTTTGGAAGTGTTGCATCGCTATGACCGATAGTTAAAATAGCATTTCCTGTTTTAGGGTCGATTTTCTGAACTATAGCAGTAACAAGCTCACGGTTATAGCTCTGGAACTCAGCAAGAGTCTGACCCTTTTCAGCCTCGCGCACACCCTGACGGAAATTGTTCTTAGAGTTCTGAGCAACAACCCTTCCGAACTTTCTCGGGTCAAGCTTAATTTCAACAAAACCATGCTCAATAGAATTGGGGTCGATTTTTGCAGCATCTTCCCTTGAAATCTGGGTGAAGCTATTCTCAACCTCATCGACTATTTCCTTTCTTGCAACAACACTGAAAATCTTGTTTTCAGGGTCGATAGTGCAGGAAACTATATCATTACCGCCGAAGTCCTTACGGGCGGCAACAACGATAGCTTCGGCGAACTTCTCAGCAATAAACTTTTGAGGAATTCCTCTCTCCTCTTCCATGAGTCTTAATGCTTCGAAAAACTCCGAATTATCAATTTCTGCCTTAACATTCTTTTTTGCTCTAGCCATTTTTTAAATTCCTCCAAACAAGGTTAATTAATTATTTTTTAATCGAAATCGCAAAGATTTGCTTTTGATATATCTTTAAAGCCGAAGCTCATTTCTTCACCGCTAATCTCTAAAACAACCATATCTTCTGCCTGTTTTAAAATTCCGATGAACTCTTTTTTAGAGTCAATCGCCTTATAAAGTTTTATTTTTACCTTTTCGCCTAAAAACCTTTCAAAGTGCTCAGGTCTTGTAAGCTCTCTTTCAAGTCCCGGAGAACAAACCTCTAAATAATAGGATTTATCAATCGGGTCAGCCTCATCAATAACAGGGTCAATAGCATGGGAAACCCTTGAACAGTCATCAATAGTTATCCCCTCTTCCTTATCAATGAAAACTCTTAAATACCATGAAGCGCCCTCTTTTAAAAAGCGGACATCCCAAAGAATAACGCCCTCATTTTCAACCGTTTCCTTGATAAGAGAATAAACCCTCTCGGCAGCACTTGCCATTCTTTCTCCTCCTTTAAAACAAAAGTGAGCGGGTTTCCCCACTCACCTTTCTTACAGTCTATTGAAATTATAACATACCAATCTTAAAAAATCAAGTGTTTTTAAGAATTTTCTTCTGAAGAGGTTTCTTCGCTCTTATAAGAATTTATATAAATCTTAACAGCCGTATCAATATTAACCGTTTCGCCGTATTTAGGCGACTGGTCAACAACCGTTTCAGGCTTTTTCTCCTCGTCATACTTCTCAAGCACCTCAATATTTTCATAGAGGAAGCCTTGCTTCAAAAGCTCGAGTTTAGCCTCGGTTTCGTTAAGTCCCTTAAGGTTTGCAATCTTAACCTCTTGGCTTCCTAAAGAAATAACCAACTCTATCTTGGTATCCCTTTCAACCTCGCTGCCTGCCTTTACCGACTGGGAGCAAACGGTACCTTTAGGACAATCTGCCGAGAAGTTTTTATCAGAGATTACAATATCAAACATTTCATATTCATCGTTATCTTCTATTTCGGAATAATATTTCTTTGTAAAATCAGGAACTTTATAAAGCTTTGCGGTGATTTCAGCACCGCTTTCAACCGTTCCGATAGACTCAACAACTGGAGCGCTTGAAGAAGATTCTTCACTTGAGGAAGGATTGGTTCCAATATCGAAAATATTATCCTTAAAAATAGTAAGCGCTAAAACAACTCCTATAATAACGAAAACTGCTGCGGTTATTACTGCCGCTATAATACCCGATTTTGCAGAACTGCCCTTACTCTTAGGAGCTTTATCTTGGTCAACCGCCTTTTCTTTGCGAACAGGAACCTCCGGTATCTCGCCGTAAATTAACTCATTTTTGAATGTCTCAATATTTCTAGTTCTCTCTTTAGGTAAAACCTGCAAACCGTTTGCCAATGCCGCCAAAACCTGACGGGGAAGCTCCTCAGCAAAACGGGAAGGAATGGTCATAACATCGTTTTGAAGCCTTAAGGTAGCCTCGGGAACAGCTGCTCCGATAAGCACTCTGAAAATAGTAGCACTAAGACCATAAACATCAGTATATGTATCATCATGCATACCCTCAAAGCCATATTGCTCGGCAGCCGCAAAGCCTGCCTCAATCTCGGTTTCAAGTTCTGAATTTTCCATTCTTAATTTCTTGATAGCATAACTAGAAATTCTAAGTTTTCCATCTCGGCCAACAATTATTGTTTTTGGGGAAATGCCTTTATGAATAATACCCAAATCATTCATTCCGCTAATGGTATCAATGAGTGGCAAGAAAAGAGCCCTTGCCTGTTCCCATTTTAAAGTTCCACCGTTTCTTTCAAGGAAGCTTTCAAGGGTTATTCCCTGAACTATAGAGCTTACGGCATATATAGTTCCGTTTTCCTCAAAAACGCTGGTAACAGGAATTAAGGAAGGAAGGGTTGAATGCATTATAGCACGGTTAATCTCAGCAAATTCCATAAGACCTTCATTGAAGGTATATTCTCCGCCCTTAACCATAGAAACCGTTTTATCAGGATTTCTATGAGCAAAGTTTATCGGAAAATATTCCTTAATATTAACCGCTATCTCGGCAGCATTATCCCATGCGATATAGGTTATACCCTCGCCATTTGAGGACAAAACCTTACCGATAACATATCTATCGTCAATAACGAACTTTAACGGCAAGGCGTTTTCGGGATTACGGGAGGCAGAATCAAAGGAACAAATCGGACAAACCTTCTCCCCACCGTTATCATTCATACAACCTAAACAAAGTCTATCTATGTTAAACATAAAGACCTCCAAAATATCAAAATTTAAATTATTATACCATATTTATATATCTTTTTCAACCCATATCAACACAATTCGCCGCAAGGCGAAATTCATGCGGGGCACTCGCAAATCATGAACTTAGTTCAATTCATGCCGTCAGGCAATTCATTATTGAAACTGCGTTTCAATAATTCAGTTGCTTTTTGCTGTTGTAATAGAAGCAATTAACAATTTACGAATCTTACTGCACTTTGAAAACAAATCTGTATATTGTTCCAATGTTATCATATTTGTTTCTTTGAAAAGTCCTAACCAATAATCGCTTTCATAACACTCCTTAAGAGCTATTTGAAATTTATTTATAAAATCAGCTCTGCTTGCTGCATAATTAGCCTCATGAATATTAGCACCTATACTCGTTCCACTTCTTAATAATTGATTAAGAAGTATATTACCTTTGCGGTTAGCTTTAATATCATTACAAAGATTAACAATATCTACAGCAAACTTTTTTGATAAATCTATGAGTAAATTCTCTTTCATTTTTATCTCCAATATGATTATTTGACGCAATGCGTCATGAATTGGCTACGCCATAATTTCTCGCTACGCTCCATTATTTGAATTGCCAACAATGCACTGCAAAGTGCATATCATGCGAGGCACTCGCAAATCATGAACTTAGTTCAATTCATGCCGTCAGGCAATTCATTATTGAAACTGCGTTTCAATAATGCTGCACATTCCACATGGCTTGTTCTTGGGAACAAGTCCGCAGGGGTATATTCCTTCAAAACATATCCATTATCCGAAAAGATTTTTATATCTCGAGCCAATGTTGCACAGTCGCAGGAAACATAAACCACCCTCTCGGGCGAAAATTTATCGGCAATGGTTTTAATGAGCTCCTCCGAGCAACCTTTACGAGGTGGGTCTACAATTATAACATCGGTTTTTATATTCTCCTCCGCAAGCTTTTGAGCCGCCGTAGCTGCATCACCGCAGATAAATCTTGCATTTTCTATTCCGTTATTTAAAGCGTTGAACTTTGCATCCTCTATAGCCTCAGCAACTATCTCAACACCTATAATGTTCTTGGCTTCCTTTGCCATTGATAGACCTATCGTTCCTGCCCCGCAATAAAGGTCCAAAATGTTTTTACCTTTAGGCTCAGCATATTGGGAAGCCTTTTGATAAAGCTTTTCTGCCATATCTCTGTTAACCTGATAAAATGAAAGCAAGGAAAGTCGAACCTTAACATCGCATAAAATATCCGTTATATAGTCCTCACCGTAAATAGTTTTTGATGTGCTTCCTAAAATAACATTTGTTCTATCTTTATTCATATTAAGCTGAACGCTATGTATGTTTCCATTTTCCTCTAAAAGCTCTTGTATAAGCTCATCTTTTTGAGGAATATCATCACCGTTTATAACAAGGGCAACCATTATCTCCTCTGTTTTCTCGGCCTTCCTTATAAATATATGGCGAATAAGCCCTTTACCCTTTTCCTCATTATAAACACTAATGCTGTTTTTATTTACCCAATTTTCTATTGCAGAAATTATGCCTTTAAATTCTGCCGGTTGTAAAAGGCAATCATTTATCGGCACTATTCTGTGGGAACGAAATGCGTAAAAACCCGCCTTACCATCAGGGTTTACGGGATACTGAACTTTATTGCGGTATCTCAAATCTTTATCAAATATAATTGGCTGAGGCTTCATATCCACCCCACCTATTCTTTTAATCGCCTCACAAACCTTGTTTTCCTTAAATTTCCTTTCGGCTTCATAGGATATATGCCTGAAAGCACAACCTCCGCATTTTGAAAAGACATCACAATCGGAACAGCGCCTATCAAAAGAAGGGTCTATTATTTCCAAAACCTTGCCGAAAGCATAGGTTTTTTTAACCTTTAAAACAAGAGCCTTAACGGTATCACCAACCGCCGTTTCGGGAACAAAAACTGCCATACCGTCATATTTGCCGATACCGCTTCCATCGGCAGTATAATCGGTTATTTCCAAAATGATTTCTTGATTTTTTTGCATTTCTTATCACCTAAAAAATAAATCAGGCTTTCGCCTGATTTATTTTATCACATATTATTTTATTAGTCAATTAACTGCAAAATCTATGCTTGCCGATAGTTGTTATGATGGGTCTTGAAAAAATCCATTTGTTAGTTGATTTATCGGGATTGTAATAATAAATCGCACCTCCCGATGGGTCAACACCGCTTAAAGCATCCGAGGCTGCTCGGTATGCACTATCGGCGACTTTTTCATAAAACTGTCCGTCATTAAGGCAAGAAAATGCCCCCTTTTGATAAACAACTCCAGATAGAGTGTCAGGGAAAGATGGATGCTCAATTCTGTTTAATACCACCGCACCAACCGCCACCTGCCCGAGATAACTTTCTCCCCTTGCCTCTGCCGAAATAATGCGAGCCAAGAGATCGAAATCAGATGAGGTATATCCGCCGGATGATGCAATTCCTAAGGCTTTTAGGGTTTGAGTACCGGCTATTCCATCAACTTTCAGTCCATTGTCCCTTTGAAAATCAGTTACTGCCTTTTTTGTGTTAGTTCCGAAAATGCCGTCTATATTCCCTTGATAATAACCCTTTTGTTTTAACACAGTTTGAATTTGGCGGACCTCGTCCGACTGCGAGCCGATTTTAGAAAGTGCCGAAACGCAAAGGGTTGAAAGGCATAAAATCAGAACTACCGAAATTAAAATTTTAAACTTTTTCATACAACCACCCTTTTCTTTTTTTAAATTAGGGTGCCGAAATTTTGGGAAATTATTCTTTTTTCTAATATATTGCAAAAACTTTTCTTTTTTTGCACCACGCTTTGACAAAATAAATCATCACCGCAATTTATAATGTTATTTAGAATTATAGGCGGTGATTTAATTGAAGGATATTGTTAAAATATCAAATAAAATTGAAAATTACTCGGCAAAAGAACTGGTATTTGCAGGATTTACCCATTTTTTAAGTTTTTTAACGGGACTCATCTGCACAAGAGCAGTAGTTTTGGACAAGCTTCTCCCCTTTGGTTTATCCTTTGTTGCGGGTTGCAGTCTAACATTAACCCCCTCGGCAGCACTTGGAATTTTTATCGGCTATTTTATCCCCTCTGGCGATACAAACGCATTCAGATACATAGCTGCTCTCTTTGCAATACTTGCAATAAAACTGCTTTTAAGCTCCTATAAAAAACTTATTACCAACCCATTTTTTATAACCTTTATAGCCTTTATCAGCAACATACTAACCTCGGCAGTAGCTCTTAAAAATGCTAAAATCTTGTTTTTAGACTTTGCGGTTGACGGAATTTTATGCGCGGCAGGTGCATATTTCACCGCAATAAGCTTTAAGGCCCTTCAAAAGCAAACTGCAGGGTTATCCGCGGACGAGCTTTCTTCCCTTTTAATAGTTATAAGTCTACTTTTAATGGGGCTTCACGGTTTTCAGTTGAACGGAGTTTCGCTCGGCAGAATTCTTGGAATTTTGTTAATACTTACCGCCTCAAAATACGGAGGTATAATTTCGGGTGCTGTTGGCGGAATAGCAGTAGCGCTGACGCTTAGCCTTAGCGGAATTTCGGGTAATATAGGAATTAGCTTTGCCTTTGCGGGACTTATGGCAGGAATTTTCTCATCCCTTGGCAAATATGCTCAGATTATTTCGGTTTTAATATTTGCCTTTTTAGGCTCGGTATCCTCTGCCGATTTAACCCTCATATCAAGAACATTGATTGAAGCCTCTTTAGGCTCAGCACTCTTTTTAACCTTGCCTCGTAAAGCAGGCATTTATCTTGGAAAGCTTTTTTCTTCAACTCCTCATCTCACAGTCCCCACAGGCCTTAAAAAATCACTAACCATGCGCCTTGAACTTGCCTCCAATGCGCTATCGGATGTTTCCGAAACAGTTGAGCAGGTATCCCGTGAATTATCGAAAATCAATTCCCCCGATTTTTCAACCGTTATTACGGCGATTGAACAGGATGCCTGCGCAGGATGTAAACTCAGAGTTCATTGTTGGGAAAGCCGAAGAGATGATACAATAGGCGCTATTCTCGAAATAACAAAAGCTATAAAACAGGGTGATATATCTCCCGAAAATGCCGCACCTAAAGAGTTTCGGGGCAGATGTCTTCGCACCTCTAAGATTGCAAATGCAGCATATAGGCGCTATTCCGATTATGCCTCATCTATTGCCGCAGAAAGCCGAATTGATGAGGTGCGCTCGGTTGTGTCCGACCAGTTTGACGGTATCTCATCTATGCTTTATGATTTGAGTCTGGAATTTAAAAACGATGAGCAGTTTGATATAACAGCCGCCGAAAATGCGGCAGCCGCCCTTAAAAATCTTGATATAAGGGTACAAGAAGCGAGTAGCCGAATAGATAAATTCGGCAGAATGACCCTTGAATTTAAACTCAAAAAAACACCCGAGCTTATTATAAATAAGCTTCAGGTTATGAAAATGCTGTCGGTTGTTTGTGAGAGAGATTTTGATGTCCCAACTATCAGTCAAGTTGGGAACGATATCTTTATAGTTATAAATGAACACGCCTGTCTTACGGTTGATATAGGCGCAGAGCAAATTTGTGCTTCGGGCTCGAATATGTGCGGCGATGCTTATAAATATTTTGTTGATTCAAGAGGCCATTTTGTTATGGTTTTGTCGGACGGAATGGGAACGGGCGGCAGAGCCGCTGTTGATGGCGCTATGGCTTCGGGCCTTATGTCAAGACTTATAAAAGCAGGCTTCGGTTATGACTGCTCTTTAAGAATTCTAAATTCCTCAATGCTATTTAAGTCAACCGATGAATCTCTTGCAACGGTTGATATCGCAAGCATAGACCTATACACAGGCGCAACCGAGCTATACAAAGCAGGTGCTGCACCAACCATTATCAGGCGTTCAGGCAAAACGGGCAAGGCAGAAAGCACCTCATTACCTGCTGGAATTTTAAGAGAAATCGGCTTTGATAAAGCCTCTGTTAAATGCAAGGCTGGGGATATAGTTGTTATGATGTCTGACGGAGCAACGGGCTCAGGCACTGATTGGATTAGAGCCGAAATCGAGGCTTGGCAGGATGGGTCTGCTCAGGAGTTAGCCGAAAGACTTTGCGAATGTGCAAAACGCAGAAGAAACGATAACCACGAGGATGATATTACCGTCCTGACTGCAATACTCAATAAAGCGGTGTAAAAAGAGGGTTGCTATATAGCAACCCTTTAATAACTTATGATTTAAAAAGTGTATCCACACTTACATTGAGTATCTTAGCAATTACATATATTTCTATATCGGTAGCCATACGAACCTGACCTTCAAGTTTAGAATAGCTTGTAGGGTTTATATCGCAACCCATTGTTTGCATTTTGGAAATAAAATCTTTTTGTTTAATTCCTTTTTCTTTTCTCAGATGTTCGATATTCTTGCCAACCATATTTGCATTACCATATTGTTGTTTACGTAACTTCAAGATATCCACCTCTTTTATATTCTTCACAAGAATTATAAAAGAAATTATTTTTGACAAAATTCCGTAAAAGAATTATAATGAAATATATTTCTTTTGCGGAATTATCGGAGGCGGTTATGATTTATAAAATTGTAATCGGCGGTTGCAGATATTATAATAATTATACCGCCTTTACAAAAATTGTAGATATTTGCTTATCTAAAATTAAAAATGAAAAAGAAATAGTCATTTTATCAGGGCACTGCTCAGGAGTTGATAAAATGGCAGAACGCTATGCAAAAGAAAACAGTTACAAACTGGAAGTTTATCCTGCCCAATGGGAAAAATACGGAAAATCCGCTGGACCAAAAAGAAATGAAATTATGGTTAAAAATTCAAATGCAGTTATTGCATTTTGGGATTACAAATCAAGGGGAACAAAAAATCTTATAACCCTATCTAAAAAGTACAGTAAGTCAATAAGAATTATTGATATAAATCAAAAAGGGATGCTTTAAGCATCCCTTTAACTTATTTCATAGCATATTTACTATACACTTCCCCATTCTCGAGGTTTTTCCATAAAAACTCATTGTCTTCAAAAACCATATAGCTATGATGACTGTTTTCCTTTGGAATTGAAACAGAGCCCGGGTTCATAAAAATATAATTTTCTTTTTTCCCACATTTGGGGATATGAGTATGACCGTTTAAAAGAATATCAAAGTTCTTCATATCAGGAAGTCTGTCATCACTCAAATGACCGTGGGTTAAAACTGCCTTTTTATCACCAAACCAGAAGGTTTTATAGTCCTCCAAAACCGAAAACTCCAAAACCATCTGGTCAACCTCTGCCTCGCAATTTCCCCTGACAGATAAAATCTTATCCTTTAATGGATTTAGCATTTCAATAACCTTTTTTGGAGCATAATCCTTTGGTAAATCGTTGCGAGGTCCGTGATACAGAATATCGCCAAGAAAAATTATCTTATCGGGTTTTTCCTCTTTTATTGCATTCATTAAAAGCTCACAAAAGTATGCTGAGCCGTGAATATCCGATGCTATAACTATCTTCATTTAACAAGTACCTTTTCTATCTTTCCTATAATCATATAATGAAAATCGTCATTATACCATTTAAGAGGCTCTTTATCAATAAAGTCCTCAGGGCTGAGCTTTCCAACATACTGCTTTTTGCAGACAAGAACAAGTCTTGCCTCATCAAAATAAACAGTATTATCCGAGAAAACCGGGGTTAAACCCGTAAGGGCAGTTTTATCAACATCTCTGCCCGATTTTGAACCGCAAACCTTATGAAGCCCCTTTTCATCCCCATAAAAACTAAGGGTGAAATAATCAGAATTATTGATAAATTCCATAGTATAACGCTGAGGTCTTACAAGTGCCATAACACTGTCATTCCCCCAGATTTCGCCCGCAAAGCCCCAGGAAGCAGTCATCATATTATACTTTTCTTCATTCCCTGCGGTTATCAGCATCCATTCATCAGCAATCATTTTTATAAGATTGCCGTCAATTTCCTTTGGACTAATCTCTTTAAACATAAAATCAACCTCTTAATTATTGTTAAGTTTTTTATAAAGCGATATAATTTCTTTCCTGAGCTCCAAATTAGCTTCACTTTTAAGAGTGGGGTCTTCGGCTAACAAACGGCTGACCTCTTGCCCCGCAAGTCTTAAAACCGCTCTATCCGCGAATATATCGGCAATTCGCATATCGGGAAGTCCATGCTGACGTTTTCCCAAGAAATCACCGGGACCTCGCATTTCAAGGTCGGCATCGGCAATTTTAAAGCCATCTGCTGTATTTTTAATAACCGATAGTCTCTTTTGAGTCTCCTCGCCTTTTACATCAGAAATTAAAATACAGTCCGACTTATATTTTCCTCTGCCTATTCTTCCCCTCAGCTGATGAAGCTGAGAAAGCCCGAATCTTTCGGCATTTTCGATAACCATAATAACGGCATTTGGAACATCAATTCCAACCTCGATAACGGTTGTTGCAACAAGAAGTTGAATTTCACCCTTTGCAAAGGCGGACATAACCTTTTCCTTTTCTAAAGGCTTCATTTTACCGTGCAAAAGACCAACAGAATAGTCCTTAAATTCACCCACAACTAATTTTTCGTAGTATTCGGTAGCGGGTGTTATGTCAACCGTTTCATTCTCCTCAACCAAGGGGCAAACGATATACCCTTGTCTCCCTTCATCGAGAAACTTTTTAATGTATTTATAAATTCTCTCTCGGTATGATGAATCAACCGAATAAGTATCAATCTTCTGTCTGCCCTTGGGATATTCGTCAATGATACTGATATCAAGGTCGCCGTAGATGATAAGTCCCAAGGTTCTCGGTATCGGTGTTGCCGACATAACAAGTGTATGCGGATTTTCACCCTTTGATGAAAGGCTATTTCTCTGCTTAACACCAAATCGGTGCTGTTCATCGGTTATAACAAGACCTAAATTTTTAAATTCAACATCAGGGGTTATCAGAGCGTGAGTACCGATAACAACATCAATTTCGCCGTTTTTAAGTCCTTCTTTAACTTCATTTTTTTGCTTTTTGGTTAAAGAACCTGTAAGGAGAGCAGACTTAAAGCCTGTGTTTTCAAGCAGTTTTTCAAGTGTTTTAAAATGCTGTTCGGCAAGAATTTCGGTTGGTGCCATCAATGCAGACTGAATATTGTTTTTAGCGGAAGCAAATATAAGTGCCGCCGCAACTGCCGTTTTACCGCTTCCAACATCACCTTGAATGAGTCTGTTCATAGGTCTTCCCGTTTTCATATCAGAAAAACATTCTTCTGATACTTTTCTTTGAGCCGATGTCATTTGGAAGGGTAAGGTCCTTTGAAACTCATCAAAATAACTTT
>JAZPXP010000069.1:0-1566 GCA_045543715.1 Acutalibacteraceae bacterium
TGTAAAAAGACTGTTTTCTAACAAAGTCTTGTAAAGTCAAACCATCCTCGCGTTCATGGATATAGGGGGTGGGGTCGCCCGAGCTTTTACCTCTGCCGCGACAATGCTGAAAAACAACCGCATAGCCATTATCAAGCCAAGTTTCAAAGGATTTCAAGCTGTTTTTATAAATCTCATTTTCACTTAAAAATTCATCTAAATCAACATAAGGAGAACGCATAATAACCGTAGGAAATTTGCCAACAGTTTCAGGCAAGCAAATAATTGTGAAAAGTTTGGCATTTTTAAATTCAATATATTCGTGATATGCTTTTGGATGGTTCATAAAATAGCTCCTCCCATAAATTTTCACATTATGAAAATTATACCATCTATTAACTAAAATGTAAATGAGTAAAAAAATATAGCATTTTAAAGGCGATTTTGGTAAAATGGGTTTGGGTGGTGATATTTTGAAAACGGCAAACGATTATTATAAGGAAAAGTTCGGCTGCAAGGTTTATAAGCTTTCTATCGACTGTGGATTCAGTTGCCCGAACCGAGATGGAAAAATCGGTTTTGGCGGTTGTGCGTTTTGTTCAGGCGGAAGCGGAGAGTTTGCCGAAAAGGGAAGTAATATCGCCGAACAGTTAGAAAGGGCAAAACTAAGGGTTGAAAACAAGATAAAAAGCGGAAAATATATAGCATATTTTCAGTCTTTTACAAATACATATGCACCTATTGAAACCTTGAAAAAAGTATATTATGAGGCTATTGCCCCTGATTATATAGTTGGTATTTCTATAGGAACAAGACCAGACTGTCTGGAAAACGAAGTGATTGAACTTTTAAAGGAAATCAATGGGATAAAGCCTGTTTGTATTGAATTAGGGCTTCAAACTTCAAATGATGCCACCGCCGATTATATTAACAGAGGCTATAAAACCCAAGTTTATATTGATGCTGTTAAAAGACTTAAAGCGGCGAAAATTGAGGTTATAACCCATATAATAATCGGACTTCCAAATGAAACAGAAAGTGATGCTGTTGAAACAACCAAAACGGCAGTTCTTTCAGGTACTGATGGAGTTAAATTCCACCTTTTGCATATCCTTAAAAATACTCCTTTAGAGGAGAAATATAAAAATAAAAAAATATCTTGTCTTTCAATGGAGGAATATGCTAAAATATTAAAAAAGTGCATTGCTGTTTTGCCTGAGAATACTGTTGTTCACAGAATAACGGGTGATGGTGCGAAGAAGGATTTAATTGCACCTTTATGGAGTGCAGATAAAAAGAAAACTTTAAACTTTTTAAATAATTATTTAAAGGAGAAAACTGATGAAGATATATAATATTGGCTCACTTAATATTGACTATGTTTATTCGGTTGATAATTTTGTTTTGGCTGGGGAGACAAAGTCAAGTGCAAATATGGAAATTTTCCCAGGAGGCAAGGGGCTTAATCAGTCTATTGCTCTTGCAAAGGCAGGAGCTGAGGTTGTTCATGGAGCATATATCGGAAACGGCGGAGACTTCTTGCTTGAAAAAATGAAAGAAGCAGGGGTTGATATTAGTAGAATCGAA
>JAZPXP010000070.1:0-8875 GCA_045543715.1 Acutalibacteraceae bacterium
AATTATCGATGCATCTGAGCTTGTTCCGGGAGATATTATAAAACTCGAAGCAGGAGATTTTATCCCTGCAGATGCTAGAATTTTGGAAAGCTTTAGCCTTAAATCTGAGGAATCACCTTTAACAGGAGAATCTGTTCCAACTGAAAAGGATGCAGATGCTGTAATCGCTGAAGATGCGCCTTTGGGTGATAGAGTTAATATGCTTTTCTCGGGTTGCTCTGTGGCTTACGGAACTGCTGTTGCTGTTGTAACTGCAACTGGTATGGACACCGAGATGGGTAAGATTGCAAATCTTCTTGACAGCGAGACCGAAACCCAAACACCTCTGCAGCAAAAATTAGCTCAGCTTGGTAAAATTCTCGGTTTTGTAGCTCTTGGTGCCTGCGCCGTAATTTTTGTTGTTGGAATTTTAAATGACATTCCCCCCATGGAAATATTTATGACGGCGATTTCCCTTGCAGTTTCGGCAATCCCCGAGGGACTTCCCGCAATTGTTACCATAGTTTTATCTATCGGTGTTCAGCGTATGGTTAAAAGGGGAGCGCTAATCAGAAGACTTCCCGCAGTTGAAACCTTAGGTTCAGCTTCGATTATTTGCTCTGATAAAACAGGAACTTTAACTCAAAACAGAATGACACTGGTTAAGGCTTATTCTGAGGGTAAAGAAATTGAAGAAATCTCCGATAATAATAGTGAAGAAATCAAAAAACTATTAATGTTCGGAACTTTATGCTCTGATGGCTCGGTTGTTTTCTCGGATGGTAAAGAGCAGCATATTGGCGACCCCACAGAAACGGCTATTGTTTTGGCTTGCCATAAAAACGGTATGCCCAAAGAAGAACTAGGTGAAAAATATCCTCGTCTTGCCGGAATACCTTTTGATTCTGACAGAAAGCTTATGTCGGTTGTATGCGATATAGAGGGTAAAAAGGTAGTTATTGTTAAAGGTGCCTTCGATATGATGGCTTCAAGATGTGTTAGCGGTGATATTGAAAAGGCAAGAGAAACGGTTAACAATTTGAGTGAAGACGCTTTGCGAGTTCTTGCGGTTGGTTATAAGGTTGTTGATGAAATACCTCAGGATATCACATCGGAAAACCTCGAAAACGGTCTTACCTTTATGGGACTTCTTGGTATGATAGACCCACCGAGACCTGAGGCAAAGGCGGCAGTTGAAACCTGCAAAAAGGCTGGTATCAAAGCTGTTATGATAACAGGCGACCATATTGTAACTGCTTCGGCTATTGCGAGAGAACTTGGTATTTTAAACGAGGGCGATATCGCTATTACCGGCGCAGAGCTTGATAATATGACCGATGAAGAACTTGATATGAAGGTTCAGCATATTGCGGTTTATGCCAGAGTTTCGCCCGAAAACAAGATAAGAATTGTTAAGGCTTGGCAAAGAAGAGGTCAGGTTGTTTCTATGACGGGAGACGGCGTTAACGATGCTCCTGCTCTTAAGGCGGCTGATATCGGTTGTGCTATGGGAATAACCGGTACCGATGTTGCAAAGGGTGCTGCTGATATGACCCTTACTGATGATAACTTTGCAACTATTGTTGAAGCAGTCAGAGAGGGAAGAGGCATTTATGCTAATATTAAAAAGGTTGTTGGCTTCTTACTCGGAACTAATATTGGCGAGGTCATAACCGTTTTTGTTGCAATGCTCTTATGGCATAAAACACCGCTTCTATCTATGCAGTTATTATGGATAAACCTTGTAACTGATAGCCTTCCTGCTATCGCACTAGGTATGGAAGCTGTTGAAAATGATGTTATGGAAAAG
Organism: Acutalibacteraceae bacterium; assembly: GCA_045543715.1. GTDB lineage: Bacteria > Bacillota > Clostridia > Oscillospirales > Acutalibacteraceae > UBA737. Next base: position 1,790 of record JAZPXP010000070.1, read on the forward strand.
AAACCCAAGCCTAAAGATGAGGGCATTTTCGCTCACGGACTCGGTATTCGTGTTTTCTTGCAAGGCTTGATGTTTGCTTTATTGACGCTAATCGGATTTAAAATCGGAGAAAATTCCTTTGGTATAGAGGGCGGTCAGACTATGGCATTTATGATTTTATCATTGTCGCAAATAGTTCAGTCCTTTAATATGCGAAGTGAGAAATCTCTCTTTAAAATCGGTCCGTTTACCAATAAAAAGCTTAACCAGTCGGCTTCGATTTCAATTGGTCTTACTTTGTTGGTATTATTCACACCTATAGCTTCTGCTTTCGGTTTGATTTTGTTAAGTCCTAAACTTTATCTTATAGCGCTGGGGTTGGTTTTTGTTCCCGTTGTTGTTATGGAGCTTTCTAAGGCGTTGGGACTTATTAAACACAAGCATTAAAATATTTTTTTAGTTAATAATAAAAATATTGTTGATTTTTTAACAATATTGAGTTATAATCTATAAGGCAAAAATTGTATTTATAAAGGAGAATTTGTAATGACTTCCAATGTAACAGTTAATAAATGGCTGGAAGAAATGAAAGAACTTCTCACTCCAGACAGCGTTGTTTGGGTTGATGGAAGCGATGAGCAAAGAGAAGTGCTTCGTGAAGAGGCAGTTAAGCTCGGCGAATTAACCAAGCTCAATCAGGATGTTCTTCCTGGATGCTATCTCCACAGAACTAATCCTAACGATGTTGCACGTGTTGAGGACCGTACCTTTATCTGCTCTAAGACAAAGGAAAATGCAGGACCTACAAACAACTGGTGCGACCCCGATGAAATGTATGAAAAGCTTTATAAAATAGCTCGTGGTAGCTATAAGGGAAGAACAATGTATGTTATCCCTTATTCTATGGGCCCGATTGGTTCTCCGCTTGCCAAGGTAGGTATTGAGGTTACTGACTCTGTTTATGTTGTTCTCAATATGCTTATTATGACAAGGGTTAGCCTTAAGGTTCTTGAAGTTTTAGGCGATAGCAATGACTGGGTAAGAGGCTTGCATTCAAGATGCGATATCGACCCCGATAACCGTTATATCTGCCATTTCCCTGAGGATAACACTATTATCTCTGTTAACTCAGGTTACGGCGGTAACGTTCTTTTAGGTAAGAAGTGCTTTGCTCTTCGTATCGCTTCCTATCAGGGATGGAAAGAAGGCTGGATGGCTGAGCATATGCTTATCTTAGGTCTTGAAAATCCCAAGGGCGAGGTTAAATATATCGCTGCTGCATTCCCGTCTGCTTGCGGTAAAACCAACCTTGCAATGCTTATTCCGCCTGAGTATTTAAGAAAGAAAGGCTATAAAATCTGGACTGTTGGCGATGATATCTCCTGGATGAAGATAGGACCTGACGGCAGACTTTATGCTATCAATCCCGAGAACGGCTTCTTCGGCGTTGCTCCCGGAACTAATGAGCATTCTAACTTTAATGCTCTTGAGAGCACCAAGAAGAACACTATTTTCACCAATGTTGCATTAGACCTTAATGACAATACTGTTTGGTGGGAAGGTCTTAATAAGAATCTTCCTGAGAATGCACTTGACTGGAAGGGTAATCCTTGGGATGCTTCCAAGTTCAACAAGGCTGATAAGTCTACCTGTGCTGCTCACCCCAACTCAAGATTTACCGCTCCCGCTGAGAATTGCCCCTGCATTTCTGAGGAGTTTGATAAGGGTGCGGGCGTTCCGATTTCTGCTATCGTATTCGGTGGCCGCCGTGCTAAGTGCGCTCCGCTCGTATATCAATCAAAGGATTGGGTTAACGGTGTATTCGTAGGATCTGCTATGGCTTCTGAGACCACCGCTGCTGCCGCCGGTGCTGTTGGCGTTGTTCGCCGCGACCCGATGGCTATGCTTCCTTTCTGCGGTTATCATATGGGTGATTATTTCAAGCACTGGCTCGAAATGGGCGAGAAGCTTGGAGATAAGGCTCCCAAGATTTTCAATGTTAACTGGTTCCGTACCGATGATGAAGGCAACTTTATCTGGCCTGGATTTGGCGATAATATGAGAGTTCTCAATTGGATTATCGACCGTTGCGAAGGCAAGGCTGATGCCACCGAAACTGCTATCGGTTATGTTCCAAAGCCTGAGGATATCGACCTTACCGACCTTGATATGAATATCGAAACCTTAAAGGATATCTTAAAGGTTGACAAGGACGTTTGGACTAAGGAAGCTGAGGAAATTGAAGAGCATTACAAGAAATTCGGTGATAAGCTCCCTGAAGAGCTTCGCGAACAACTCAATAACCTTAAAGCAAACCTTGCTAAAATGTAATTAAATCATACCCTCCGTTTTTTAACGGAGGGTATTGCTTTTTTTGTTAAATGTTGTATAATGGATAGGTATAAAATTTCGGGGTGATTTAAACGGAAATCATATCTTTAATTATTAAAGTGATAAACAAAATATGGGATGGAATTTCCTTTTTATATAAATATAGAACTGTTTACAAAATAACAGGTATTTTTTTGACTAGGAAATTTAAAAGGGCAAAAAATCAACATAAATTTGCTATTCTTGTAGCTGCGCGTAACGAAGAGGCTGTAATCGGCAATTTAATCGATAGTATTAAAAAACAGGATTACCCAGAGGAGCTGGTTAATGTTTTTGTTGTTGCTGATAACTGCACCGATAAAACTGCCGAGGTTGCAAGAAATTTAGGTGCTGTTTGTTATGAAAGGCAAGATGATGAGCATCGAACCAAGGGCTTTGCTTTGCAGTTCTTGGTTGAGAAAATCAGGGAAGATTATGGCATTGAAAATTATGAGGCTTATATGATTTTTGATGCCGATAACCTTTTAAAGAGCGATTATATTTCCCGTATGAACGATTCATTTGATGCTGGGGAAAGGATAGTTACTTCATATCGTAATACAAAAAATTTCGGCGATAACTGGATAGCTGCGTCTTATGGTGTGCATTGGCTCAGAACTATCCGTAATGAGCATAGAGCCCGTTCTGTGTTTCATCTTGCAACCCGTATCCAAGGAACCGGATTTTTGTTTTCAAATGAACTAATCAGAAACGGTTGGAATTATACGGGACTAACCGAGGATAGAGCATTTTGCGCTGATGCAGTTGCTCAAGGTTATAAAATCTCTTATAATAATGAGGCTGAGTTTTATGATGAACAGCCTGTTTCTATTAAAATTGCTATGCGTCAGAGAATTCGTTGGGCTAAGGGACATTTACAGGCTCTTGCCGAAACGGGTCCAACTCTATTGAAGCATATATTTATAACTAGTGGTGCGGCTAATAAAGAGAAAAAGTATGAAAATGCGCCATGGTATAAGAGATTTATTAATAATATTCGCTTAAGATTTATGAGCTTTGATATGCTAACCGTAGTGTTTCCGCGTTCATTGATTTCTGTTTTTAAGCGTTGGATTACATATATTTTAAGGGTTGCTTTAATTTTTGGCGGAACTATTACTATAACTGAGAATTACGGCCCTGATTTTTCAAAGTTTATTTTAAATCTTTTTGGTGTTAATATTTCGGGGCAGGGAATTTCAGGTGCTTTATGGCTCTTGCTTTTCACAATAGCCTGGATAATCAGCGGATATTTTGATGGCATTATAACCGCCGCTTATATTTATATAATTGAGTATAAGAGAATAATGCATATTAAATGGTATAAAAAAATATGGTATTGCCTGACCTTCCCAATATTTGACCAGATTGGTAAAATTTCAATGGTTATCGCTTTGTTCACAAAGGTTGAATGGAAGCCTATTCCGCATAACGCCTCGGTGAATATATCTGATATTGAAAAATAAATTTTTCCCGAAATCTATATGGTTTCGGGCTTTTTTTATTATATAAAAATAAAAATAGAAAGTGAGCAAATGAGAGGAAAATAAAGAAAATCAAAGAAAAACGAAGATTTTAAAAAATAAATTAAAATTTATAAAAATTAGTGTTGACTTATAGGTATTAGTATGGTATTATATTCAGGCTGGTTACTAAACCTAAAAATTTTGGAGGTTAAAATTTATGTCAACATTTATGGCTAAACCTGCTGAAATTCAGCGTAAATGGTATATAATCGATGCGGCAAACCGTCCGCTCGGTAGAACTGCTACTAAGGTTGCTGATATTCTTCGCGGCAAATTAAAGCCCGAGTTCACTCCTCATGTAGACTGTGGCGACCATGTTGTTGTTATCAACGCTGATAAAGCAGTGCTTACAGGAAAGAAGTTAGAAAAGAAGTATTATCGCCGTCATACAGGCTATATCGGCGGTCTTAAAGAGGTTCAGTATGCAACCCTTATGAAGACCCGTCCGGAGCTTGCTATGGAGCTTGCAGTTAAGGGAATGGTTCCTGATACTACAATCGGCCGTAAGGCTCTTACCAGACTTCATGTTTACAGTGGAACTGAGTATGCTCAGGTTGCTCAGAAGCCCGAGTTACTCGAATTTTAAGAAGGGAGACAGATACAATGTTTGAAGCTAAGCCTTATTTCTACGGAACAGGCAGAAGAAAAAGTTCTGTTGCCCGTGTTCGCGTATACAATGGTACAGGTAAAATCACTATCAATGATAGAGATATTGATGATTATTTCGGCCTTGAAACCTTAAAACTTATCGTTCGTCAGCCTTTAACTTTAACTGACAGTCTTGATAAGTTTGATATTGTTTGCCGCGTTGCCGGCGGCGGTGTTACCGGTCAGGCTGGTGCTATCCGTCACGGTATTTCAAGAGCTCTTCTTCAGTATGATGCTGAGTTAAGAACAACCCTCAAAAAAGCAGGTCTCTTAACCCGCGACCCTCGTATGAAGGAAAGAAAGAAATACGGACTCAAAGGCGCACGTCGTGCACCCCAGTTCTCAAAGAGATAATCTGTTATTTCAAAGAGTATTCAAGAACCCCGAAACCATTTTGGTTTCGGGGTTCTATCTTTGTTACAGACAAAAGTGAAAACGGACTGTGTGTTTCACAGTCCGTTTTTTATCAATCGTGAACTCTATCTCTGAATAAAAGGGAAATGCACCAGATACCTGCTAAAGCAATTACTGTGTAAACAATTCTGCTGATAATAGCAGTTGGTCCGCCAAATGCCCAGGCAACGAGGTCAAACTCAAATAGTCCAACAAGTCCCCAGTTAAGAGCGCCGATGATAATAAGAATCAAGCAAATTTTATCAAACATTTTTATTCAACTCCTTTTTGTGTTAATATCTTGTTCAAAATGTTTGATAATATACAAAAAAACGGCGAAATTTTTCGCCGTTTTTAAAAATTTAAAAATTCATTATATCATTCATATCATAAATGCCGTTATCCTTGCCGATAAGGAATTTAGCGGCTCTGATAGCGCCAACTGCAAATACCTCGCGAGAAAATGCAGAATGCGAAACCGAAACAACCTCATCTTTGCCCGCAAAAATAACCTCATGCTCGCCGACAATAGTTCCGCCTCTTACCGAGTGAATACCTATTTCATTCTGAGAGCGTTTTTGGCGTTTTGAATGACGGTCATACTCGTAATTCATTTTGTCCTCAAAAACGCTGTTAACGGCATTTGCAAGCATAATTGCGGTACCTGAAGGAGCATCAAGCTTTTGATTATGATGCTTTTCAATAATCTCAACGTCAAAACCATTTCCCAATACCGCAGCCGCTTTTTTAGCGAGTGAGCAAATAAGGTTAACACCAAGCGACATATTAAAGGTAAAAAATACGGGAATTTGTTTTGAGGCCTCTTTGATTTTTGAAATTTCTTCATCGCTATAACCAGTCGTTGCTAAAACAACAGGAATTTTTTTAGAAATAGCAAATTCTAATAATCCCTCTAACAATGCAGGGTTTGAAAAATCAATTATAACATCTGCATTAGCAGTTACCTCAGAAAAATTTTTAAAAACAGGGAATTTCTGACCGTTATTAAATTTATCAACACCTGCAACAATTTGCATTTCATTTTCTTTTTCAATACCATCGGCAACAAAGGCGCCCATTCTGCCGCCTGAGCCTGAAAGTATAACCTTAGTCATTTTTTCACATCCTAAAAAATTTAAAACTTAAAGTCTAATTCCAAAAGCTTTGTTTTAAGGTTTTCCTTAGCCGCATTGTTCATCGGATATAAGGGTAAACGGCAAGGACCAACCTCTTTACCCAATATATTCATAGCCTCTTTAACGGGAATCGGATTAACATCGCTGAAGAGGGCGTTGATAAGTCCTGTATATTTAACCTGAAGCTCGCCCGCTTTTTTGGCATCACCCTTTAAATAAAGGTCGCAAAGCTCATGGGTTTGCTTTGGCATAATATTTGATAAAACCGAAATTACACCGATACCGCCAAGGGACATCACGGGTACAATTTGGTCATCATTACCTGAATAAATATCAAGATTATCTCCGCAAAGATATTTAGTGGTTGCGATAGACGATAAATCTCCGTTTGCTTCCTTGGTTGCAACAATGTTCGGGTGTTTTGATAATTCAAAATAGGTTTCGGGTTTTATTGCAACACCTGTACGAGACGGAACATTATAAAGAATTATAGGTTTGTTAACCCTATCTGCAATATAGTTATAATGCGCAACAAGACCTGTCTGAGAGGTTTTGTTATAATAGGGGGCAACCATCAAGAAAGCATCTGCACCGAGTGCCTCAGCATCGTTACAAAGCTCAACCGAATAAACGGTATCGTTACTGCCCGTTCCCGCAATAATCGGAACTCTTTTATTTGCGGTTTTAGCCGCAACCTCAATAACCTTAAGATGTTCATCATACTTAAGGGTTGATTTTTCACCTGTTGTTCCGCAAATAACAAGTGCATCAATACTGTTTTCAATCTGCTCGTTAACGAGTTCTTCTAACTTCTTAAAATTTACACTTCCGTCTTGATTCATAGGGGTAACAAGAGCTGTTGCAGCACCTTTGAATATTTGTTGTTTCATAAAACCACACTCCTAACGGAAAATTAAATAGAATTAGTCGAAATAACCTTTAGCAGCTAAGAGTTCTGCAAGCAAAACTGCGCCGCCTGCGGCACCGCGAAGGGTGTTATGGGATAGGCAAACAAACTTGTAGTCATACTGAGT
>JAZPXP010000071.1:0-1527 GCA_045543715.1 Acutalibacteraceae bacterium
GAAAGTTATTATCGATAACTATCCCGAGGATAAAACTGATATTATCGAGGTTGATATCAATCCCAACAAGCCCGAGCTTGGCAAAAAGGCTGTTACCTTCTCAAAGGAAATTTTCATTGAGCAGGATGACTTTATGTTAGACCCTCCGGGCAAATATTTCAGACTTTGTCCTTCAAAAGAAGTTCGCCTTAAAGGTGCATATTTCATTAAATATGCTTCTCACGAAACTGATGGAAACGGCAATATAACCGCAGTTCACTGCACCTATGACCCCGAAAGCTTCGGCGGTGAAACTCCTGACGGCAGAAAGGTTAAAGGAACTCTCCATTGGGTTAGTGCTAAAACAGCAATAGATTCCGAAGTTCGACTTTATGAGCGTTTATTCAATGTTCCCAACCCTAGTGATGAAGAGGGTGTCTCCTCCTTTGCTGATAACCTAAACCCCGAATCGTTAACGGTTCTTAACAACTGCAAAATCGATAAAGCACTCAGCAATGTTAAAACAGGAGATACTTTCCAATTTATGCGTCAGGGTTATTTCTGCGTTGATAAGGATTCCGCTGAAAACAAGTTGGTATTCAACCGCACCGTAGCTCTCAAAGATTCTTTTGTTAAGAAGGCTTAAAGTATGACTGTTAGGAATATTTTTGATTTTTTAGATAAGCTTTACCCAGTAAACACCGCTTGCGATTTTGATAATCCTGGAATACTTATTGGGGACAGTGAGCAAACTGTTACAAAATCTTTAGTCTCGCTTGACTGCACTCTTCATACCATTGAAATTGCAAAGCAAAGCGGATGCGAGCTTATCATCACCCATCACCCCGTAATTTTCCATCCGCTTAAAAATCTGCTTAAAGGCTCGGTGGCTTATGAGCTTGCAAAAAGCGGTATTGCGGTCATCTCGATGCATACCAATCTTGATGTTGGCGATGGCGGTGTTAATGACTGCTTGGCCGATGCTTTAAAGCTTGAGAATATCAAATCGGTTATAGCAAGTGATGGCTATATTTTAAAGGGCGGCAGTTTTTCCCCTAAAACTGCCCAAGAGTTTGCCGATTATTTAAAAGATAAACTTGGCGGTAGAATTAAATTTGTTGATGCTGAAAAGCCCATCAAAAATGTTCTTTTATGCGGTGGCAGCGGCGGTGATTATATTTATGAAGCCAAAAAACAAGGTTTTGATGCTTTGGTTACTGCCGATATAAAGCATAATTTCTTCCTTGAAGCTAAAGATTTAGGAATTTCCCTTTTCGATGCGGGACATTTTAATACCGAGGATATTGTTGTTGAGCCTTTAAAAGAACTGCTTAAAAAAGAATTTCCCGAAATTCACTTTTCAAGCGACCACACAACATTTATCCAATATAATTAACCAAAAGCCTTTCGAAAGAAAGGCTTTTAATATTGCAACAAAAAAAGGGCAATATAATTTCGGTGATGAAATGATAACTTCAATAGTGAGAACTGCCATTCTTTATGTTTTTATAACTCTTGGTATCAGGCTTATGGGCAAAAGGCAAATTG
>JAZPXP010000072.1:0-2101 GCA_045543715.1 Acutalibacteraceae bacterium
CTTCGCCTCGGCGATAGATAATGTAAACATTATCAGCACCAAGTCTTTTAGCGCACCTTGCAGCATCCATTGCAACATTGCCGCCGCCAACAACTGCAATATTTTTAACCTTTTTAATAGGTGTTGCATAACAGTCAAGATAGGCTTTCATAAGGTTAATTCGGGTTAAGAACTCATTAGCAGAATAAACGCAAATACTATCCTCTCCCTCAATTCCCATAAACATTGGAAGACCTGCACCCGAGCCGATAAAAACCGCCTCATAGCCCATTTCAATAATTTCATCAACCGATAAAACCTTGCCGATTACCATATCGGTAAGTATCTCAACACCTAAATTTTCAAGGTTTTCAATTTCATTTGCAACTATCGATTTTGGTAATCTAAACTCAGGAATACCGTAAACCAAAACACCGCCTGGAGTATGGAATGCTTCAAAAATCGTAACAGAGTAACCAAGCTTTGCAAGGTCGCCGGCACAGGTAAGTCCAGCAGGACCAGCGCCGATTACCGCAACCTTTTTACCGTTCTTTTCAATATCCTCAATTTCGGTTTTATTGTTTTCTCTGTGATAATCCGCAACGAAGCGTTCAAGTCTTCCAATGGCAACGCTCTCACCCTTAATCCCACGAACACATTTACCCTCGCACTGTCTTTCCTGAGGACAAACTCTTCCGCAAATTGCGGGGAAGGAGTTGGTTTTTGTTATAACGTTATAAGCACCCTCAAAATCACCCGATGCTACAAAGGATATAAACTCAGGTATATTAACATTAACAGGGCAACCCGAAACGCAAGGCTTATGCTTGCAGTTGAGACATCTCGTTGCCTCTTCCATAGCCATTTCGGGAGTATAACCAAGCGTTACCTCATCGAAATTTTTATTTCTGACAAGAGGGTTTTGTTCAGGCATTTTAACCTTTTCATTACTCATATTAGCCATTGAACGCACCCTCCATTCTGCAAGAATGTGCTTCTTCTTCCCTATAAAAACCATTACGCCTCATCAGAGAATCAAAGTCAACAAGATGACCGTCAAAGTCAGGACCGTCAACACAGGCAAATTTTGTCTCACCGCCAACGGTTACACGGCAACCGCCGCACATACCTGTTCCGTCTATCATAATGGGATTAAGGCTTACAATGGTTTTAATACCAAAAGGTCTTGTTGTTTCGCTAACGAATTTCATCATAGGAACAGGTCCGATAGCAATAACAAGGTCATATTCCTCTTCACTTATCAAACGCTTCAAAACATCTGTAACAAACCCTTTTTCACCGTAAGAGCCGTCATCAGTTGTAACATAATAGTTGTTTGAAACGGCTTTCATTTCATCTTCAAGAATAACTATTTCTTTACTTCGAAAGCCTGTGATAACAGTTGTGTCAACCCCCATATTATAGAGAGCTTTAGCCTGCGGATATGCTATAGCACAGCCAACACCGCCGCCTATGACAATTGCCTTTTTTGGTCTGCCAAATTCGGTTGGTAGACCCAAAGGTCCTACACAGTTCGCAATACTATCCCCAACATTTTTTAAAGCCAATTTTTTAGTTGAAAAGCCAATGGCTTGGAAAATAATTGTAACCGTTCCCTTTTCTCTATCAAAATCAGCAACAGTCAAAGGAACACGCTCGCCCTCTTCATCTATTCTGATAATCACAAATTGACCGGGCATAACCTTTTTTGCAATAAAGGGTGCATCTAAGGCCATGGCAGTTACCTGGTCGTTTAAAACCTTTTTATCTAAAATCTTATACATTTATAAACTTACCTCATGTAAATTAAAGAGCATTTTTAAGTTCTTCTGTCTTATCGGTCTTTTCCCAAGGAAGTTCAACATCTGTTCTTCCCATATGACCGTATGCAGCAGTCTGGCGGTAAATGGGGTTTCTGAGATTTAATGTATCAATAATTGCTGCAGGGCGAAGGTCAAACACCTTACTAACAGCCTCAGCTAATTTATCGTCAGAAACCTTACCTGTGCCATATGTATCTATCATAACAGATACAGGCTTTGCAACACCTATAGCATAGGCCAACTGAATTTCGCACTTATCAGCTAAAGAGGCTGCAACAATATTCTTTGCAACATAGCGA
>JAZPXP010000073.1:0-5041 GCA_045543715.1 Acutalibacteraceae bacterium
CTCATAAATGCAGGAATTATGCCCTTAACCTTTAAAAACGCCGATGATTATGAAAAACTTAATCAGTCGGACAAGCTTACTCTTACCAATATTTTCGAGGGTATGGATAAGGGTGAAATCATTCTTAAAAATGAAACAACAGGTGAGGAAATGGAACTTAGCTGTTCCTTCACTGAGCGACAAAAGGCGATTTTAAAAGCCGGCGGACTTTTAGCTTATACAAAGGAAGGCAAATAATATGAAACAGTATATAGATAGCGCTGTTGAGCAGTTCAGAGCTCTTTTAGAGGAGCAGGTTGCCCGTCAGCAAAGGATGGAAAAGGAATCGGGTGCTACTGATTTTAATTCACTTGAAAAAATAGTTATAGGTATCTGCGGAGGGGACGGAATAGGTCCGATTATCTCTAAAGAATCTGAAAGACTTTTAAGATTTATCCTTAAAGATGAGGTTGAAAGCGGAAAGGTTGAGCTTCGAAATATTGAGGGACTTACCATTGAAAACCGAATTGAGAAAAACAAGGCAATTCCTGATGATGTTTTAAAAGAAATCAAGGCTTGTAATGTTATCCTGAAGGGACCAACAACTACCCTTAAAGGCGGAACTTTAGAGAGTGCAAATGTTGCGATGAGAAGAGAGCTTGATTTATATGCTAATGTTCGCCCTGTTTCAGTCCCCGAAGAGAATATTGACTGGATATTCTTCCGCGAAAATACCGAGGGAGAATATGTTCTCGGAAGCCGAGGAGTTGAAATTCCTGATACCTTGGCATTTGATTTCAAGGTTACAACCAATGCAGGAACAGAGCGAATTGCCCGTAAAGCCTTTGAATATGCCCGTGCTAACGGTAAAACAAATGTTGCTATCGTAACAAAGGCAAATATTATGAAAAAGACTGATGGCAAGTTCTCAGAAATCTGCCATAATATTGCTAAGGAATATCCCGAGATTGAGGTTGAGGAATGGTATATTGATATTATGACCGCTAACCTTGTTAACCCCAAAATTCGTTCCAAGTTTCAGGTTGTTTTGCTTCCTAATCTTTATGGAGATATTATCACAGATGAGGCAGCTCAGATTCAGGGCGGTGTTGGAACTGCAGGAAGTGCAAATATGGGTGATAAATACGCTATGTTTGAGGCTATCCATGGCTCAGCTCCCCGTATGATAGAACAGGGAATAGGTGATTATGCTAACCCGACAAGTATATTTAAAGCAACCGAAATGCTTCTTCGCCATATAGGTAAAACCGAAAAGGCAGATAAATTGGCAAAAGCACTTTCTATCTGCACCGAAACCGAGAAAAAGGTTATAGTTACAGGGGACAGAGACGGTGCAACCTGTAAAGAATTCGGCGATTATGTTATGGAAACCCTTGAAAAATTAGTATAAATTAACTCCTCCTTCAAAGGAGGAGTTTTATTTTGCAAAAAATGTTGCAAAACCGCTTAAATAGTGATAAAATTATATAAATATATATTATCTTTGGGAGGTGTAACAATGGGGCTTAAAAAATGGTGTGTTTCAGAATATGATAAACAGCTTGCAAAATCTTTGGCGGCTGAATGCGAAATTGACCCGATTGTTGCACTAATTGCATCTGCCAGAGGATATGAAGACCCAACAGAGCTTGAGCAGTTCATATCGGATGAGCCCTATTTTTCAGATTTTTATCAGTGTGCCGATATTATTAAGGCGGCTGATATTGTGAATACCGCTATCAGCGAAAATAAAAAAATCGCAGTTTACGGAGATTATGACTGCGACGGTGTTACCGCAACCGCAATTCTTTTCGGTTATCTTAAATCGAGAAATGCTAACTGCGTTTATTATATTCCTGACCGCTTTGATGAGGGTTACGGAATGAATATGGAGGCAGTTAAAAAGCTTAAGGAGGATAAGGTTGAGCTTATTATAACGGTTGATAACGGTATTGCAAGCATCGAAGAAATTGCATTGGCTAACAGTCTTGGTATAAAAACTGTTGTAACTGACCATCATTTACCTGGGGATATTCTGCCGGATGCGGCGGCCGTTGTTAACCCTCACAGAAAGGATTGCCCGAGTGATTTTAAGGCCGTTTGCGGCGCTGAGGTTGCTTTCAGACTTATCTGTGTTATGGAGAACAAAGAGCCAGAGGAGCTGATTTTCCAGTATGCTGATTTATTGGCCCTTGCCGTTATTGCGGATATAATGCCTTTAACCCTTGAAAACAGAACTGTTGTTAAATGCGGTATTGAAAAGCTTTTGAGTTCTCCGCTAACCGGTCTTTCTGCTCTTTTAAGCGTTGCGGGCATTGCTCAGGATAGTGTTAATGCTTCGAGAATAGCCTTTGGCTTGGCTCCGAGAATAAATGCGGCAGGAAGAATGGGCAAGGCAGAAAGAGCGGTTGAGCTTCTTCTTTGCAATAATATGATGCAAGCCTTGGCAATAGCAAATGAAATTGATGCCGAAAACTCTTTGAGACAGCAGATAGAAAAGAAGATTTCCGAAGAGGTTATCTCAATAATAGAAAAAGAGCAATATATGCATAACAGGGTTATCGTGGTTTCGGGTGAGGGCTGGCATCACGGTGTTGTTGGAATAGTTGCCGCTAGAATAACCGAAAGATACGGTTGCCCCTGTATAATCCTTTCTTCCGAGGGTGATTTAGCTTCGGGTTCGGGAAGAAGTATCGAGGGATTTTCGCTCTATAATGCTATAGATGCTGTTAGAGATTTAACAGTTAAGTTTGGGGGACACGAGCAGGCGGCAGGAATTACCCTTAAAACTGAGGATATACCTGAGTTCAGACGCAGAATAAATGAGTTTGCCCGAAATTTCGAGTTTATAGCACCAAAACTTAACCTTGACTGCAAGCTTAACCCATCTGCTTTATCTATTGATTTAGCTTTTGCGTTGAAGACTCTTGAGCCATACGGAAACGCCAATCCTGTTCCGCTTTTTGGAGTATACGGTGCCAGACTTGACAGGATTACCCCTATCGGTAACAACAAGCATTTAAGACTTCTGTTTTCCAAAGGCTCCAATTCTTTTCAAGCCTTGCTTTTTGGAGTAACACCCGATAATTTCTGTTTTGAAACAGGCGATATTCTCGATTTGGCAGTTAATATAGACGCTAACTATTTTAATGGTGAATATTCGGTTTCGGTTCAGATAAAGGCGCTCAGAATGAGCGGAACTGATGATGAAAAGCTATTTGGCGATTTATCTGCTTTTAATGATTTTCTTTCGGGCTATGAGTGTGAAACCTCAGAGCTGCTTCCATCAAGAGAAGAGGTTGGCGAGGTTTATAAATTTATCGCCGAAAGACCTGTTTTGGAAGATAGAATTAAATATTTCTTTATGAATAAAATAGGTTTTGGAAAAACTTTGGTTGCTATCAAAACCTTAGAGGAATTAGGACTTATTGAAAAGACTTCTTTGAGTAAATACAATGCTGTTCAGGGAGCAGTTAAAACCAGTCTTACCAATTCCGAGATTTTCAGAACTTTAAGTGAAAGGAGCGGCAAAGATGAATAGACAGCAGACTAATGATTTAAAAGAGCTACGCCAATGTATGAAAAACTTTGGCGATGGCTATGATTATGATTTGGTTGAGCGTGCTTTTAAGCTTTGTGTTGCCGCTCACGAGGGGCAGAAAAGATATTCTAAAGAAGATTATTATATCCACCCCTTTAATGTTGCAAAGATAATAGTTTCTTTAGGGATGGACAGTCCGTCTATTGCTGCGGCTTTGCTTCACGATGTTGTTGAGGATACCGATGCTACAGTTGAAGATATAAAGAACGATTTCGGTGAAGATGTGGCACTGCTTGTTGACGGTGTTACTAAAATTGGTAGACTCAACTTCACAACCAAGGAGCAGCAACAGGCAGAAAGTCTTAGAAAAATGCTTATTGCGATGGGTCAGGATATCAGGGTTATTATTATTAAACTCGCTGATAGACTCCATAATATGAGAACTATTGATGCTATGCCCGAGCATAAGCAGAGGGAAAAATCGGTTGAAACCCTTGAAATCTATGCTCCTATTGCTCATAGACTCGGTATCAGACCCGTTAAAGAAGAACTTGAAGATTTGGCTATCAAGCACTTGGACCCTGTTGCCTACGATGAAATCGAAAGCTCGCTTTCACTCCACAGAAAGCATAGAGAACAGATTTTAGAGGAAATTAAAAACCGAATTGCAGAGAGACTAAAAGAGGAAATGCCTGAGGTTGAAATGACCTTTCAGGGCAGAGTTAAGTCTATTCACGGAATATACCGCAAAATGTATGTTCAAAACCGTGATTTCGATGAAATTTATGATGTTTATGCAATTCGTATAATAACTGATACGGTAGCAAACTGTTACAATATCTTAGGAATTATGCATGATATGTTCCGACCTATTCCTAATCGGTTTAAGGATTATATTTCAACACCGAAGCCGAATATGTATCAGTCGCTTCATACCACAGTTTTAAGCCGTGCTGGAATACCCTTTGAAATTCAGATTAGAACCTTTGAAATGCACCATACTGCTGAATTCGGTATTGCGGCACACTGGAAATACAAAGAGGGAATAACAGAAAACGATAAGAGCCTTGAAGAGCGTCTTGCCTGGATTAGACAAATTCTTGATACTCAGGCAACAGCTCCCGATGCTACCGATATTGTTAGAACTATCAAGGTTGATTTATCCCAAGAAGATGTTTTTGCCGTTACTCCTAAGGGCGATGTTATAAATCTTCCCGTAGGGGCTACAGTTATCGACTTTGCATTTGCAATTCACTCGGCCGTTGGTACCCGTATGGTTGGAGCTAAGGTTAACGGAAAGATTGTTCCTATAACTCACGAAATTAAAACTGGCGAGGTTATTGAGATACTAACTACCAATCAGGCGGGTCATGGACCGAGCCGAGATTGGCTTGGCATTGCGGTTACTTCTCAGGCAAAGGCTAAAATCCGTTCTTGGTTTAAGAAAGAGAAAAGACCTGAAAATATCGCAACAGGCAAGCTTGAGTTCGAAAAAGAGCTTCGCCGAAACGGTATTGAAAT
>JAZPXP010000074.1:0-12352 GCA_045543715.1 Acutalibacteraceae bacterium
CATTTCCTCCAGAGTTTCGATTAAAACATTATCATAATCCCCGTACGGCGGGCGGAGAAGGTTTGGACAAACGCCGGTTATTCCTTCAATCTTTTTATTGCAGCTGCTTATTTCATCCATCATTTGCGCCTTTGAAAGTTGAGGCATATGGGGGTGGGTGTTTGAATGGTTTTGAATCTGATGCCCTGCATCGCTTAACTGTTTAACCGATTCGGGATATTTATCAACCCAAGCGCCAACCACAAAAAAGGTTGCTGGCACTTCATACTCGGCAAGTATATCAATCAACTGCTCGGTATCATCATTTCCCCAAGCGGCGTCAAAAGAAATGGCAACCTGTTTTTTGTCTGTCTCGACACAGTAAATGGGGAGAAGTCTATCACCATTTGCAAAGGCGGAAAAGGATCCCACAACAACTACTGCCGCACAAACGACAAGACAAATACCAAGCATCAACTGCTTTTTTGTTACAACAAAACATTTCATTTTAATTCCCTCCAATTAAGGTTATGAAGGGATGCTTGTTCATTATTCTACAAATTACGATGCTTTGTTATATGAAACAGAAGAGCCCTTTAAAACCTTGAGTCTGCGGCGGCGAAAAGATGCAAAAATACGCTTTTCAAGGGATATGAGCTTATCCTCATTGAAGATACCCAAAAACACTAAGGCCACTAAAATTATTTCAAATATTGTACTAAAAGCGAATGATAATGTCATAATTTTTACCTCCCGAACAAATGTTCGTATTCTCATTATACCCAATGAATTTCAATTTGTCAAGCCTTTTTAAAAGATTTTTTTCATCGACTATATTTTGATTATAAAAAATCGACTGTCCAAAAAACAGGACAGTCGGTTTAAAATTTTAAAAATATTTTTTAAAGCATATTTTTTCTTATTTCTTCATTCGAAAGGGGAGATAGCAATGCAGGTGGGATATCGAAAACTGTTTTGCAGCCAAAGTCTTTTTTGCTTGCTAATTTATATGTGGCTCTCGCATAAGCCGCGATAACGCTTGAAGTGAACTCGGGGTTGGAATCAAGCTTAAGGCTATATTCTATAATATGAGTATTCTCATTTTCCCAGCCTGTTTTTCCTGAACGAATAACAAAACCGCCGTGAGCAATACCGCTATGATTTTTCTTCATTTCATCCATAGTTATGAAATGAACAATAGTATCATAGTCTGCGAAATAATTTGGCATAGTTTTGATTTCGTTTTCAATTCTCATTTTATCGGCGTTATCCGCTACCACAACAAAGCATTCTCTTAAATGCTTCTGACGGGTTGAGAGTTCAGGGTTAGAGCCGCTACGAACAGCCTCTAAAGCCTCATCCTTTGGAATGGTATACTGACGGGCATCTATAACACCCTCAATTCTTCTGATAGCATCCGAATGTCCTTGGCTAACACCTTTGCCCCAGAAAGTATAATCTTTCCCGTTTGGCAAAACAGCCGATGCATAAAGGCGGTTAAGAGAAAACATACCCGGGTCCCAGCCGCAAGAAATAACAGCAACTTTATTACCCTCGACAGCGGATTTATTAACCGCTTCGAAATGCTCAGGGATTTTTGCATGGGTATCAAAGCTATCAACAACATTGAAATATTTAGCATACATAGGGGTTTGAATTGGAAGGTCGGTAGCACTGCCGCCGCAAAGGACAAGAACATCAATTTTATCCTTATAGTTTAAAATGTTATCAATGTGTTCAACCTTAACGCCATCGGTTAAGATTTTAACGGTTTCGGGATTTCTCCTTGTGAAAACGGCAACAAGTTCTAAATCATTGTTTTGCTTGATAGCGCATTCAATACCTTTTCCTAAATTACCGTAACCTAAAATTCCTATTTTAATGCTCATTTTAAATGCCTCCTCGGGCAAGAATTTTCTTATATATTTTATCATAACTATAAAACAGTTTCAATAAATTTTAACCAATAATTTCATAAATATCAAAAAACCAGAAAAAAATTACGATTAAGGCTTAAATTTGCATAAAATTTACTTGCATTTTTGATAAAATGTTGTATAATTATCTATGGAATACAAATCCAAGAAAAATTCAAAAGGAGATAAAACTATGAAAATTCGTATTTCAGCATTGTTGCTGGCTCTTTTGATGGTTGTATCGCTCTTTGTAGGTTGCACTGGAAACGGCAACAGCAGCGAAGTTATCATTGAAGAAGAGTCGGTTGTTGAAGGTTCTGCTAATGCCAATGAAAATGCAGAAGGCAATGATGGCACCACCTCAACAGGCAATCAACCTTCGGGTACAACTCAGAAGCCTATCGCTTCCAAGCCGCAAACATCCACAAATCAGGCAGTTGGTACTGACGGTAAGAAGATTACCCTTGTTAACCCTGTTTCTATCGCAACAGGAACAACTCCTATGGAAAAGGGTCTTAACTTTGGCGGCAAGAAATTCACAATGGCAACAACCAGTGAATCGGTATTC
Source organism: Acutalibacteraceae bacterium (assembly GCA_045543715.1). Classification (GTDB taxonomy): domain Bacteria; phylum Bacillota; class Clostridia; order Oscillospirales; family Acutalibacteraceae; genus UBA737. The sequence goes on from JAZPXP010000074.1 coordinate 2,464, forward strand.
CAGCAGGCAAGCTTTAAGCGCCTTGTTGCTGCTTTCGAGAAAGAGTATAACTGCAAAATCGAGTTAAAGCCTCTTGATTTTGATAGTTATGTTCAGCAGGCAACTCAAAAAATGTCAACAGGAACATCCTATGATGTTTTATTTATGCATGGTTCTAAGTTCCCCACAATGCCGATTTCCGGTCTTGTTGAAGACCTTAGCCCCTATATGACTACTGCTGACTATGATACCGGTAAAGGCGGTATTGATATCGGCGCATCTTCTCACTTTGTTTATGGTAAGGATTTAACCGCTGTTGTTGCAGGTGAGAATGCTGTTTATCCCTGCGTTATTTTCTATAATAAGGCTCTCTTTAAAGAGAACGACCTTGATGACCCCTTTACTCTCTATAAGCAGGGTAAATGGACCTGGACCAAGTTCAGAGAGATGGGTAAAAAGGTTACCAATGAATCTAAGAAGGTTTGGTTTGGTGGCTACAATTTCCGTTCTAAGAACACAGTTCTTTCTATGGGTCAGTCTCTTTGGGATTGGGTTAATAACGAGCCTAAGATGTATTGGTTCACTGATTCCAATATATTCAAGGGTATGCAGATGGCACAGAAATTCTTTATGAACGATAAAATCTTAATTCCTCAGAAGGAAGCAGGCGCTGGTGATTATGAACTTCTTACGGCTGGTAAGATTTTTGCTACTACCGAGGAATCTCAGAAGTATAAGGTTATTGCTCCTTTAGCTGCTGAATCTGCTGTATTCAACAGAAATTATAAAAACCTTGGTATTGTTCCTATGCCTCAGGATACTGCTGCTGCTAAGCGCGGCTATCCTACCGGTTGGTTAACTGGTATCTGTGCAGGAACTGGCTCTGACCCCAGAGTTGCAGTTGCTTTTGCTAAGTTTTGGGATACTTATAAAGACCCCGTTGCTGATAAGTTCGCTATGACCGAAGAAGAAGCTAAGGTTTGCGAAAAGCTTATTAGCGGCAACTTAGCTCTCATTCATGGTAGTTACTCAAATGCTACAACTACTTCCCATCAGTCTTTCGACTGGGGCGTTATGATGCATGTTGTTGGCGGCGAGGATATCGCTTCCAGAATCTCTGCTATGAAGAGCGTTGTTGAAGACTGCATTAAGCAGACTTTAAAAAAGTAATTAACTGATTATTTTAAATAGCGGAATCATCTGAAAAATAGCTGATTCCGCTATTCTTCAGGAGATGGGATTTATGAAAAAATTTATAACCCCTGAGTTAGAAGTTTTAAATTTTAAGCTCTGTGATGTTATATGTGCATCTCAGGTTGATGTTGATATTACTGATAAACCTGGAGATGGCGTTATAGATAATTGGATTACTTGATTTGAACCGCCGAATCATATCTTCGGTGGTTTTTTATATGTTTGATATTCGTTTGTTAAAAGAAAAGGAGATAAAAATGAATATAGCTGTTGCCCAATCCGGTGGGCCTACCTGTGCAATAAATTCTTCATTATTAGGTGTTTTCAGACATGCGGTTAAATTTGATGAAATAGATAAAATTTACGGTTCTGTTAACGGAATTGAAGGTTTGATTTATGATAACCTTGTAATTCTTAATGATATTATTACTGATGACGATGAGCTTGAATTGATTCGTCAAACCCCTTCAACCCTTTTGGGTTCTTGCCGATATAAGCTTCCCTCGGTTGATAAGGATTCGGCAGTTTATGATACAATTTTAGAAACTTTTAGAAAGTATGATATTTCGGCTTTCTTTTATATAGGCGGTAACGATTCAATGGATACCGTTATGAAATTAGATAAATACTTTAGGGAAAACAATATAAAAATTTCAGTTATCGGTATTCCAAAAACTATAGATAACGACCTTCCCGAAACCGACCATACCCCTGGCTTTGGCTCGGCTGCAAAATATGTTGCAACATCGATTCAGGAAATAACGAGGGATAGCAGTGTTTATTCTATTCCTTCGGTTACCATAGTTGAAGTTATGGGTAGAGATACGGGTTGGTTAACAGCTTCTTCGGCTATTTTAAGAGCTAACGGAGAATCGGCTCCTCATCTTATCTATCTTCCTGAAAGACCTTTTTCAATTTATAAATTTATTGAGGATATAAAAGAGGTCCAAAAGAAGCATTATGCTGTTATAGTTGCAGTTTCTGAGGGAATTGATATCCCCGATGATGCTTTCGATGAGAGCTTTGATAGGGAAAAAACCGATTGTTTCGGTCATAAAAACCTTGCTGGAGTTGCTAAGGTGCTTGAGCAGGTTGTACGAAAAGAAATCGGTTGCAAGGTCAGAGCTATTGAGCTTAATGTTATGCAAAGATGCTCCTCGCATTTAAGCTCTAAGCGTGATATAACCGAGGCTGAGAGAATAGGCGGCGCCGCAATTAAGGTTGCTCTTGATGGATTTTCGGGAAAAATGATGATGTTTAAAAGGGTTGCTAATCATCCTTATAACTGCCGTATTGAGTTTGTTGATATCGAAAAGGTTGCAAATAAGGTTAAATATTTCCCAAATGAATGGATAAATGATGAGGGAAATAATGTAACAAAAGAGGCTATTGAATATTGCTTGCCTTTAATTCAGGGAGAGCAGAATTTTAGAATGAAGAACGGTGTGCCTCAGCATTACACCCTAAAACAAGCACTTAAGAGAGATGTTAAGAGCAGAACGAGATAACTTTCCAAAAAATATAACTTGCTTTTTTTATGATAATGTAGTATAAGTAGAGTAGGAGATGATATTTATGAAAAAGATAGCGCTTTTACTTAGTTTGCTTTTGGTTTTTTCTGTTTTTCTCGGTGGTTGTAAGGATAAAAAGGATAATGATAAAAAGGATAAGAATGATAACTCTGAGGTAACCTCGGGCTATTCTGATGAGGTTGATTCTTCTGAGGAGAAAGAAACTGACGAAGAAGATAAGGGCAGTTCTAAAACTGAAAGTCCTTCTGATAAAACCTCTCAGTCAACCGATAAATCCGAAACAAACAAAAACAGTTCTGTTTCAACCGGCACTTCTTCCGATAAGGAAGATAACAAAAAAGAGGATGATAAAACCTCAAGCTCTGATAAAGAAAATAGCAGCCCAAGTTCTTCCAAAGGGGAAGATGGCAAGGAAGAGGATGAAGATTCTTCAACCGTTAGCGGAGTTGAAATTTCAACCAAACCCGGCGATGATGTTATTGATATGTGGATAAAATAAAATTAAAAGCATCGGTTTAACCGATGCTTTTTTATATGTATTAACCTCTTATTTCTTTTAAAGCAGTTTCCATTTTTTCGTGAATTATATTGCCGATTTGTGTGGTATTAAGGTCTTTGTAATCCTCAGGATAAATAACATCAAGAAGTCTGAACTCAACCTTGGTTTTTCTAAGGAACATATTTTTAGGGATTGAGCGGGTGTTATTAAGAACGCAAACAACTATCGGAACTTGTGATTTTGTTGCAATCTTTAAAGAGCCGTTTCTAATCGGTAATAACTCGCAAGAGGGGCTAACATAACCTTCAGGGAAAAGGGCGATAGAAGCAATATCGTCCTTAATTGTTTTAATTGCCTTTATTATGGTTTTTGCTGCCTCCCTGTCGTGCTCACGGTCAATGGGTAGGGAATTTAATTTATGCATAGCCTTTGCAACAAAGGGCATAGTTTGATAAATTTCCTTTTTGCCGATAAAAGCGATATCTGAATCGGGGAAGACCGAAAGCATAACAACACAGTCAAAATCGTGTTGATGGTTGCAAACAAACAAAACCCTTGAGTTTTCGGGAAGCTTTTCTAGTCCCGAAGTGTTTATTTTAACCCGAGCAAAGAAAAGTATAAAGGGAAGTGTGTGTTTAAGTAAAAATCTAAAGAATTTATAATTCCTTGTAACAGGCTTGTTTATATTAACTGTAAGAATTAAAATAATCAATACTAAGCATTGAATAATTATAAATGCAACCAAAAATCCAACAAATAAAACAGGCACCAGCCACCAAGAATAATCTTCTCTTAAGATATCAAAGAAGTTATTGAGAATTGGTATCAAGGCGGCGCTTAAAACAAGATAAACATAGAACATTTTTCTTTCCTCAATTCTGTTTTCTAACAATACCATATTCATCATAGAAGGTGAAATATGGGCAGTTTTTAGTATTCCCTGTTATAAATCTGCACATTTCATCCTCGTCAAGAAGGGCATCGCAACAGTAACATTCATTTTCATCATCATAAATATAATTAGCACAATTTTCGCAGTTACTTGTCATTTTCTAATCCTTTACTCAGTAAGATATGAGGTGATTGCATAAACGGTCTGTCCGTTCCAGGAGAGCTTTGACCAGCCGTTTGTATGAACGCCGATACGGGTTACATATTCGCCGTTTTTAAGAGTATAAACAACAGTTGATGGGTCTTTACTGCTCGGAACAGTTCTGAGGTTTGTTTCACTCTTTGCAGTAACCTGTTCGTTAACTGCGGTAAACCCATCCGAAGCCTCTTGTGGCTCGGAATTAACGGGCGGTTTATAGCTTAAATCTGTTGTAAGATAAGAAGAAATGGCATAAACAGTCTGTCCATTCCAAGAAAGTCTCGACCAGCCGTTAGAGCCTATACCAGTTCTTGTAACGCTCTCACCGTTTTTAAGGGTATAAACAATGGTTGAAGAGTCCTTACTGCTTGCAACAGTTCTGAGGTTTGTTTCGCTTTTCGCAGTAACAGTTTCGTTGACCGAGGTATAAACACTATCGGTTACAGGTGCCTCAGGCTTTGAAACAACGGGTGGTTTATAGCTAATATCAGTTGTTAAATAACTGCTTATAGCATAAACTGTTTTACCATTATATAAAAGCTTTGACCAACCGTTAACCCCTATTCCGCTTCGGGTTAAGGTATCACCGTTTTTGAGGGTGCCAACAATATTTGATTTAGTGCTTGCGGCATCACGGAGATTAACTAGTTCCTTTGCGGTAACTGTTTCGTTAATTTCTTTATATGTAGTATCCTTTTGAACTGGAGCTTTTGCATCCTCAACCTTTTGGTTGCTCTTAGGACTTTGCTTTTGGTTGGTGTAATAGGAAACTATCATATCGCAGTTTCCGCTAACACCGTTAACTTTGCCCATATTTGTGTATTGCCACATATCGTATTTTCCACTGTAAGAGGGGGTTTCAACCTGAGGATAAGTGATAGAAGAATAATGAGCAACCCAAATTTTATGGGAATTTTCAATTCTTGTAGTTTCCCAATGAGAAGAGCCCTCAAGCTCACTCTTGGCGGCATAGAGCATACTGTCATACCCAAGCGATTTTATATGGGATAAAAATGCCAAGGCGTTATCGGTGCGGGCAGAATTTGAAATGCCGTACATACGGCTTGTGGATAATAAAAATCCCTCGCAGTCATAAACGACAGGGTAGGAGATGGGATAGCTTTTAATAGCTTCGGCAGTCCATTTTGCTTCTTCAAGGCTTTCTGAAGTGTTGATGGCTGTCGAAAAGAAATAAACACCAACAAGAACACCTGCTTTATCAGCCTGCTGAATATTATAATCGGCATATTCATCCTTATATATTTTTCCGTTTTCGGCGCGGTAGCCTATTCGGATAATCGCAAAGTCAATACCTGATTTTTTAACCGACTGCCAATTTATTTTTCCTTGCCATTTAGATACGTCAATACCGTTTGCTTTTCCAGTCTTTTTAGATAACTCTTCTGCTTTAATCTCAGTTCCGTTACCGTTTGGATTTTCGGTATTTTCAGGGTCGATGGTATCATCTTGGTTTATATCAACTGTAATTGTAGAATTTGTTTCTGTATTAGACACTGATGTTGAAGAAGAATCTTCATTTTTGCATCCGCTAAGAATTATGGTGAAACACAAGCAAATGGCAAAAACTAGGCTTAGAATTTTTTTAACTATCATTTTTAAATCCTTTTTTTATTCTTAATCCATGAGGATGGGGCGAAGAGTAATATCATCGGTAATATTTCAAGTCTGCCAAGAAGCATGCCTGCTGAAAGCGCCAATTTTGAAATATTGGAAAAATCAGCGTAACTGCTGAGAGGTCCAACCAATGAAAAACCCGGACCGACATTATTAAAGCAAGCGGCAACAGCAGAAGAATTTGTTAGTAAGTCAAAGGGATCTGCAATACAAAGAACAATGAAAATTGCGGTGAAGCAAACGAAAAATAATGCGAAATAAGTTGTAATTGTTGTTATGGTTGAATTTTCGATTTTCTTGCCTTCAAAGCGAACAGCATCAACCGAACGGGGATGAAGCATACGCTTAAGACTTAAACGAATTTGTTTGAATAACAAAACAACCCTCGAAACCTTTAAACCGCCACCTGTTGAGCCTGCACAGGCGCCGATGAACATAAGCATAAATAAAACGAGTCTTGAAATATTGGGCCAAGTATTGAAATCGGCGGTTGAAAAACCTGTTGTCGAAATAATTGAAGAAACCTGAAATGCAGAATGGCGAAGTGATTCCGAAATGCTTTGATATTGTGGATAAATATTAAAGGTTATTATTAAAACCGAAGTCGCTATAACGCCGAGATATGCCCATAATTCTTCGCTTTTGAAAACAGCTTTAACCCTTTTTAAAAGCAATAAATAATAAAGGTTAAAGTTGACGCCGAATAAAATCATAAATATAGTTATAATCCATTGAATGTAGGGACTGTAACTACCCAAACTGTCCGCCTTTGAACCGAAACCACCTGTGCCTGCAGTTCCGAAGGAATGGATTAAACTATCAAATAATGACATTCCGCCGCAAAGCAGCAGCATAACCTGAAGGGCGGTCATAACTATATAAATCAGATATAGAATTTTAGCGGTTGTTCTGATTCTCGGAACTAATTTTCCAACTATTGGGCCAGGCATTTCAGCGCGCATAATATGGATATTTCTGCCCGATTCTGAGGGGAGTAATGCCATGAATAGCACCAAAACTCCCATACCGCCTATCCAATGGGTGAAGCTGCGCCAGAAAAGCATTCCCTTAGACATTGCTTCAACATCCTTTAGTATGGTGGCACCTGTGGTTGTGAATCCGCTGACCGTTTCAAAAAATGCATCGATAAAAGAGGGGATTTCACCGCTTATAACAAATGGGAGACTTCCCACAGCGGACACCACTATCCAGGACAAAGCAACAATGGCAAAGCCCTCTTTTGCAAAAAATGTTTTATCCTTTGGTTTGTTGAAAACGGTTAATCCAAAGCCTATTATTAGGGCTATGGCAATAGTCGCAAGGAAGGAAAGAAGACCTTTAATTTCACCGAAAAAAAGGGCGCAAACAAGCGGAAGCAGCATAAGTGCCGCTTCAAGCTTTAAAATTCGCCCAACCATATAAAAAACCATTCTTCTGTTCATTAAAAGTTACCTCACTGAAGAATATCAGATAATTTACCGATTCTTTGATTTGCCGCTAAAACGATAACCTTATCGCCTGCAAGTAACATATCTTCACCTGTTGGGATAATGATTTTACGGTCTCTTATGATTCCGGCAACAAGGGTATTTGATTTTGTTTTCAGTTCTTTAAAAGAAACATTGAGCTTCTTGAAATCGGGTTTAACGATAAATTCAAGAGCCTCAACCTTATCATCCATCAGTTTGTAAAGCGCTTCAACACTGCTATCAGCAGAGTCCTCAAGTGCTCTGGCATAGCGAACAATTATATCCGAAATCAGTTTTTTCGGGGAAACGAAGGTATCAAGTCCCCAATGCTCAGCCAAAGGAATCAGCTCATCGCGGTTAACCTTTGCGATAACCTTGGGGATATTATGCGAAGAAGCAAAGGAAGAAAGCAGAATATTTTCTTCATCAATTCCCGTAAGGGCAACAAATGCATCGAGAGAATGAAGTCCCTCCTCAAGAAGAAGCTCCTGCTCGGCTCCATCGCCGTTGATAACAGTAGCTTTTGGTAGTGCTTCGCAAAGCTCCTCGCAAAGCTTTGCATCTCTTTCAATAAGTTTAACCGAAATTCCCGCATTTGAGAGCTTTTTGGCAAGGTAATAGCCTGTTCTGCTTCCGCCCAAAATCATAATATTACGGGCTTTTTTCTGAAGAATGCCCATATCCCTTAAAAGCTTGGTCATTTCACTGGGAGCGGCGGTAAGGCAGATTTTATCACGGCTTTTAAGAATAAAATTACCATCAGGAATATATGCCTCATCCCCACGCTGAACAGCACAGATAAGGAATTTAGCCTTAAATTTATTTCGCATATCGATAAGACGCATTCCGTCAAGCACCGAATCATCTTTAAGGCGAAGCTCAATCATTTCAAAGTTTCTGCCCGAAAAGGTTTCTATTTTTGCGGCAGAGGGGAACTTTAAGATATTATAAAGCTCGTGAGCCGCAACACGCTCAGGGTTGATAGCCAAAGAAATATCCAACTGCTGCTTCATAAAGCTGAGGCTTTTATCATTGTATTCAGGGTTTCTGATACGGGCAACAGTATATTTAGCACCCATACGCTTTGATAAAAAGCAGCTAAGCATATTAAGTTCATCAGAATCGGTTGCTGCAATTACAAGGTCGGACTTCTTAGCCCCCGCCTCACTTAAAACATCACTATCCGCTCCGTTACCGCAAACTCCGATAACATCGTAAACATTTGTGATATTCTCAATGACCTGAGGGTTATTATCAAGAACGATAACATCATGTCCCTCAGATACAAGGCTTGCAATAATAGTTGATCCGATTTTGCCGCAACCGATGACAAGTATATTCATAGCTAAACCTCTTAAATTTAATATATTTACATACAGTTTATCACTTATTAACTAATTTTACAATATTATCTTGAAAAATTTTCATTTTTGGGGTAAAATCTAGGAGTGGTGAAAAATATGATATTTAAAAGAAAATCAACTTATGATTGGCTGGTTGTAGGCCTTGGTAATCCAGGTCTTCAGTATGAAAACACCCGCCATAACGCAGGCTTTATGGCGCTTGACAGTATGGCAGAGGATTTAGCCTTTCAGTTCAATAAGAACAAATATGAAGCTCTGCTTGGTGAATGCAGGATAGGAAATAACAGAATACTTGTTATAAAGCCTCAGACCTTTATGAATAATTCGGGAAAAGCGGTGCAGAAAATTGCTTCCTTTTATAAAATCCCTAGTGATAAAATTATCGTTCTTCACGATGATATTTCCTTTGATATCGGTGTTATAAGAGCACGCCGTAAGGGTAGCGATGGGGGACAAAAGGGACTCAGAGATATTATCGAGCTTTTAGGCACTGAGGAAATTATAAGAATTAAAATCGGTGTTGGCAAAAAGCCGAGCGGACAGACGGATGCAGTCAACTGGGTTCTTGGTAAAATACCAAAAGAAGAAACCGAGAATTTCGAAAAGGCACTAGAAAGAGCCGTCAAGGCGGTTAAAGAGATTATACTTCGCGGAATTGACTCTGCGATGAATAAATACAACAGCTGAGGAAAATATGGAATTTCTTGATAAAATTCTGATTTCGGATGCCGATTTTGACTCTCTTTTAAAGGCTATTGAAAAGGAACGCTTGCCCCTTTGTTGCACAGGGCTATCAGGCATTCACAAGGCGGTGATTTTAGCCTCTCTTTCAAGGCTGACAGGGAAGAAAATTACCGTTATAACTGAGGACGAGGCGACAGCGAATGAACTTTGCTCGGATGCTATAGCGCTCGGGATAAAGGCGGTTAATTTTCCTCTTAGGGATTATTGTATCGGCAACCTTAGTGGTTACTCAAAAGAATATGAACACAAAAGAACTGACACCCTATCTGCTCTTGCAGATGGGGCTTTTGACCTGCTTGTATTATCGGTTGATGCGGCTATTCAATATACAGTTCCGCCCGAAATTTTAAGAAAAGCAAGGTTTGATATAAGAAGCGGAGATA
>JAZPXP010000075.1:0-2851 GCA_045543715.1 Acutalibacteraceae bacterium
AAGAGAAAAATTAGGTCTTTCAGATATTCCTGTTATTATGTCAGAATTTGGCTGCGCCGCTATTTATGGTGAGCATACCTTTGATAATATTCATTGGACAGAGGAGTATCAGGCAGAGCTTTTATCCTATTGTGTTAATGCTTTCCATAACCATCCGATGATGGCAGGATTTTATATTTGGCAGTATTGCGATATGAGAACCTGTTTGCAAGCAGGTTTAAATCGTGCAAGAGGCTTTAATAACAAAGGTATTGTTAATGAATACCGCAAGCCAAAGGCGGCATATTTTGCAATTAAGAAAGATTATAATTCTTTTAAATAACTAAAAACTGCACCTTTTGGTGCAGTTTTTTATTGAAAGAATATTCAAAATGTGATAAAATTCTAATACTCGAGGTGATATGATGCAAAGTGAAAGAAAATATAAAACGGGCGAACTAATCGGCAGATTTATGCCTTATTATAAAAAGTATATCCCAACCGTTATATTTGACCTTTTTTGCGCTTCGCTAACAACTATATGCGAAATAATACTACCCCTTATTATGAAGGAAATAACCAACAGGGGAATAAATGATTTAGCTTCCCTTACTATAGGCTTTGTTTTAAGGGTAGGTATTCTTTATCTGGTTCTTCGCATTATTGATTCAGCGGCTTATTATTATATGGCTTATATCGGTCATGTTATGGGAACAAAGATTGAAACCGATATGCGAAGAGATGCATACAGTCATCTTCACAAGCTTTCGAATACATATTTTAACAATACTAAGGTTGGTCAAATCATGGGCCGTATTACCAACGACCTCTTTGATGTTACCGAGTTTTCGCATCATTGTCCTGAAGAGTTTTTTATAGCGGGAATAAAGGGTATAGTATCCTTTGTTATTCTTCTTAATATCAATGTTACACTAACTCTCATAATATTTGTGATTATTCCTATAATGGTTGTTATTTGCAGAAGTTTAAATAAGAAAATGCGTGCAACCTTCAGAGAGCAAAGGCAGTTAATTGGAGAACTTAATGCTCGAATTGAGGATTCTCTGCTTGGTCAGAAGGTTGTTAAGGCTTTTGCAAATGAAGAGATTGAGCAAGAAAAGTTTGAGAAGGATAATAAGAATTTCTTTTCAATTAAGAAGCTTTCTTATCGCTTTATGGGTGCTTTTTCAACAACAACCCGTATGTTTGACGGTATAATGTATGCTTCGGTTGTAATAGCGGGAAGTATCTTTATGATAAAGGGTGCTATAACACCCGGAGACCTTGTAGCTTACCTTCTTTATGTAACAACCTTCATAGCAACTGTTCGAAGAATTATCGAATTTGCAGAGCAGTTCCAAAGAGGTCTTACGGGAATTGAACGCTTCTTGCAGATAATGGATGCCGATATAGAGATTTTCGATGAAGAGAATGCGGTTGAGCTTGAAAACCCCAAGGGAAATATCGAATTTCTGGATGTTTCATTCGAATATCCTGATGACCATAATAAAGTTTTCAAGGGTCTTAATCTTTCGATTAAGAGTGGCGAAAAGATTGCTTTCGTTGGTCCGTCTGGCGGAGGAAAAACAACCCTTTGCAATTTAATTCCCCGTTTTTATGATGTTACAAGCGGTGAAATCACCCTTGACGGTAAAAATATTAAGGAATATACCCTTAAAAGCCTTAGAAACAATATAGGAATTGTTCAGCAGGATGTATATCTTTTCTCGGGTACGGTTTATGAGAATATCTCATACGGAAAGCCCGGTGCTTCTATGGAAGAGGTTATAGAAGCTGCTAAAAAAGCAGGGGCACACGAGTTTGTTATGGAGCTTAAGGATGGATATGATACCTATGTAGGCGAGAGGGGAGTTAAACTCTCGGGCGGTCAGAAGCAGAGAATAAGTATTGCAAGAGTTTTCCTTAAAAATCCGCCTATAATTATTCTAGATGAGGCAACAAGTGCTCTTGATAATGAGAGTGAGTTTGCGGTTGCAAAATCACTCGCCAAGCTTTCTGAGGGCAGAACAACTATCACAATTGCTCACAGACTTTCAACCATAAAAAAATCGGATAGAATTTTAGTTCTAACCGATGAGGGAATTATGGAAGAGGGAAATCACGAAGAACTTCTTAGCCAGAAGGGAATTTATTATAAATTCTATGAAATGGCAAATGAACTCAATTAAAAAAACACCGAAAGCCTTGGCTTTCGGTGTTTTAATATATTAGATGTTATCAGGTTTGGTTTCGAGCTTTAAGGGGAAATCGCCGAGCTTGTTAACCTTGAAGCCGTTAGCTTTATACTCTTCATAATCGAAAGCTTCAAGCTCATCAATGGCTAACTTATGGAACTCATAAAAGTTCTTCCACCATTCATAGCCAGAGCCGAGCTCAGCGTTAAGATAAGCATCAGCAATATCGCAGCCCATAGCAGGAGCAACATAGAAAGCACCCATTGCAAGAACATTTACGCCGTTACCTGTAATAGCTCTGAGAGCTGCGGGAACACTCTCAACAACACCTGCATGAACATGGGGACATTTGCTTGCGGCAATATGTATACCCATACCTGTTCCGCAGAAGAGAAGAGCTCTTTCAAACTCGCCTTCAGCGATAGTTGCACCAACACGAAGACCAACTCTGTGGAACATGAGGTCGGTGTCATTGGGGTCGGAATCAACGCAAACACCAAGGTCTGTAATCTCCCAGCCCTTAGCCTTTAAGTGAGCAACAACTGCTTCTTTGAGAGGGAAACCTGCAAAGTCAGCTCCAACAACGAGCTTTTTGTCCTTAACCATTTTCATTATAATCACATTCCTTTCATTAGAGTTTTGACTCTAAGTAAAAATATATCATATTAAATCATTTC
>JAZPXP010000076.1:0-15986 GCA_045543715.1 Acutalibacteraceae bacterium
TTTTTAGAGGCGGCGGCAAGGGGATATCTTATAGAAACCGATATAAGACTTACTAAAGACGGTGAGGTTGTTATATTTCACGATAACAACCTCAAAAGAATGTGCGGCGAAGATATTGCGGTTAATGAGCTCACTCTTTCAGAGCTTAAGGAATATCGCCTTAACGGCACTAACGAAGTAATACCGACCTTAAAGGAGCTTTTAAAATCAGTTGACGGCAGAGTGCCTCTTTTAATTGAGTTTAAATGTGATGGTAGGGACTGCAATGAGCTTTGCGAAAGGACAAACAGTATCTTGTCAAAATATGAGGGCGAATATTATGTTCAGTCCTTTTATCCTGGGGTGCCTTATTGGTATAACCGCCATAACAAGAAAATTCTTCGAGGACAGCTTGCTATGGTTTATGAGGGAAAGAGTGTTTTAAAACACCTGTTAACCCCCTTTATATTCAATTTCCTATCCCGTCCTGATTTTGTTTCTTATGATGAAAGAAATGCAAACAGGTTTATGTTTGTGCTCGAAAAAATTCTCGGAGCATATCCTATTGGTTGGACCTTTGAAACTCAAGAGGCTTTGGACAAGGATAGGCGTAAATTCAAAACCTATATTTTTGAGAATTTTATGCCAAAGTGAGAAAAACATTGCGAGAAAATAAGATATGTGATAAAATATAGTATATTATTTCTAAGGAGTTAAATTATGGGAGAGAAAAGAAGTAGTTTTACCGGTAAAATTGGTTTTGTTCTGGCGGCGGCAGGCTCTGCTGTTGGACTTGGTAATATATGGAGATTTCCCTATCTTGCTGCAAAGTATGGCGGAGGAATTTTCTTGCTTGTTTATATAGCTTTGGCTGTAACCTTTGGCTTTGCACTTATGTGTGCCGAAATAGCTATTGGTAGAAAAACAGGTCTTAGTGCTATCGGTGCTTTCAAAAAGCTCGATAAGAGATTTAGTTTTGTTGGTGTTTTGGCAGCTATTATCCCCGCCATTATATTGCCTTATTATTCGGTAATAGGCGGTTGGGTTACAAAGTATTTATTTGCTTTTGCAACGGGTGGAATGAAAGCCGCTGCAACGGACGGATATTTTGGAAATTTCATTTCAAAACCCTTTGAGCCTGTTGGTTGGTTCCTTATATTTATGGGACTTACTGCCTTGGTTGTTCTTTTCGGTGTTGAAAAGGGCATTGAAAAGGTTAGTAAGTTTATGATGCCTATTCTCGCTTTGATTACTGTTTTCATTGCGATTTACGGTTTATTTATGCCTGGAGCTATAGATGGTTTAATCTATTACATAACCCCCGATTTTTCTAAATTCTCGGCAACAACCGTGCTTGCAGCTTTAGGTCAGCTTTTCTATTCAATGTCGCTTGCGATGGGTATTATGATTACCTATGGCTCATATATGAAAAAGGAAGTTAACCTTGAATCCTCAGTTCGTCAGATTGAGATTTTTGATACAGGTATTGCCTTTATGGCAGGTCTTATGATTATCCCCGCAGTATTCAGCTTCTCGGGCGGTAGTGAGGAAGCTCTCGGTCAAGGCCCAGGCCTTATGTTTGTTACACTTCCCAAGGTTTTTGAGAGTATGACAGGCGGAGCTATAATCGGTGCTTTATTCTTCCTTTTAGTTCTCTTTGCAGCGCTCACTTCTTCCATCTCTCTTATGGAAACGGTTGTTTCTATTGTAAGAGATAAGCTTGGTTGGAATAGAAAGGCTGTTTGCGCAATTGTTTTCGTTTTCTGTTTAGCTATTGGAATCCCTGTTTCTTTAGGCAACGGAATCTGGAGCGGCTTTACTATTATAGGTATGGCTTTGCTTGATTTCTTCGATTTCATAAGCAATAGCGTGCTTATGCCGACAGTAGCTCTTCTTACTTGCATTTTCGTTGGCTATATCATTAAGCCGAAAGCAATTATTGAAGAGATTGAAATCGGCGCTCCCTTTAAGGCTAAGACTTTGTTTACCATTGTTATTAAATATATCGCTCCGATTTGTATAGTGCTTATTCTTGTTTCCTCGGTGCTTAGTGCATTTGGAATTATGAAAATCTAATTTTAAAACCGTTGCTAATAGCAACGGTTTTTTTATTTATAAAAGGGGAATATATTTAATAGGTGATAAGTTTGAAAAACATAAGAAAAACAGTTTTTGATATAATATGGTTTTTTATTGGAGCCTTTATATATTCCTCAGCGGTTACAATGTTTATAACTGCAAATGAAATCTCACCCGGGGGGTTTACAGGTATAGCAACCTTAATAAACTATCTGTTTTCACTGCCGAGCGGTATAATTCTTCTTTTGCTTAATATCCCTGTTTTGATTTTAGGCTTTCTAAAGTTTGGCGGAATATTTATAGTTAAAACTGCTATAGCAACGGGTATTGTTTCCTTTGCTCTTACGGTTACCGATGCTATATTACCCTCTTTTCATATCGATAAAATTTTGGCTTCTCTCTTTGGCGGAATACTTATGGGGCTGGGGCTCAGTCTTATTCTGCTCAGAGGCGCAACAACGGGCGGAGTTGATATTTTAGCAAAGCTTATCAACCGCCGTTTCAGGCATTTAACCGTAGGTAGAGTAATTCTTATAATGGATGCGGCGGTTGTAGCCTTAGCGGCTTTTGTTTATGGAAATATAGAAAGTGCGTTATATTCCTCGGTATCGCTTTATGCTTCTTCGGTTATAATGGATAAAATGCTCTATGGCGGCGATAAGGGAAAACTCATATATATTGTGTCCTTAAAATATAAAGAAATCTGCAAGGAAATAAATTCAACCCTTAAAAGAGGAGTAACTGTACTTTCTGCAAAGGGCGGATATACTGATGAGGAAAGACAACTTCTTCTTTGCGTTGTAAGAATACACGAGGTCTCTGCGGTTTACAGTATACTTGATAAAATAGATAAAAGTGCCTTTATAATCGTTGCAGATGCAGGGGAAATAGTTGGCGAGGGCTTTAAGGCTTTTGGTTAGAATTATGATAATTCTTGCATCTCTCTGGGATACTTCTCTTGGTGAATAAACCTGACCTTAACAAAAAATCTTCGCAAACGGCATCCTCGCTGTTTACACCCTTATTTTTTAAACTGCAACAATCTTTTATACCGTGTATCAATTTGTAAAATGGGTCTGAGATTTCTGAAAGTTCAAAATATTCACAACACCAACAAACTACTTCTCTCATAAAAAACACTCCTTAAAAAATATTTTAGTATACTTAAATTGAGTATACCAATAACATTATAACATAAAATAATCTTAAAATAAACTTAAAATAAGATTGTTTTAGGTGAGTTTATGAGAAACAAGGATAATAAGCATTTAGGAATTGAAATAGACAAGGATTTGCATTATAAGTTGCATTATGTAGCAAAATATGAGGGCCGTTCAGGGAACGGGCAAGTTCTTTATGTATTAAACAAATATATCAGAGAATTTGAAAAAGAAAACGGAGAAATCAAGATACCGCAATAATATTTAGTTCAAGAGCGATAATTTGTCGCTCTTTTTTTATTTTAAAATATAAGAGTGAAAATTTACTTCTTTGTCGCTCATGCCGCGACCGGCACGCCCTTTCTTGTGTGGGCGAAAAGAAAGGGCGGAAAGATTCGCCTTTTAAAAGGGGGATTTCGATTCCCCCTTTAGATGTCGGGTTGTAATTTGAATAAAGCCGCCTTTCAAGAGTGAGAGCAAGCTCTCAACTGAAAGGCAAGAAAGATATGATTTTTAATTTTGCACGCCGACATCGTAAACCCCCTAAACGACAAGGGCTTCGCCCTTGACCCTTTTTGATAACACAAATTTAAATTGTTTGAAAAATATAAAAAGGATGTAAAAATTTGTGGGAAATAACAAAAAAGAGAAAAAAGAAATCTTTTTTAAATTCCCACTTGATTTTTCTATTTATTGTGTTATAATAATACTTGCACTACACAATATATTGTGTTAAATTAAAAACAGAAATAGAATATTTTGGGGAAGTAAAGCTATGAAAATTATTAAAAGAAGTGGAGCAGAGGTTGAGTTTGACCCCAAGAAAATCGTTGTAGCGGTTTCTAAGGCTAATGATACTGTTGTTCCAAGCGAAAGAATGAGCGAAATCCAGATAAAGAGAATTGCGGAGGATGTTGAGAGTGCGGCTCTTAATATGAACCGCTCTTTAAGCGTTGAAGAAATTCAGGATATGGTTGAGGACCAGATTATGAATCAGCGTGCATTTGATGTTGCCCGCCGTTACATAACCTATCGTTATACCAGAGCATTGGTTCGTAAGTCCAACACAACCGATGAGCAGATTTTAAGCCTTATTGAATGCAACAATGAGGAAGTAAAGCAGGAGAACTCTAACAAGAATCCTACCGTTAACAGCGTTCAGCGTGATTATATGGCAGGCGAGGTTAGTAAGGATATAACCAAGCGTATTCTTTTAGAGCCCGATATTGTTGATGCTCACGAAAGAGGTCTTATCCATTTCCACGATGCTGACTATTTTGCTCAGCATATGCATAACTGCGACCTCGTAAATCTTGAGGATATGCTTCAGAACGGTACTGTTATCAGCGGTACCTATATCGAAAAACCCCATACATTCTCAACCGCTTGCAATATAGCAACTCAAATTATCGCTCAGGTTGCTTCTTGTCAGTATGGCGGTCAGAGTATCAGCCTTACCCATTTAGCCCCCTTTGTTGATATCAGCCGTAAAAAGCTTCTCAAAGAGGTTGAGGCAGAGCTTTCGGGCATTGAGGGTATAACCGAAGAGAAGATTAAGGATATTGCCGAAAAGAGACTCAGAGATGAAATCCGCAAGGGTGTTCAGACCATTCAGTATCAGGTTGTAACTTTGATGACAACTAACGGTCAGGCTCCTTTTGTAACTGTATTTATGTATCTTAACGAGGCTAAGGATGAGCAGGAAAAAGCAGACCTCGCTATGATTATCGAGGAAGTTTTAAAACAGCGTTATCAGGGCGTTAAGAACGAAAAGGGTGTTTGGGTTACTCCCGCATTCCCTAAGCTTATCTATGTTCTTGAAGAGGATAATATCCGTGAGGGCACTAAGTATTGGTACTTAACTCAGCTTTCTGCTAAGTGTACTGCTAAGCGTATGGTTCCTGATTATATTTCCGAGAAAATGATGCTTGAGAATAAGATTGATAAAAACGGCGAGGGTCATTGTTATACCTGTATGGGTTGCCGCAGTTTCTTAACTCCCTATGTTGATGAAAACGGCAAGCCTAAGTATTATGGCCGCTTCAATCAGGGCGTTGTTACCGTTAACCTTGTTGATATCGGACTTTCTGCCGGTGGCGATAAAGAAAAATTCTGGAAGATTTTCGATGAGAGAATGGAGCTTTGCCATAGAGCACTTCAGGCTCGCCATGAAAGACTGACTGGAACAGTTTCTGATGCCGCTCCTATTCTCTGGCAGTACGGTGCATTGTTGAGACTTAAGAAGGGCGAAACCATTGATAAATATCTCCATGGCGGTTATTCAACCTTGTCTCTCGGTTATGCAGGTCTTTGGGAATGTGTTTATAGCATGAACGGCAAGAAGCTTACCGAGCCTGAGGGCGAGGAATTCGGCCTTGAGATTATGAGAAAGCTCAATGAGTATACCGCTAAATGGAAAGCAGCCGAGAATATTGACTATTCACTTTACGGTACACCTCTTGAAAGCACCACCTATAAGTTTGCTAAATGCTTGCAGAAGCGTTTTGGTGTTGTCAAGGGCGTAACCGATAGAAACTATATCACCAACAGCTATCATGTTCATGTTGGTGAGGAAATTGATGCATTCGATAAGTTAGCACTTGAGGCTAAGTTCCAGTTGCTTTCTCCAGGTGGAGCTATTTCCTATGTTGAAGTTCCGAATATGCAGAACAACCTAGAGGCTGTTATCTCGGTTATTCAGTTTATCTATGATAACATTATGTATGCCGAGCTTAACACCAAGAGCGATTATTGCCATAACTGCGGTTATGATGGTGAAATCGGCATTGAAGAGGATGAACACGGCAAGCTCGTTTGGAAATGTCCCGTTTGCGGAAATACCGACCAGGATAAGATGAATGTTGCGAGACGTACTTGCGGATATATCGGTACTCAGTATTGGAATCAGGGTAGAACTCAGGAAATTAAGGAAAGAGTATTGCATCTCTAATAAAATTAGGGGCAGGTTATCCTGCCCCTTAATTAAAGGATATAACTATGAATTATGCAGTTATCAAAAAATTTGATATTGCCAATGGGCCTGGTGTCAGGGTATCGCTTTTCGTAAGCGGGTGCAGACACCGCTGTAAAAACTGTTTTAACAGCGAGGCTTGGGATTTTAGCTTTGGCAAACCCTTTACACAAGACACTATTGAAGAGATAATAACCGCTTTAAGTCCAAAGCATATTGAGGGTTTTTCACTTCTTGGAGGCGAGCCGTTTGAGCCCGAAAACCAAGAGGGAATACTTAGCGTTTTAAAGGAAATCAAGAAAAGGCTTCCCGAAAAGACGGTTTGGTGCTATACAGGCTTTGATTTTGACCGACAGTTGCTTGAGGGTAAGGTTGGAAATAAAGAAACGGTTTTGGAAATACTCTCTAATATTGATGTTTTGGTTGACGGAAAGTTTGTTGAGGAGCTTAAAAGCCCCGACCTTATTTTCAGAGGCTCATCAAATCAAAGGATTATAGATGTTAAAAAATCGCTTGAATTGGGTCGGGTTATCTGGCTTGACGGTGTTTGGCAGAGAAAAATGGGCTCAGGCGATATTTATGAAAGGTGATAAAAATGATTAAGGTTAACTTTGTAAAACTTAATGAGAAGGCTCATACTCCCACCTATGGCTCAGAGTTTGCCGCAGGAGCAGATTTATATTCTGCAGAGGAGGAAATTACTATAGAGGCAGGGGAAACAAGGCTTGTTCACACAGGTATTGCTATGGAAATTCCCGAAGGATATGCAGGACTTATATATGCGAGAAGCGGTATTGCAACCAAGAGAGGCCTCGCTCCCGCAAATAAGGTTGGCGTTATTGACAGTGATTACAGAGGCGAGATTATGGTAGCTCTCCATAACCACTCAAACACTGCTCAGACTATTGCTGCAGGTGAAAGAATTGCTCAGATGGTAATCGCTCCGTTCTTAGCGGTTGAATATACCGAAACAGAGGCTCTTAACGATACCGAAAGAGGTGCGGGCGGTTTCGGCTCGACAGGTAAAAAATAAAGGAAAGCACCTCGAAAGAGGTGCTTTTAATTTCTTCCTTTAGATAATCTAAGAACTGTATCAGCGAGGGTATCGGAAAGGTCGGTTTCCAAATACCGCCATTCCCAGTTGCCGTTTTCGGTGCCTGGGGTGTTCATTCTGTCCTTAGAGGGAAGCTCTAAATAGTCTTGAAGCGGTATTATAACCGTTTTGGCTTTTGATTTCATAGCAAAGGAAATAAGGTTTAACGATACCGAGTCATAGGCTTTAGGCACAAGCTTATCAAAAAGCAGTTTTTCCTTTTTTTCAGCCTTTTCATACCAACCGATAGTTGTATCATTATCGTGGGTGCCTGTGTAACAAACACAATTTCTTGAAAAATTTCGGGGTAAAAACCTATCCTTTAAATCGGAATCAAAGGCAAACTGCAAAACCTTCATATTAGGAAAGCCGGTTCTGTTTATAAGCTCATCAACCTCAATGCTTTCTTCTCCTAAATCTTCGGCTATGATTTCGGTGTTTTTAAGAATATCCTTAAGAGAAGAAAAGAACTGAAAGCCTATACCTTTTTCCCATTTGCCCGACCTTGCATCAGGAGCAGAAGAGGGGATAGCATAGTAATTTGCAAAGGCTCTGAAATGGTCAATTCTAACGGTATGATAAAGCCTTGAATAATGGAAAAGCCTCTCTTTCCAAAAGGGGTAGTTGTTTTTCCTTAAATGCTCCCAGTCATAAATCGGGTTGCCCCAGAGCTGACCGTTACTTGAAAACAAATCAGGCGGCACACCTGCAACCAAGAGGGGTTTCATATCTCGCCCTAATTTGAAGCAGTCGGGATTACTCCAGACATCCGCACTATCAAGTGAAACATAAAAGGGGATATCCCCGATAAGCTTTATAAAGCACCTTTCGGCATAATTTTTAACCCTTAAAAACTGC
The DNA here is from genome assembly GCA_045543715.1 of Acutalibacteraceae bacterium. GTDB lineage: Bacteria > Bacillota > Clostridia > Oscillospirales > Acutalibacteraceae > UBA737. Next base: position 8,141 of record JAZPXP010000076.1, read on the forward strand.
GAAAAGAAAAGAAACTGGGTTATTTCATAAAAGAGAATTTCTTCTCTATGGGTATCCTCAAAAGCCTTTAGAGCATCGGGCAGACGGTATTTAAGACTATCCTCCCAATTATAAAAGGGGGCACCCGAAAAGCTATCTTTTATAGCCATAAACAAAGCAAAATCCTTAAGCCAGAAAGCATTTTCTCTTTTAAAAGCCTTGAAATCTCGGTTTTCATCATCAAAGTTAGCTGCCGCTTTTTTTAAAAGCGGCAGTTTGAATTTGCGTACCTTTTGATAGTCAACGTTTTGTTGAAAGTCGGTCTTTGGGATATCCTCTTCTCTTAAAAGACCTGAATTTACAAGAAGAGGAATATCAATGAGCAAAATTTCCCCTGCGAAAGAAGAATACGAGCTATAGGGGGAATTGCCTTTACCAAAAGGGCATAAGGGCAGAAGTTGCCAATAGCTTTGTCGGGTTTTCCTTAAAAAATCAAGAAAAGAAAAGCATTCTTCGCCGAGTGAGCCTATACCATAGGGCGAGGGAAGCGAGGTTACGGAAAGCAAAATTCCGCTTTTAAGCTTCCCCTTTTGTTCTTTATCCTTTAACAGCACCCGAAGCTACTCCTTTTATGATATATTTTTGGCTTGTAAGATAGAAAATAACAACCGGAACGATTGAAAGCACAAGCATTGCCATCATAGCTCCCATATCAACCGAGCCATATCCGCCCTTTAAATACTGAACTGCTATCGGTATTGTTTTATAATCGTTTCCAATAACGAGATAGGGAAGCAGATAATCGTTCCAAATCCACATTGTGTTAAGGATTGCAACGGTTATTGCAGTCGGCTTTAAAATAGGGAAAACAACCTTCCAGAAAACCTGAAGAGTGTTGCAGCCGTCAATAGTTGCTGCCTCTTCAATTCCTAAGGGAACAGTTTTAATAAAGCCCGAAAACATAAACACAGATAGTCCCGCCCCGAAGCCTAAATAAATAAGAATTATTCCAAGAGGATTATCAAGTCTTAGAACATTAGCTGTTTTGGACATTGTGAACATAACCATCTGAAAGGGAACTATCATTGAAAAGACAAGGGCATAGTAAAGTATAGAATTAAAGGCGTTCTTAACCCTTATTATATACCAAGCCGTCATAGAGGTGAAAACAACGATTGCCGCAACCGAAAAAACGGTTATAAAAAGGGACCACCCAAAAGCTGAGAAAAAGCCTGTATTGCGAATACCTTCGGTATAGTTTTCGAAGCCTGTAAAGGTATCGGTAGTTGGTAAAGCAAAAGGGTTTGAGGCAATAGAGAACTTCAGCTTGAATGAGTTCATAAGAACTATGAAAACGGGGAAGATAAAAACTATTGCCGCAAAGGATAATATTATAAAAAATATTCTGTTGAGTATTTTTTCTTTCACTAATGCTCCACCTCTTTTGAACGGGTAAATTTAAGCTGAGCCAAGGCTATAATGGCAACGATAATAAAGAAGATAACCGCCTTTGCCTGTCCAACACCCTCAAAGCCTGTTCTTGAATAAAAGGTGTTATAGATATCAAGAGCTACCATCTGAGTGCGGTTGGCGGGGGCTCCGGCAGTAAGGCTTAGATTCTGGTCGAAAAGCTTAAAGGAATTTGTTATCGTTAGAAACAAACAAATGGTAATCGAGGGCATAACCGATGGGATTATGATTTTGCGAAGTGTGGTAAATGCACCCGCACCGTCAACCTTGGATGCCTCAATTATATCGGTTGGGATATTCTGAATTCCTGCGATATAAATAATCATCATATATCCTATCATTTGCCAGTTCATAAGAATAACCATTCCCCAGAAGCCAAAAGCCGAATTTGAGGTTATTGAATAATTAAAGCGGTATAGCACCCCGTTGATTATAACCTGCCAGATATAGCCTAGAACTATTCCGCCGATAAGATTTGGCATAAAGAATACTGTTCTGAAAAACTTAGTTCCGGGAACTGTTCTGGTTAGCATTAAAGCCAACAGAAAAGCTATAACATTTATGCTTATAACCGACATAACGGCAAATCTCACCGTAAACCAAAGGGCAGTTAAAAAGGAATTATCCTCACTGAAAGCTCTTATATAGTTGGAAAAGCCAACAAAGGAGGCATCGCTTACGGTCCTGAACTCTGTAAAGGATAGGAAAAGTCCCAAAACAAATGGAATTACAAAGGCAATAAGAAAGGCTATAAGGGTTGGAAGAACGAAGATTGGGAAATAGCGTTTAACAGAGTTATTCATTATCCTCGTTCACTCTTCCATTTATCCGCAACTGTTTTCTTGAATTCATCCCATTTCTTTTCGCCCTGAACATAGTCAAGCAAGGCACTTCCAACTTCTCTTTTAAATGCATCACTCGGGAAAGCACTGAAAGCCCAAGGGATATTTTTTAATGAATCATCGTTCATATATTTTGCAATTTCCTTTGCTAAGGGGTCGTTGGGAAGCTCGTTTTCAGAGAATGTGTTAAATGGGGTTATAAAGCCTAATTTTTCGGTTACATATTTTTTACCTGTTTCGCTTGAGAACAGCCATTCGAGAAATGCGAGAGAAGCCTTTTGACTTTCTTCATCAACATTTTTATTTATTGCAAAATAGTTTTCTGTGCCGATACAAATGCCTTGTCCCTTTTCACCCTCAACACCGATATAAATGGGAAGCATTTTGATATCCTCTTCTTTTACTGTGTTGCCCTGAACACCCGAAATTTGCGACCAAGCCCAGTTTCCGTTCTGCACCATCGCTGCTTCTCCTAAAGCAAACTCTGCCATAGAATCGGCAACCGATTTCGAGCCGAGCAAGGTTTTAGCGGTTACAGAGTTATCTATATAAAGGTCGAAAAGTCGGCTGAAATTATCAACATATTTAAACTCAATTTCGTTTGCCTCTAAAAGTGAAAGGGTTGCGTCAAGCTCTTCACCCATTTCAGAAATCTCGTAATAAAGCGGAACATTCAAAAGATGGGTTTGCCAACGCCAGTCCTCACCAGTTGACAGGGAGGTCGAAGCAAAAACGCCCTTGATTCCAAGTGTTTCTTTATTAGCGGTCATATCCTCAACAACCGTCTTTAATTTATCAAAGCTATCAATTTCCTCGGCGGAGGAAAGAGGGGACTTTTTATTTTTAAGTGCAAAATATTTCTTCATAATAGCATCATTATAAATAATGCCGTAGCCCTCAACAACATAAGGAATAGCATAAACGCCGTCATCTTCTTTTATGGCTAAATCCTTATCGGAAAGGAAAGAATAAAGCTTGCTATCCTTAATATCAAGGCAATAGTCTTTCCAGGCATCATATCCTACAGGGCCGTTAACCTGAAAAATGGTTGGGGCTGCACTTTTAGCGATTTCAGATTTTAAGGTTTGCTCATAGTTATTGGCAGCCGCAGTTACAACCTTAACCTTAACGCCTGTTTCTTCCTCATATTTTTTTGCAAGCTCTTCATAAACGCTTGCCGATTCAGGCTTGAAGTTTAAAAAATAAACCTGAGATTTGTCCTTTTCTCCGCAGGAAGCGAGGCTAAGACAGGAAATGGAACAAACAAATGCGATTAAAAGGGATAAAAGTTTTCGTTTCATATAAAAACCTCCAAATAATATTTCTTTTTATACTTTTCCGCAAAATGCACAAAATATCAGAAAATTTTTATATGAAAATAAAAAAAGAGGGAAGAGTTTCCTCTTCCCTCATAAAGCTTTTAAAAATTAGTATGCAACACCCTGAGCTATCATAGCATCTGCAACCTTTTCGAAGCCTGCAATGTTAGCACCTGCAATGAGGTCGCCCTCCATACCGTACTTCTTAGCAGCCTCCCAGGAGTTCTTATAAATATCAGACATAATCTGATGAAGCTTAGCGTCAACCTCTTCAGCTGTCCAGCTGTAACGCATAGAGTTCTGGCTCATCTCAAGACCTGAAACTGCAACGCCGCCGGCATTAACTGCCTTAGAGGGAGCAATAACAACCTTGTTTGCCTTAAGATAAGAAACAGCTTCATCGGTTGTAGGCATATTAGCAACCTCAACATAGTATTTAACGCCATTATTAACGATGTTCTTAGCGTCCTCGATACCAACCTCGTTCTGAGTAGCACAAGGCATAACAACATCAACCTTAACTTCCCAAGGTCTCTTGCCCTCAAAGTAAGGAACGCCGAACTTATCAGCATAGTCCTTAACCTTATCACGGCCTGAAGCTCTCATTTCGAGCATGAAGTTAATCTTTTCTTCGGTGCAGATACCCTCTTCATCATATATGTATCCGTCAGGGCCAGAAATGGTAACAACCTTACCGCCAAGCTCGTTAACCTTTTTAACAGTACCCCAAGCAACGTTACCGAAGCCTGAAACTGCAAAGGTTTTGCCTTTGATATCCTCACCAAAGGTCTTAAGCATTTCAACTGCATAGTAAACAGCACCAAAGCCTGTAGCCTCAGGGCGAATCAAGGAACCGCCGAATGAACGGCCTTTACCTGTGAGAACACCAGTAAACTCGTTGCGGAGTCTCTTATACTGACCGTAAAGGTAGCCTACCTCACGGGCACCAACACCGATATCACCTGCGGGAACGTCAGTGTCAGCACCGATATGCTTTGCAAGCTCGGTCATAAAGCTCTGGCAGAAACGCATAATTTCACCGTCTGAACGGCCACGGGGGTCAAAGTCTGAACCGCCCTTACCGCCGCCCATAGGAAGACCTGTAAGGCTGTTTTTGAAGGTCTGCTCAAAGCCTAAGAACTTCATAATAGAAGCGTTAACTGAGGGATGGAAACGAAGACCGCCCTTATAAGGACCAATAGCAGAATTAAACTGAACTCTGAAGCCCCTGTTAACCTGAACCTGACCGTTATCATCAACCCATGAAACACGGAAGCTAATCATACGCTCGGGCTCAACCATACGCTCGATAATGCCGTTCTTTTCAAACTTATCATCCTGCATTACAACAGGCTCTAATGATTCGAGAACATCACGAACTGCCTGCAAAAATTCATTTTCGCCAGGGTTTCTTGCTTCAACCGAAGCATAAACTCTCTGCAAATACTCTGATTTAAACATAATAGTTTTCCTCCTAATTTTCTCTATTTTATAAGAATACTACTATTTTTTATTCCAGTCAATAAAAAATTTAATTTTTTTCAACTTTTTTCGTGGTAAATCAAGCCAAGACTTGACTTTTACTTAAATTTTTACTAAAATGGGGCTTGCAGTATTCAGAATATTAAAAAAAGAGGAAAATTATGAAAAATAAATTTTTTGCTTTAATAGGTCTTATTTATGCACATAAAATCATATCTGCCGTTATAGCAATTTGCCTTGTGGTTAGTATCACTGTCGGCACAGTTTTAATTGCAAACTCTAAAAGGCAGGAAGATGAACCGGAGGTTTCTTCTTCAAGCGAAGAGGAAGTATCAAGCGAAGAGGTTTCGAGTGAGGAAACAGTATCCTCTGAGGTTTCTTCAGAGCCTGTTGTAAGCAGCAAGCCTGTTTCTTCTGCTCCTGCTCCCTCGGCACCGACACATACTATAACCTCGGGATATAAGTATAATACTAACACCAATATTGAAAACAATATCTTTATGGACTCGTTGGTTTATACGGGGTATAAGCTTGATTACCATCGCTCACTTGGAAAAATGTGGACCTATATCCCAGCGGCTAGCAAGAGGGGAATGGGAATACTTTCCAATATCAGCTATGACTATGATGGCGGCACTTCGGGTTATGAAACCAATGCTAACGGAAAGCCTGACATTGCTTTCTTCGAAAAGGGCGATTTGGTTTGCGCTTCCTATGTTACCTATGTTTATTTCAACTATCTTCCCAATGTTGCGGGAATTGATACTTCTTCTCTTACAAGACCCAATAAATCTTATAGTGCTAATGACTGGTATATTGCCGCTAAGGACTGGATAAATAAAGGTTATTCTTCTGCAATTCCTTTCACAGCCTCTAAGGATTCAACCGGTTGGATACATTATAAAAGCTCTGCAGATATCCCGATAGGCTCGGTTGTTTTCTTTAAGAATTATGGTTCTTCTGCCGATTATGCAAGCCATGTTGCAATATATGCCGGATATAAGAACGGTTATAACTGGCTTTTCCATGTTGGAAATGATAACGGACCTGAAATGTGTGCTATTGAGCGTATGTGGTACGGTCCTGACCCGCAGTGGCCCTTGATGGTGGTTTCAACCCCATCAAATATCAGAATGGCGGCAGCCTTAGAGGTTACTGTTAAGGATGAGGCGGGAAATGCTATTGCAAATGTTGAAACCTCTATCGGTAAAACAAATGCAAGCGGGGTTGTTTTAAAGGAAGATTTATCCTATGGGGATTATAATTTAACCTATACCGTTCCAAAGGGATATTATAGCGATAAAAATTCTGTTTCAGTGAAGCTTGATACTAAGAACAATAGCTTAAATAAGGTTAGCATAACCCTTAAAAAACAGAAAGCAGTTACCTCTTCAAAGGAAACGGCTAGTGAATAAAAAAAGCACCCTACAGGGTGCTTTTTTTAGCTTTCAAAGAAATGAGCCTCAACTGCGGCACATAGATAATGATAAACGGGAAGGTGGAGCTCCTGAACCTTAAAGGTTTCGGTTTCGGGAACACAGATGCAAATATCGGAAACTTCTTTAAGCTTGCCGCCCTTTTTGCCTGAAAGACCGATAACATTAACTCCTAAAGCCTTTGCAACCTTAACAGCACCGTAAACATTCTTGGAGTTGCCCGAAGTGCTGAGTGCTATAAGTATATCGTTTTTGTTTCCTAACGCCATTAAAGGCTGAGCATACATAAGCTCGGGGTCAACATCGTTGCAGAAAGCAGAATTAAGAGCGGTTATTGAGGGAAGAGAAATTGCGGGAAGACCGCCTTGCAATTTATTGAGTAATTCATCATCAACAAGGGAGCAGTTGGCTTTCATTTCTGCCTTTTTCTCTTCGCTTAACGGACGGAGCTTTAAAAAGCCCTTCATAAGCTCGCCAACAATATGGTCGCTATCGGCACAGCTGCCGCCGTTTCCGCAGATAAGCACCTTGCCGCCATTTTCATAGCAGTTAATCAAAGCATCTGCTGCAGCTTTTATTTCTTCCTTACAGAAGTCTAAAACGGGATATCGCTGGAGTAATTCATTAAACATAATTTTCACCTCAAAGTAATGCTGTTGCTATTGCGGCATAGTCGCCAATTTTTTCGCCCAAAGCGGCGGGAACAACCTCGCAACATTCAGCAGCTAATGATAAAGCTTCTTTTTCTATAACCTTTTTAGCAGGCTTCCATAAAAGATTATGGGAACGTGCAAAAACGCTTCCTATAACTATAACCTCGGGATTAAGTAAATCAATAAGTATTGAAAGACCTTTTCCTAAGTATTCACCGCAGGTTCTGTAAACCTCTAAAGCAGTTTCGTCTCCCGCATCAGCGGCATCGGCAATTGTTTTTGCGGTAACATCATTAGCGGTCATACCTGCTTTGAAGTAAGCAGGGTATTCGCCTCGCTGAGCCTTTTCGAGTGCCATAGTGTATCCAAGCTGAGCAATACCGCCTCCGCTGCAGAAGCCCTCAAATGAGCCTGCCTTACCGTAACCCACGGGGCCAAATCGGTCAAGCCTTATATGACCTAGCTCGCCGGCGTTATCGTTGGTTCCGCTATAAAGCTTACCGTCAAGAATAAGTCCTGCACCAAGCCCTGTTCCAAAGGTCATAAAGATAACATTATCCTTACCCTTGCCGGCACCGAATTTCCATTCCGCAACTGCACAGGCGTTAGCATCATTCTGAAGCTTTGCTTTGACACCGAAATGCTCCTCAATCTGCTTTACAATT
>JAZPXP010000077.1:0-2662 GCA_045543715.1 Acutalibacteraceae bacterium
GAAAGTTATTATCGATAACTATCCCGAGGATAAAACTGATATTATCGAGGTTGATATCAATCCCAACAAGCCCGAGCTTGGCAAAAAGGCTGTTACCTTCTCAAAGGAAATTTTCATTGAGCAGGATGACTTTATGTTAGATCCTCCGGGCAAATATTTCAGACTTTGTCCTTCAAAAGAAGTTCGCCTTAAAGGTGCATATTTCATTAAATATGCTTCTCACGAAACTGATGAAAACGGCAATATAACCGCAGTTCACTGCACCTATGACCCCGAAAGCTTCGGCGGTGAAACTCCTGACGGCAGAAAGGTTAAAGGAACTCTCCATTGGGTTAGTGCTAAAACAGCAATAGATGCCGAAGTTCGACTTTATGAGCGTTTATTCAATGTTCCCAACCCTAGTGATGAAGAGGGTGTTTCCTCCTTTGCTGATAACCTAAACCCGGAATCGTTAACGGTTCTTAACAACTGCAAAATCGATAAAGCACTCAGCAATGTTAAAACAGGAGATACTTTCCAATTTATGCGTCAGGGTTATTTCTGTGTTGATAAGGATTCCGCTGAAAACAAGTTGGTATTCAACCGCACCGTAGCTCTCAAAGATTCTTTTGTTAAGAAGGCTTAAAGTATGACTGTTAGGAATATTTTCAATTTTTTAGACAAGCTTTACCCTGTAAGCACCGCTTGCGATTTTGACAATCCTGGAATACTTATTGGGGACAGTGAGCAAACTGTTACAAAATCTTTAGTCTCGCTTGACTGCACTCTTCATACCGTTGAAATTGCAAAGCAGAGTGGATGCGAGCTTATCATCACCCATCACCCCGTAATTTTCCATCCGCTTAAAAATCTGCTTAAAGGCTCGGTGGCTTACGAGCTTTCAAAAAACGGTATTACGGTCATCTCAATGCATACTAATCTTGATGTTGGCGATGGCGGTGTTAATGACTGCTTGGCCGATGCTTTAAAGCTTGAGAATATCAAATCGGTTATAGCAAGTGATGGCTATATTTTAAAGGGCGGCAGTTTTTCCACTAAGACTGCCCAAGAATTTGCCGATTATTTAAAAGATAAACTTGGCGGTAGAATTAAATTTGTTAATGCTGAAAAGCCAATCAAAAATGTTCTTTTATGCGGCGGCAGCGGCGGTGATTATATTTATGAAGCCAAAAAACAAGGTTTTGATGCTTTGGTTACTGCCGATATAAAGCATAACTTCTTCCTTGAAGCTAAAGATTTAGGAATTTCCCTTTTCGATGCGGGACATTTTAATACCGAGGATATTGTTGTTGAGCCTTTAAAGGAACTGCTTAAAAAAGAATTTCCCGAAATTCACTTTTCAAGCGACCACACAACATTTATCCAATATAATTAACCAAAAGCCTTTCGAAAGAAAGGCTTTTAATATTGCAACAAAAAAAGGGCAATATAATTTCGGTGATAAAATGATAACTTCAATAGTGAGAACTGCCATCCTTTATGTTTTTATAACTCTTGGTATCAGGCTTATGGGCAAAAGGCAAATTGGTGATATGCAACCGAATGAGCTTGTTATTACCCTCTTGATTTCGGAAATTGCCGCAATTCCTCTGCAAGACTCAACTCAGCCTTTGCTATTCGGTATTATTGCAATTTTTGTTTTGATAATCCTTGAAATTGCCGTTTCGGTTCTTTCTATGAAAAATATTTTTATAAGAAAGCTCTTGAACGGAAAGTCGATTGTTATTATCAAGGATGGTGTTATCGACCAGCAGGCTATGACCGATGTCCGAATGACAGTTGTTGACCTCGTTGAATTACTCAGAGGACAAAATGTTTTTGATATTTCAACCGTTGCCTTTGCTGTTCTTGAGGTTAACGGAGAGCTGAGTGTTCTGCTAAAATCAAAAGAGCAACCGGCAACCTTAAAGGATTTAAGGATAGAAAAGAGTGAAGCACTTCTTCCCTTGCCTGTTGTTACCGATGGCAAAATTCTTAACGAAACACTTAAAGCACTAAATATTAGCGAGGATACGGTTTATAAAGAGCTAAAGAAAAACAATACCACCGTTAAAAAGGTATTCTTAATGACAATGGATAGAGATGGAAATTCAACTATTATAAATAAGGGTAAAAAGGTATGAAAAGAGTTATAGCAGCAGTTGTTTTGTTAATTATCGTTGTTTCAACCTATATCGGAAGTTATATTTATATAAACCATGTTTGCGAAGAAACATTAAATAAACTTGATAAATGTATTGCTTCATATAGTGAGAACAAAAACTCCGAAAAAGAAGCTAAAAACTTAGATAAATATTGGAACAAAATGGAGAAAAGTCTATCAATTGTTGTTAATCACGGAAAGATAGATGATATTGAATATGCAATAGGTGCTTTAAAGGTTTATAGTAAATCAAGCGAGGAAATGCTTTTTTATGAATATTCAGAAGCGGTTAAAACCCATATTCATCAGTTAAAAGAGGATACCAAAATTAGTTTTCACAGCATATTTTAATGCAAATCGGTGAATATAAGTGCATATTATGCAAATTTTGTTGACAATTTACTTCTTTAATGATATAATTATCCTATCTTAATTTTAGGAGAGGATTTTTTATGAAAAAACTTTTTGCTATTGCACTTATGTTAGTAATGCTTGTTGGCTGCTTTGCAGGCTGCGGCG
>JAZPXP010000078.1:0-2486 GCA_045543715.1 Acutalibacteraceae bacterium
GTTAAGGGCTTATCAGCAGCGCCAACCTCAACATCAGCAATAGCATCAACAACTTCCATACCTTCCATAACCTGACCGAAAACAGTGTGTCTGAAATCAAGCCAAGGAGTTCCGCCTAATTTTTCATAAGCTTCAATCGTAGCCTCAGGGAAAGCCTCTGGCATTGCTTTCATTTGGTCCGCCATTGTTGGTGGAAGTGTTTTTGCCTGAACAATAAAGAACTGACTTCCGTTTGTATTAGGACCTGCATTTGCCATAGAAAGAGCACCTCTGAGATTATGAAGAGCGGGGTCAAATTCATCTTCAAATCTTTCACCCCAGATAGACTCACCGCCCATACCGGTGCCAGTCGGGTCGCCGCCTTGTATCATAAAATCCTTAATAACTCTATGAAAAATAAGTCCGTTATAATAACCGTTTTTAGCGTGGGTTAAAAAGTTTTCGACCGTTTTCGGTGCTTCTTTAGGGAAAAGCTTAATCTTAATATCTCCCATAGAAGTTTTCATAATAACGGCAGTATCACCGTTTTCAATAGCCTTTAATTGATAATTTTCCATTTTAATTCTCCTTAAATTCCATCTGCATCCCAGAAGCCGTTTTTCTTCATAAATTCATAGTATGTTTTGAAGTCATACGGAACGGGAGCAGAAACATAATAGTTTTTATATTCTTTATTGCCTATCTGCCATTTTATAAGATAATAATGAGATTCCTCAGGCTTTATCTTTAAACTGCAGATTTCGTTTATGCCATTCATTTTCAAAACAGCTCTTCCCTCTTTAACAGTTTTAGAAAGGGTGTAATCAATAACCTCATAATTAATCTCAGTTTCCTCTAAAGTATCATTAGCACCAACAAGGGTTATTTTGTTGCCCTCAGGCTCTCTGAACATAAGGCTGATAGCTTGCTGACAGTTTTTAATGACATTAAATGCCAACTTCTTATTGTAATAATAATCAACAACTGCATCAGAAAACTGCGGCCAACCGTCAACTAAATTCCACCAGATAATGCCTGTTCTCTTCCATTTTGCACTTCTAAAACGCTCAACGAAGTATTTATCTGCCTCAGCCTGTGAAGCCTGACTCATTTTAGCAAAATCCTCAAGGGTTTCAGGCTCAACTCCAAAAAGCACCTTAATCTGATTTGCCATCAAGGCTATTCTATAAGCATAAGGGTCTGTTTCCTCAAGCTCTATTGTAGTTGCATGAACAAGCCATTCATCGTTATCTTGCCAAGGCCATAATTTTTCAGGCGAAATAAACCTTTCAATAGAGCAAGGTGAGGGACATCCGTGATAACCCGTTTCACTCGCAAAGGAAGCCTGAGAATTAGCATAATATTCGCCCTTGAAATAATCTCTCGGTCCCCATAAATGCTTTTCAGGTGTGTTTTCTGCGTCTCCCGAATCAAATGCTTCTTTATCAATATAGGGTGAAGACGGAAGATATATCCTCTCAGGGTCATGGCGGTTAAGAATTTCAGGAATCAGCCTTCTTGTTATTTGATTTCTGTTGGGGTCAACAGAACCTTTAGTCCAGAAAACTGTTGCCTCATCGCATTCATTATCCCCCGCCCAAAGAGCAATAGATGGATGTTGTCGATAAGTCTTAACGATAATTTCAATTTCCTCTTTCAGCAAAGAGAAAAGCTTATCATTCTGCGGATATGCGGCACAGCCCATACCAAAGTCCTGCCATACAGCAATGCCCTTTTTATCGCAGAAATCAAAAAACTCCTGAGGCTCATAAACATTTCCGCCCCACATACGAACCATATTGCAATTAGATTCATCTAAAAGCTCGAGAGCCTTCGGCAAACGCTCAATATCTCTTGAATGGAAGGCATCAAGCGGTACCCAGTTAGTTCCTCTGACAAAGAGCGGCTGACCGTTAATCTTAAAGCAGAACTTTCCGTTTTCATCGGCAAGGCTTGTTCTTTCAAGTTCAAAAATTCTTACACCAAAATTAAAGCTTGTTTTATCAATTTGCTTATCAAAATGATAAAGTTCAACTTCAACCTCGTATAAATCAGGCTCGCCTAAATCTTTGGTCCACCACAATTTTGGGTTTTCAATCTCAAAATTAACAGTTCCCGAAGAATTATAAAGCTTTATATTTTTTTCAAAACTGCTATCCTTACAACAAGCCTTTAATTGCAGAGAATATTCTCTCGCAAAATCGCCCTTTATATCAGCCTTGAAATAGAGGCGAAGATAAGCTTTGTTATCAATAATATTAACCGTTCTCAGATAGGCTTCTTTAATGCTTTCTTCTTTCCTCTTAACCAGAGAAACCGATTTCCAAATACCCGCAGAAATTATTCTTGGCATAATATCCCAACCAAACATATGGGCAGCCTTCCTGATATTAAGGCTTTCGGCATTATAGAACTGATGAATAACCGTTCCTGCTTCTATCGGGTTTTCCCTTGAAAAAAGGAAGGTTGGCTTAATATGAACAACAAGCTCATTTTTACCCTTATTC
>JAZPXP010000079.1:0-29366 GCA_045543715.1 Acutalibacteraceae bacterium
GTTCCCTTTTTACAACAAAAGACTTATTCTTTCTGCTATCCTTAAATAATAGGTCTTGCATTTCTCCTTTTTGTTGAGGAGTTCCGTGAACCAAAGCCAAATATTCCTTTTTAAACTTTTGCTCAGCTATATCCTTTGAAAGAATAGAGGCAGAACTATGGGTTTTTGCATATACCATAACTCCGCCAACCTCTTTATCAAGTCTATGAAGCGGATAAATATCACAGTTTGAGTGTTTTTGCAGCAAAGTTATCATACTCTCACCGCCCTTGCTATCAGACTGTGAAAGAATACCTATGGGCTTTATACAAACTATTATGCTTTCATCTTCAAATAAAATTTTAAAACTCAAAATTTCACCTCTTGCTTTCCTTAGTGATTTATATTATAACATTATTATAAGTGTATCGCAAGGTGTGGATAAATATATGAAGAAATTTATTTTCAGTTTTCTCTGTTTGCTTTTGATAATAAGTATTTTTTGCAGTTGCACAAATGCCTCCCTAACATATACTTCTGAATATTATATTAACGAAGAATCAACCTAAAGTAAAATTGATTCACAGGCTGTTAGTACACCTGAAAATTTTATAGTTTCTGAAAAGGAGGAAGGCAAAATGGAAGAAAACAAAGTAACTGATTCTACCAATAGCACTGCTTCAAACACAAACAAAAAACCCAGCACTCAAAACTCAACCGTTAACAAGGATTATTCTGAGAAAACAATATACCTTAGTCTTTCAAATCCCAATATAAAAACTCAGGGCAGATGCTATGATTCTGCTAATGGTATAGGAGCAGATTTAACAGGTTGCGGCTTTGAGTTTAATGCCTATTTAAAAGGTGATGTTAAATTATCGATTGCCTCTGATAAAAATCAAAGTTTTATAGCGGTAGTAAACGGTGTTGAATCAGATATCATAAACGTTGCAGGTTCTTCTACCACTACATCCATTACGGTTGCAAGAGGTTTAAAAGAAGGAAAATACAATATTAAGCTTTACAAAATAAATCAAGTTTCAAAATGCGATTTGGTTTCCATTACATTAAATGGATATTTTGATACCGCACCCGAAAAATCAAAGCTTTATATGGAAATTATAGGCGATTCGATTACCTGCGGTGCCGGAGCCGTTATAACTATTGATTATAATGGAACAAAAATTACCGACCACAAGGGTGAAATTGATAATGTTATGGTGGCATTCAACCGTAAGGGAAGCGAAAGTGTAACCCGTTATGAAATCGATAATTTCAGTAGTTCTGACACTCAATATGCAGTAAAGCTCAGCTCCTCAAAGCAATATTTTTATCCTAAAAACGATTATAATTGCAATTTTGAATTTTATGATAAAAGCAGTAAGCTTATATCCTCTGTGCCTTATGGACAAGGTGTTACATACGGTGAAAACGGTTATAATGGTTATGCTGTTAAAACCGCAAAAAAATTAGGTGCCGACTGGAATATACTTTCGCAGTCAGGAGCATCAATAAAAGATATGTACTCAAGATACGAAAAGCAGTATGGCAGAGATGAGTCCTTAACATATACACCAACCCGTAAAGCTGATATAATTGTTGTTAACCTTGCAACAAACGGTATAAATAACAGCGATTATACAACCACAATGCAAAATTTCGTAACACTAATTAAAAAGCATCATCCAAACTCCAAGATAATATTTGCTTATGGTGCTATGACCGATTGGATGAATGAATCGTTCCACGATAAGATTACAACAACTGTTGCTTCCTTAGGCGGAAAGGCAAAAGGAATATATTCTTTCCGCTTCACCCTCTCTCGTGATGGTTTGAACGGACATCCATCTATGGCAAATCATGAAAGAATGGCAAATGAGCTTGCAAAGTTTATTAAGGATAACGGTTTAGCATAAAATAAATACCGCTTCACCATCAGTGAAGCGGTATTTTTAATAACCTCAGGCTTCGAATCCCCTCGTTAAAAATAAAAATCCAAAACATCCAAAAGGACGTTTCGGATTTTTGGTGATCCATCGGGGATTCGAACCCCGGACACCTTGATTAAAAGTCAAGTGCTCTACCGACTGAGCTAATGAATCATACACTGCAATTTAGACAGCTTTAATATTATATCAACAGGTTTGTCCGTTGTCAACAAAAACTTTAAGAAATTTTAAAAATTTAAGTAAACCGCCAAAATTACCGCAATTTGAAGCAAAATTATAAGCGGAATGCCGAGCATAAACTTATTATGGCGAGTTTTATGACGAATTATTCGCATAACAATATACATCATTACTGAGCCTCCAAGCAAGCAAAGTAATAATAAAGATTTCTCGCTTATCCTCCAACCGCCCTTAACTGCGCTGATTTTATCAGCAATACAAGCTATTGCTGAAACAAGACTTATTAGGATTATGTAAACTAATAAAAATTCATATAACATTAAACCACCGTTTAAATAATATCATTTTCAAACGGTTTTTTCAATTTGTTTTTTGAGTTTTATAATAATCCTTTTTTCAAGCCTTGATATATATGACTGTGAAATGCCTAGAGTATCGGCAACTTCTTTTTGAGTATATTCCTCATATCCGTTCATTCCAAACCGCATTTCCATTATCTGCTTTTCCCTTGCAGGCAATTTTTTAACAAAGGTGTTAAGCTGAAAACGCTCATCCTGAGTTTCGATTTCTCTTCCTATCTCATCTCCATCACTGCCAAGAACATCCGATAGCAAAAGCTCATTTCCATCCCAATCTATATTTAAAGGCTCATCAATAGAAATTTCGTTTTTTAAAGGCGAGGTTTTTCTAAGATACATTAAAATCTCGTTTTCAATGCACCTCGAAGCATAGGTTGCAAGCTTTATGTTTCTATCAAGACAAAAGGTATTTACGGCTTTTATAAGTCCTATAGTTCCAATTGATATCAAATCTTCAATATTAACTCCCGAAGTATCGAATTTTCTTGCAATATAAACAACAAGACGAAGATTATGAACTATAAGCTTATCTCTTGATTTTTCACTCGTATCAGTAAGCAAAGAAATTTCTTCCTCAGCCGATAAAGGTGGCGGCAAGGTTTCGGGACCGTTAATATAAAAAATCGGCTTTAAAAATCCAATTTTATAAAATATTCTTAAAATTATTTCTCTGAGCATTATAAGCACCGCCTAATCTAAAATTTTAGGATTAACTATAGCATTATAGCCGTCATTCAAAGGGGTTTTTGCAACTGCTAAAATAGGTTTTTTAAGCAAAATTGTTTTGGAATTTCCAGATACTAAAGCACTGTCGCATCTGAAGCCATCAAGAATATCTGCTCCCGAAACACAGGAATAGGGCACAACCCGATACCTATTTTTAGACCTTTCTTTAGCCTCATCAATATCACCGAAAATCTTTTTAACATACTTTTTATCGGCGATTATTATTTCTGAACCGCCAAACAAATCAACAACTGAATTTCCCGTATCAAGAATTGCCGAAAGTTTCTCAGTTTTACCATCGCTTTCTATAACGATTTCGCATCTATCAGCAGATTTCGAGGTCGATTTGAAAATATGTCCAAAAACTATAAAAATAAAATAAAAAACAACAGTTGAGCCTATCAAAATCAAGGGTGAGATATCAAAATAAACAACCGAATTATTTATAACCATTCCGTTGGGCTTAAAGATATGCCACAAAGCCATCATAATTCCCGCATAAGAACAGGTTATAGCAAACAAAACAACAAAGCCTTTGAAAAACTGCTTAATACTTCCTATACCAAAGGCTATGCCGCTCATCAAAAGGCAAACTGTCGACTTGAAAATAAGTTCTGAAAAGACTGATAGCTGAGGTAAAAATATGTATAAAGAAGATATGGCACCGATTAAAGAAGAAAGCAAAATTCTAAAGGTTTTAAGCCTTTTCCCCAGTATTCTGGCACTCGCCAACACTAAAAAATAATCAACTATTAAATTAAGCACAATTAAAACATCGGCATAAACAACCATATCAACTACTCCTGAAACAATTATAATGGGATAGGACAGATTTTAACTAAAAATTTGTCGCAAAATCAAAGATTTTGTGGCGAAACAGAATTGTTTCGCTTAGCCAAAGCATTCAAACTTGAATCAGATTTTGAAACAAGTATTTTATGCTGTGGCTTCGTTAAAATACTCGCAAATCCGTTAGGATTTGCTGCGTTTTGTGCCTTGCACACCAAAAAATCCTTTATTTACAAAATTCTGCGACCTTAAAGGTGCGGTTTTTTGTGTGGATTTTGGTGAAGCAAGTGCATAAGCCGAAAGCCGCCTAAAAACCACCCTTTAAGGCTGGTTCAAGTTTAAATGCTTTGGCTATAGATTTTCTATTATATCTAAGATTTCTTTTAAATCTTTGTTATCCTGTGGGTAGATTTTATCGGATAATTCTTTAAGTTTTAAAAAGCTTTCGCAGTAGTGGCATTTTTCTTCAAAGCTTTTAAGCTGAGCCTCGGCTCGCTTTATAAGGTCGTTAACACCTTGACGGGTAATGCCCTCATTCTCTGCAATTTCGGCGAGGGATAAATCATCGTTATAATAATGCTCGGTAATCACTCTCTGCTTTTCGCTTAAGAACTCACCGTAAACATCAAGTAAAGCTGAAATATATAAGTTTTTACTCATAACACACCTCACAGCCTACTGATTATATCACAACAAATCTCCTCTGTCAAGTTTTTTTCTTTACACTTATAAAATTTGCAGTTTAAGGCAGAATATAAGGGGAGTGATAAAAAATGTTTAAAGGCTCAATATGGGAAAAGAATATAGAATTTGAAGAAAGAGAAACTTTAAAGGAAATTATTAAAACTGAGGTTGCCGTTATCGGTGGGGGCATGGCGGGAATACTTATTGCCGACCGACTGCAAGCGAAAGGCAAAAAGGTTATAATCCTTGAGGCTGACCGTATAGCATCGGGCTACACCAAAAACACAACCGCAAAAATTACGGCGCAACACAATAATATATATTCGAAAATAGCAAACTTTTCAGGTTTAGAAAACGCTAAAATTTATGCTAAGGCTAATATGAGAGCGGTTGAATGGTTTAGAAAAACTGTTGAGGAAAGAAAAATCGACTGCGATTTTGAAATACAGGATGCTTTTTTATACTCCGAAAATAAATCGAAACTCAAAGAGGAAGAAAAGGCTTGCTTGGATATAGGAATGTCTGTAGAATGGGTTGATGCACCCGATTTGCCCTTTGAAACGGCAGGAGCTTTATGTCTACCTTCTCAGGCGCAGTTTAACCCCTTGAAATTTATAAAGCATATAGCGAAAGATTTGAAGATATATGAAAAAACCGAGGTTAAGAAAATAAAGGGGAATACTTTGCTTGGCGATGGGTTTCAAGTTGAGGCTGAAAAAATAGTTTTTGCTTGCCATTATCCTTTTGTTAATTTCCCTGGATTTTATTTTGCGAAGATGTACCAGAAGCGTTCGTATGTTTTAGCATTAGAGAATGCTATGGATATAGATGGAATGTATATCGGCACAGAAGAGGACGACTTTTCTTTTAGAAAATATAAAGATTTATTGCTTTTCGGGGGCGCTCAGCATAGAGCAGGAGAGAATTTTTCTGGGGATAAATATGAAACCTTGAGGATTGCCGCAAAAGAAATGTTTCCCGAAGCCAAAGAGGTTGCCTCTTGGTCGGCTCAGGACTGCATAACAGCCGATGGTATTCCCTATATCGGCAGATTTTCTAAAAATAACGACAATATTTATATAGCAACAGGGTTTGGAAAATGGGGAATGACAACGAGTGCTGTTTCGGCAGAAATTATAACCGATTTAATAACAAGGGGTAAGTCTTATGCCGAAAAGGTGTTCTATCCCTCGAGGTTTTCTCTTAAAGCCGCAGGCGGTATACTTGATGAGACTTTGCATTCCGCAAAGGGACTTTTAAAGCAGTTGATATGTATACCGCAAAGCAGAATAGAGGATATAAAAATCGGCGAGGGGAAAGCTATTTTATATGAGGGCAGAAGAGTTGGAGTTTTCAGAGAAACAGAAGAAAAATATTATTTCGTGAAATTAAAATGCCCGCACCTAGGGTGCAGGCTTGAATGGAATCAGGATGAGAAAAGTTGGGATTGCCCTTGCCATAGCTCTCGCTTCGATTACAAGGGCAGACTGATAAACGGTCCCGCCCAGACCGATATTTCCTTAGAGAAATAATGCTTTATAGCCATCGCCAAAAAGCTTATCGGCAAACCAGACCTCTTTAACGCAAAAACGTTTGCCGTTTAAGTAATTGAGTATTCCAGCATCTTTTTTAAAATCAAATTTAAGGCTATAGGAATAAAGGGCTTGCTTATCAAAGCCTAACTTTTTATCGTTGGACTTGCTGTATTTTCCCTCACCCAGAAGCGGATGACCGATGGATGCCATATGGGCTCTTATCTGGTGGGTTCTGCCCGTAAGCAACTCTATTTCCAGCAAGGATAAATCATTCTTGCTATCAATAACTTGGTATTTTGTTTTTATGGTTTTATTGTTGTCATTTTTATTTTTAGAAAGGTAAACTCGGTTTTTATCTTCATTTTTTTCTAAAAAGCCCTCAAGGAGTGCGGCTTTCTTTTTTGGAACTCCGTGAACAACTGCTAAGTATCTTTTATCAAGCTCTCGGTCTTTAATTTTATCGCAGAGGATACGAAGAGCCTCGGCGTTTTTAGCGGCTATAACAATTCCACCTGTGTTGCGGTCGATACGGTTTGCAAGTGCAGGGCGAAAGGAGTTTTCTTCCTCGGGCTTATATTCGCCTTTATCGTAAAGATAGTGCTGAATTCTCGCGATTAGTGTGTTTGTGTATTCGTTTTTATCAGGATGCACTAAAAGCCCCTGCTTTTTATCAACAAGCAAGATATTCTCGTCTTCATAAACAATATCGAGGGTTTTCGGGGCTGAAAGAAAATCGTATTTCGGGGCTACTGCCTCAAAAAATTCATCGTTTATATAGGCTGCAACAATATCTCCCTCTTTAAGCCTTGTGCTGATTTCTCCTCTTTTGCCGTTAACCTTAATTCTCTTTGTCCTGATATACTTGAACATAAGAGAGCTAGGGAGCATAGGACAGTTTTTTGTAATAAACTTATCGAGTCTTAAAGAGGCGTCATTTTTAGTTATTTTAAATTCTTTCATAAATACCACTCAATACTTGAAAAATTTGTCGAATTATCGTATAATTTATAAAAAAGGCAAGAGGGGGAGAAAAATGGCTGAAAATTTGCATAAAAATCATCGTGATAGAGTTCGCAAGGAATTTTTAGCAAACGGTTTTGATATTGATACTCCGCCTCATAAAATTCTTGAGATGCTTTTGTTTTACTGCATTCCTAGAAAGGATACAAATGAACTCGCCCATAAATTGCTTAATGAGTTTGGTTCTTTAAGCGCTGTTTTTGATTCCTCGGTCTCTCAGCTTATGAAGGTTGAGGGTATGGGCGAAAACAGCGCCGCTCTTATTAAGCTTATAACCCCGATTTTAAGGGTTTATCTTGCTGATAAAAAGAACAAAAATGATGTTCATACCTTTGATGAACTCGGCGAGTTTATCCATGCGAGACATTTTGCTTATAACAAAGAGGTCTTTTGCATAACAACGCTTGATGCTGCAGGCTCAATAATTGCCTTTGATAAGATTTGCGAGGGCGATATTGCTGTTGTTGGAGTTCCCCTTAGAGATGTTTTGGAAACTGTTATCGGTAGGAAGGCGAGCGCAGTTATCATATCCCATAATCATCCAACGGGAAGCGCCGTTCCTTCTCCCAAGGATTTAGAGGCAACTAAAACTGTAGCAAAAGCACTTGGCAATATAGGTGTCAAGCTTTTAGACCATATTATAGCAGTTCCCGATGACTATGTTTCTTTAGCACAAAGTAAGCAGTTTATCAAATTTTTAGAATCATAATATTTCGTTATTTGCCGCTCTGTAACCGATGCCGTTTTCAGTGAAAACATATTTCGGGCAGAGCGGATTTTTTTCGATTTTTTTGCGAAGATTGGTTATATTAACCCTTAGTATTCCTGTGTTACTGTCGGTTCTCGGACCCCATACTGATTTTAAAATAAAATCATAGGTTAAAACCTTACCTGCATGACGGCATAAAAGTGCTAAAATTTTAAATTCGTTTCGTGTTAAATGCACCCTTTGATTTTCTATAAAAACGCTGTGGGTATCAAACTCAACGGTTAAATCCTCAAATTTATATTTATCTGAAAAACTAATGCCCTTTGAGGCGGCGATTGCCGAAATTCTTCGGAAGTTAGACATTATTCTAACTAGCAATTCCTCGGTGAAAAAGGGCTTTCTTATGTAATCGTCTGCCCCCGCCGAAATAGCGCTTACTGCTGCAGATTCGGTTGCATTAGCTGATAGGGCAATTATGGGACAGTCGCTCCATTCTCTGACAGATGAAATAAGCTTTGTCCCCTCGGTTTTGGGACATAAAGGGTCTATTATTATCATATCGGGGTAATGAGAGGTGATAAGGGAATAGCCTTCGCTAAAGTTTGAGGCCTCGATAACCTCGTAATTATCCTTTAAAATGCGGCAAAGAAGTTTTCTTGACTGGCGGTCGCTATCAATAACAATAATTTTAGGATTCATAACTTTCTCCTCCGAAAACAGTATATATCATTGTTAAGAAACTGTCAAGAAATGAGGCAAAAATGTTTTGATATAAACTCTCAAAAACGGTGCATAATAAAAGTATTATAAATCGCTTGACATTTTTACCATAAAAAACTAAAATAGATATACTATGGGTTATTATATCTATTTATATATACATACGAAAATTTAGAAAGGAAATTATTTGATGAACGAAAAAAAGGCTAAGAAGCCGACTTCCAAAGAACAGTCAAAAAAAGGAAGTTATAGAAAGCCACAGAAGAAAACAGAAGTTTATAAAAAGAACACAAGAACTTATAAAAGAAAAGAAACTCCAAAGAAGCCATTAAAGATTATCCCCCTTGGCGGACTTGGTGAGATAGGAAAGAATATAACCCTTTATGAGTATGATGGAGATATGTTCTTGGTTGACTGCGGTATGTCCTTCCCTGATGAAGATATGCCTGGTATTGATATAGTTATTCCCGATTTCAGTTACATTCTTGAAAACAAGGATAAAATCAAGGGAATGGTTGTAACCCACGGTCATGAGGACCATATCGGCGCTATTCCTTATCTTCTTCGCCATTTCAATCTTCCGATTTATGCAACAAGGCTTACAATCGGTCTTATAGAAGGCAAGCTCAAGGAACATAGATTGCTTGACAGTGCGAAGCTTATAACCGTTAAAGCGGGCGAAAAAATAGAGCTTGGAAAATTCAATGTTGAATTTATCCACGTTAACCATTCAATACCTGATGCGGTTGGCTTTGCGATTAAGTGCCCTGCGGGAACGGTTATCCATACGGGCGACTTTAAGATTGATACAACTCCTATTGATGACTATGTTATTGATATCGGCAAGTTTGCCGAATACGGTTCAAAGGGTGTTTTAGCCCTCCTTGCCGATTCCACCAATGCCGAAAGACCCGGTTTCACCGCTTCGGAAAGACTTGTTGGCGGTTCCTTTTCAAACCTCTTCAAAAAAGCCGAGGGCCATCGCATAATAGTTGCAACCTTCTCATCAAATATCCATAGAATTCAGCAGATAATTGATGAGGCGGCAAGATGCTCAAGAAAGGTTGCGGTATCGGGCAGAAGTATGCTCAATGTTGTTAATGTTGCAGCGCAGCTCGGATACTTAAATGTTCCAGAAAATGTGCTTATAGATGTTTCGGATATTAACAACTATATGCCTGGTGAAATCGTTGTTGTTACAACGGGTTCTCAAGGCGAGCCTTTATCGGCACTTCATAGAATTGCCTTTTCGGACCATAGGCAGATAGAGATTATCCCCGGTGATATGATTATCATTTCGGCAACCCCAATTCCAGGAAATGAGAAGCTCGTTAGCAAGGTTATAAACGAGCTTATGAAGAGGGGCGCTAATGTTGTTTATGAGAGTATGTATGATGTTCACGTTTCGGGACACGCCTGTCAGGAAGAATTAAAGCTTATGATGAGCATTATAAAGCCTAAGTATTTCATTCCGCTTCACGGCGAGGAAAAGCATTTAAGCAAACACGCCGCCTTGGCTCAGCAAATGGGTATAGAAAAGGATAATATTATGATGGCGGTTAATGGCAGTGTTATTGAGTTGACAAATAAGGAAATGAAATCTTCTGAAACTGTGCCTGCCGGCAGAGTTTTGGTTGACGGACTAGGTGTTGGCGATGTTGGAAGCATAGTGCTTAGAGACAGAAAGCATTTAGCGGATGACGGAATTATCATTGTTGCTTTATCAATAGATAGGTATACAAGAGAGGTAGTTTCAGGTCCTGATGTTGTATCGCGCGGCTTTGTTTATGTTAAGGAATCTGAAGAGCTTATGAACGAGATAAGAGAGCTTGTTTGCGATATACTTGAGAAGTGCTATATCCACAATATCAGAGATTATAACACGGTTAAAACCAGAATTAAGGATGGCGTTTCGAAATTTTTGTTTACGAGAACAAAACGCAGTCCGATGATTCTTCCCGTTATTATGGAAGTTTAAAAAGGAGAGAAAACTATGAAAGTTGTATTATTAGCAGATGTTAAGGGCCATGGCAAAAAGGGTGAGCTTTGCAATGTTTCGGATGGCTATGCTCGCAATTTCCTTTTTCCTAAAAAATTAGCGGTTGAGGCGGATAACACCGCCCTCAACGACCTTAGGAACAAAGAAGAGGCAAGGGCTCATCATAAGAGCGAGGAAATTAAGGCGGCAAAAGAAACTGCCGCTCTTCTTGAGGGCAAAACCGTTGTTATCAAGGCGAAAGCAGGAACCGGCGGCAGACTTTTCGGCTCTGTAACCTCTAAGGAGATAGCAGGCGAGATTAAGAAGAACTTCGGCATTGAGATTGATAAAAAGAAAATGAATGTTGCCGATATTAAGAATTTTGGCGAATACACCGCCGAAATCAAACTTTATCAGGGTATTGTGGCAAAAGTAAATGTAAAGGTTTGCGAATAATATGAGTGATGAAAAATTGATTTATAATCTTGACGGCGCAAGACTTCCTTATTCGGTTGAGGCTGAGCAGGCAGTTTTAGGTGCTGTGCTTATCGACCCTAAGTGCTTGAGTGATATTGCGGTTGGGGTTAAGCCTGAGTATTTCTATATTCCTCAGCATAAAGAGATATATACTGCTATGTCGAGTATGTATGAATTAAGCCAGACAATAGATTTTGTTTCGCTTCTTGAAAGACTTAAGAAGGACGGAGTTTATGATGAGGCGGGCGGAAAGGCATATCTTACTCAACTTGTTCAGACTGTGCCATCTGCTGCAAATGTTCTTACATATGTTGCGATTATAAGAGAGCGTTATTATGCCCGCTCGCTTATGACTGCGGCTCAGGATATCATCAAGGATGTTAATGAGAATGCGGTTGATTCGGGAAGACTTTTAGATTCTGCTGAGCAAAGGATTTATGAAATCCGTCAGGGCAGAGATATAAGCGGTCTTACCCATATTAAGTCGGTCATCGAGAACGAAACCTATGACCGCCTTGCAAAAATGGCGAACCCCGAAACAAGAAACGATTATATCGGTATCCCTTCAGGTATCGGTGCGCTCGATAAAATGATAACAGGTCTTAATAAGTCCGACCTTATCATTTTAGGTGCACGTCCTGGTATGGGTAAAACCTCGTTTGCTTTGAATATTGTCCGTAATGTTGCTGTTAATACAGGAAGAACGGTTTGCTTTTTCTCACTTGAGATGACACGAGACCAGTTGGCTCAGCGTATGCTATCGAGCGAGGCGGGAATTAAGAGTGAGAAGCTTAGAACGGGTGAGCTTGATGATAACGAATGGGCAAGACTTGCCCAAGCGGGAGAAAATCTTTCAAAGGCTAATATTTTCTTTGATGAAAGCTCGGCTATAACAGTTCCCGAGATGAAGGCAAAGCTCAGAAGAATGAAGCCGGCTCCCGATTTGGTTGTTGTTGACTATTTGGGTCTTATGAAATCGGCAAAGGCTACCGAAAACCGTGTTCAAGAGGTTTCGGAGATTACAAGAAATCTCAAGATTATGGCAAAGGAGCTTAAGGTGCCTGTAATTTGTTGCGCTCAGTTATCCCGTGGCACCGAGGTTAAGGGCAAATCCCATAAGCCGATGCTTTCCGACCTTCGTGAATCAGGCTCTATCGAGCAGGATGCCGATATCGTTTTATTCCTCTATAGAGAGAAATATTATGATAACGAGAAAAAAGAGGATGAGGATATGGGCGACCCGAATAAAGCTGAATGTATCGTTGCTAAGAACCGACATGGTGAGGTTGGAACGGTTGAGCTTTATTGGGACGGTCAGTTCACAAGATTTACCTCTGTGGAAGTGTTTAGATAATGAAATCGCAGGTTTTAAAGGCAATAGAGCGGTTCTCGCTCTTTGAAAACCGCAATATAACCGTGGCGCTATCGGGCGGAGCCGATTCCATGGCACTGCTTAGCGTTTTGCTCGAACTAAAGCAAGAATATTCCCTTAATATCTTTGCCGCTCATTTTAATCATAAGATAAGGGGAGCGGAGGCTGATAGGGACGAGGCTTTTGTTAAGGCAGAGTGTGAAAAAATGGGAGTTGAACTTTTTTTAGGCAGTGCGGATGTTCCTTTATATGCCAAAGAAAAGGGGCTCAGCTTAGAACTTGCTGCGAGAGAACTCAGATATGAGTTTTTAAAAAGGGTTGCTAAGGGTTGTGTTGCAACCGCCCATACTGCAAGCGATAATGCCGAAACGGTCATATTTAATCTAACCCGCGGCAGCGGTGCCGATGGACTTTGCGGAATACCACCTAAAAGGGATATTTATATCCGCCCATTGATTTTTGCAACGAGGGAACAGGTGGAGGAATATTGCAGGGAGAAAGATATTCCTTTTGTTAATGACAGTACCAATTTTTGTGATGATTATACAAGGAACAAAATAAGACACAATGTAATCCCTGTTTTGAAGCAGATAAATCCCTCTTTTGAACAGGCGGTTTCAAAAACCTCCTATATTTTGAAAGAGGACAGCGTTTTTCTTAATTCGCTAGCCGTTAGATTTTTAGAAGAAAATCTTAAAGACGATAGATTAAGCCTTGAAAAAATAGGAGAATTATCAGAAGCGGTTGCAAAACGGGTTATCAGAAAATTTATCGAAAGGCAGGATTTGAGTCCCGAAAATATCCATATTGAAGAGGCTTATAATATTGCTGTTTCGGGTGGCAAAACAAATCTTCCGAAAGATTTCCACCTTATTTCAAAAAAAGGTTATTTGTATTTTGAAAAAGATGCCGAGATAAATGAAAAATCGGTTAAAATAACCGAGAGTGAGAACATTTTTTTCAGAAACGGACAAAAAGTTAATAATTTGTTTTTAAATAATGCGATAGATTGTGATAAAATTGTAGGAAATTGGAAGATAAGAACCAGACTTTCGGGCGATAGCATTCGTCTTAAGGGCAGAGGTTGCACAAAGCGGCTTAATAAACTGCTCAACGAATTCGATATTCCTGTAAACTCCAGAGATACTCTTCCTGTTATAGCCGATGAAAAGGGAGTTGTATGGGTTTACGGTGTTGGCGTTGCCGAAAGATGTAAAGTTACTGAAAACTCCAAAAGAGTTTACATTATAAAGGAGAGAAACCCTTGAAAAAGAATTTTAAGAATATACTTTTGTATTTAGGAATACCGATTATCTTAATTTTAACAATAACCTCGGTTTCCTATCTTACCAAGAATACTGCCGAGATGAAGTATTCCGAAATTGTTACAATGGTTAAGAATAACGAAATTTCGGAGTTCACCCTTAATCTCTATAGCGGTGAATTAACCTATACCAAGAGGGATGACGGCAAGAGATACCGTTATAATGTTGCTGATGCCTCGATTTTTTATAATGATGTTAATGAGGCCGTTATGAAAATCAAGGAAGAAAATGCAGGCACCGACCTTGACATTGATTTCGATTATGATGAGGGCGGTCAAGGCGCTTGGATTATGAATCTTATGCCAACCGTTTTAACAATAGCGGTTATGGTTATTTTTTGGATTTTCATAATGCGCCGTATGAACTCAACTATGGGTGCCGATAAAACTATGGGCTTTGGCAAATCCAAGGCTCGCAAGGTAGATGGCAAAAAGAAAACCACCTTTGCTGATGTTGCAGGTGCTGACGAAGAGAAAGAGGAAATGGCTGAGATAGTGGATTTCCTTAAGGACCCAAAAAAGTTTAATGATTTGGGTGCGAGAATTCCTAAGGGCGTGCTTTTAGTCGGCCCTCCAGGAACAGGTAAAACTCTTTTGGCTCGCGCTGTTGCAGGCGAGGCGGGTGTCCCTTTCTTCTCGATTTCAGGTTCTGATTTCGTTGAAATGTTCGTAGGTGTCGGTGCCTCGAGGGTTCGCGATTTGTTCGGTGAGGCTAAAAAGGAAGCCCCTGCTATTATTTTTATTGATGAGATAGATGCCGTTGGCCGCCAGAGAGGCGCAGGTCTTGGCGGTGGGCATGATGAGAGAGAGCAGACCTTAAACCAGTTACTTGTTGAGATGGACGGTTTTGGTGTTAATGAGGGTGTTATTGTTATGGCGGCAACCAACCGCCCCGATATACTTGACAGAGCGCTCTTGAGACCCGGAAGATTTGATAGACAAATTACTGTTAATTACCCTGATGTTAAGGGAAGAGAAGAAATTTTGAAGGTGCACTCACGCGGTAAGCCCTTAGGACCTGATGTTAACCTAGGAACTATCGCAAAATCAACCTCAGGCTTCACAGGAGCAGACCTCGAAAATCTTCTTAATGAGGCAGCCCTTCTTGCTGTTCGTCATGGCAAAAAGGCAATAACTCAGGAAGAGATTGAAGAGGCAACTATCAAGGTTGTTATGGGTGCTGAAAAGAAATCCCATATTGTTAAAGATAAGGATAAGATGATAACTTCTTATCACGAGGCGGGACACGCTGTTGTTTCCTATTTCCTTCCGACTCAAGACCCTGTTCATCAGATTTCGATTATCAGAAGAGGTATGGCAGCAGGTTATACTATGTATCTTCCTACCGATGAGAAGGGACACACCTCTAAAAATCAGATGACCGAGCAGATTTGTTCTTTGCTTGGCGGACGTGCTGCAGAACAGCTAACCCAGGACGATGTTTGCACAGGTGCTTCAAATGATATCGACAGAGCAACCGATTTAGCTCGCAAGATGGTAACCAAGTTCGGTATGAGTGATAGATTAGGTCTTGTTACCTATGGTAATGATAATAACGAGGTATTCCTCGGAAGAGATTTCTCTTCAACTCCTAATTATTCCGAGAAAACTGCTGCAGTTATTGATGAGGAAATCGAAAACATTGTTATGACGCAGTATGCCAAAGCATTAGAGCTTCTCAAAAATGCTATGCCCAAACTTCATGAGGTTGCAAAAGTTCTTTATGAAAGAGAAAAGATTTCGGGCGAAGAATTCAGAAATATTATGGAGCAATAAACAAAACGGCGCAATATTGCGCCGTTTATTATTAGAGTTTTAGGGTAAAATATTCTCGGTGATTAAAATGAGAACATATCTTAGAGCTTTATTTTGGGGACTTTTAGCGGCTTTAATATTTATAGGTGTAGGAATTTCTTATGTTTCCTCTGAAAAAAAGGCTGCGCAAAACGAAACCGAAAGTGTTCCCTATTACTCTGCATATCCCGAATCAAAAGGTGTTTTATTTGACTTTTTAGGGGATAAAACCTTGTTATATTTCGATTTTGAGGGCGAGTCGCTCAGCGTTGTTTATCCTGATGAAATATCCGAAGAAAATAAGATTTACGGTTATCCGATAGACTTTAGGGTTTCAGCAGATTATAGCTTGCTCGAATATATCATAGATGCAGTTGGCGGAATAGTTCTTAAAATAGGGGAAGAAACCCTGAGTTTAACGGGGGTTCAGGTTTCAGAAATACTTGAAACCAACGCCGAAAGAGGAGAACTTCGCCGAGAAATAGCCGAGCAAATTATCTTTAAAATATCAAAACAAGGGTTTGACAGGGAAAATGTTTTATATATAATAGAAAACAGCAAAACCGATTTAACTGTTCCTGATTGTTATTATTGGTCGGAGCATTTAAAAGAGGTTTGCCAGCTTCCCAGAATGGTTAACTGAGGTGTTTTATGAAGAAACTGCTTGCGGTTTTTTTGAGTTTAATGTTGGCTTTGGCTCTTTGCGGTTGCAATATCATGGAAGCAGCCGAAATGCTTGGGGGCAAATTCTCCTTGACCGAAATGGAAACGGTTGAGGAGTATTACATAGTATCACCCGAATATAACGCCTGTTATAACTCGCTTAATAAACAGCAAAAAAACATTTATAAAATTTTATATTCAGCCGCCTTGCAAATGCCTGACGGCTTTTTCCGTTTATGCAAAAGCTATGATGGCATAAAAACCGATATAGCTATAGCCTATAACGCCGTGATTAACGACCATGTTGAAATCTTTTGGATGCCTCAGGTATATTTAGTTTCCGAGATGGGATTTTTGGCAAGGGAGACGGTTGTTTGCTTTAATAATCCGGATGGGGATAAAAAGGTTTCTTATACCGTTTCAAAGGAACAACGCTCTGTTATGGAAAAAGCGCTTGAGGAAAAGATTGAAGAAATTCTTCAAAACGCAAAGATTTATAATACTGAATATCAAAAGGAAAAATATTTTAACGATTATATATGCGAAAATACCGAATACGATAAGGAAGCCCCCCTCGGCCATACTGTTTTTGGAGCTTTGATTTCGGGCAAAGCGCTTTGCGAGGGTTATGCTAAGGCCTTCAAGTTGCTTTGCAACAAGGCTGATATTGAGTGTGATTTGATTGTTGGCGAGGCTGAGGATGTTGGCCATATGTGGAACTCGGTTAATATAGACGGCAAGCATTCCTTTGTTGATGTTACTTGGAATGATGAGGAAAACGAAAGATATACATATTTTAATATAACGGGAGAGCAATTGATTTTTGACCATACCCTTTTGCCTGTCTTTAAAGAAATTGAGGATGAGAATGCCTTAAAAACGGGGGATTATAATTTCTTCGAGAGGGAATGCTCTTATATCGGCAATTCTTATTTTGTTAAAGAGGCAAGATATTTAAGTGATGATTCTTATAATAAAATTGCCTCTGAGGCAATAAAGCAAGACGCTTTAAATAAAAGAGAAAGTGTCTTTATGCTAAGTGCCGATCAGAAGGAAGCCTTTCTTAAAGACGATATGGGGTATATTGCAAAAATCCAAAACGAGCTTTCGGGAATAATTCTTGAAAAATATGCATTTGAGAGGGATATTTTGGTGTTATTTTTCTCAGTTTTGGCTTGACAAATAGGGTTTCAAAGGATATAATGTATAAAAATTGTGCTGAAAGCACAGTAGTGCAAAAACGGTTTTCGAAATATTAAAAAATGTGCTTTTAGCAAAATTGGAAGTGGTAATATGTCAAATAAGAATACATTTGCAGCTAATCTAAAAAAATATATGGCGCTTAATGATAAGAGCCGAAAAGATTTAGCAAATGATTTAGAAATAAGTTATTATACCGTTACCGATTGGGTTAATGGTAAAAAATATCCCCGTATGGATAAGGTTGAAAGGATAGCTAAATATTTCGGCATTCAAAAATCCGATTTAATCGAAGGGGAAACTTGCGAAAGGGGGCAGAGCGATATGGATAAGGTGAGTGAAATTTTCGGCAGTAATGTATTTAATGACTCGGTTATGAAAGAGCGTCTGCCCAAAAGTGTTTATGAAGCACTTAAAAGTACAATAAAAGAGGGTAAGACTATTGATAGCAGTATTGCCGATAGCGTTGCCCTTGGTATGAAGGAATGGGCAATTGAAAAGGGCGCAACCCATTTCACCCATTGGTTTCAGCCTTTGACAGGTATCACCGCCGAAAAACACGATAGTTTTATCAGTCCAACTGAGGACGGACATATAATAATGGATTTTTCGGGCAAGGAGCTTATAAAGGGCGAGCCTGATGCTTCTTCCTTCCCCTCGGGTGGCCTTAGAGCAACCTTTGAAGCAAGAGGCTATACCGCTTGGGACCCGAGTTCTTATGCATTTATAAAGGATAAAACCCTTTGTATTCCAACCGCATTCTGCTCTTATTACGGTGAGGCTCTAGACCAGAAAACCCCCCTGCTTCGCAGTATGGAGGCTATAAATAAACAGGCGCTAAGAATTATAAAGCTTTTCGGTCATAATGATGTTAAGAGGGTTAATGTAACGGTAGGTCCTGAGCAAGAGTATTTCCTTGTTGATAAGGAAATGTATGAAAAACGTCCCGACCTTATTTATTGCGGAAGAACCCTTATTGGTTCAATGCCGCCTAAAGGTCAGGAGATGGACGACCATTATTTCGGCGTTTTAAAGCCGAGAGTTGCAGCATTTATGAGAGAGCTTGATGAGGAGCTTTGGAAGCTCGGCGTGCTTGCTAAAACCGAGCATAATGAGGCAGCCCCCTCTCAGCATGAATTAGCGCCCATTTTCACAACCATTAACATAGCCGCCGACCATAATCAGCTTACTATGGAAATGATGAAGAAAACCGCTTTAAGACACGGTCTTGTTTGCCTTTTACACGAAAAGCCATTCTATGGGGTTAACGGAAGCGGAAAACATAACAACTGGTCTTTATCTACCGATACGGGTATAAACTTTTTGAAGCCGGGCAAAGAGCCTGATAAAAATCTCTTGTTTTTATTAACCTTGGCGGCTGTTATCAAGGCGGCGGATGAGCATCAGGAATTACTTAGAATTTCGGTTGCAACCGCAGGTAACGACCATCGTTTAGGCGCTCACGAAGCCCCCCCTGCAATTCTTTCTATCTTCCTTGGTGAAGAGTTAACGGGAATACTTGAGTCTATTGAAAACGGAGTTCATCATGACAGCACCGAAAGGGTTAAAATGAATATGGGCTCGGATGTTATACCCTCTATCAGAAAGGATAATACTGACCGAAACAGAACCTCGCCATTTGCTTTTACAGGAAATAAATTTGAGTTCAGAATGTTAGGCTCAGCTTCATCTATTTCTGATACTAATGTTATGATGAATACAATGGTTGCTGAGGTATTTTCTGAGTTCGCAGACAGACTTGAAAATACAGAGAGCTTTGAAAAAGAAGTTAACGTCATTATCAAAGAGGTTATGGATAATCATAAACGCATTATTTTTAACGGCGATGGTTATTCTGAGGAATGGGAAATAGAGGCTGAAAGAAGAGGCCTTTTAAATCTTCGAAGCACGGTAGATGCTTTGCCGCTGCTCAAATCTGAGAAGAATATCAAAATGTTTGAGAAGCATAAGGTTTTAAGCCGCACTGAGATTCTTTCGAGGGTTGATATTATCTTAGAAAATTATTCCAAGATTATTCATATCGAGGCGCTAACCCTTATGGATATGATGAACCGCGAGGTTATTCCTGCAATAATGGAATATACCGACCGATTATGCTCGGCAGTGCTTCATAAAAACAGCCTCGGCGGTATAAGTTCAACTGTTGAAAGAGAGTTGATTGCAAGACTTTCCGCTGCAAATAAGGAAATTTATGCACTAACTGCCGACCTTAAAATTGCCGTTGCTTCTGCTGAGAGAACAGAGGATATGTATGAGAGAGCGAAACTTTATCACGATAAGGTTTTAAAGCTTATGGCAGATATCAGAAGTTATGCTGATAGTGCCGAGAGTGTTGTTCCGAGTAACAATTGGCCCTATCCGAGTTACGGCGAATTACTTTTCAGCAACTAAAAATAAAAACGGATACCCGTTCGGGTATCCGTTTTTTCGCGCTATGGATTAGCAGCAACCGCAATTGTTGTCGCAACCGCAACCGCAGTTGTTAGCAGTCTGAGCGCCACCGCAACCGCCGCAGCAGCAGAGGATGAGGATAAGGATTATAATCCAAGAGCAGCCGTTTCCACCAAAGTTATTACACATAATTGAAAGACCTCCTTTTTGGTTTTCATCACATACTATGCTATCTTAAAATAGAGTGTTACAAAATTTCAAAATAAAAAGTATTTGACTTTTCCTGACTTTCGTGTATAATAAAAGTCAGGAAAGGTCAAAAAGGTGATAGACTATGAGAATGAGCGATTTGATAACGAGAGAGATTTTAAGAATGCTTAACGAATCGGGGGAGAACACAGCCGAAATCCAGCGCAACGAATTTGCGGGGTTAATGGGTTGTGCGCCAAGTCAGATTAACTATGTTCTATCATCCCGTTTCACCCCTGAACACGGATATATAATCGAAAGCCGAAGAGGCGGCGGAGGGTATATAAGAATCAAAAGGGTTATGCTTAATTCTTCCTCGGCGCTTATGCATATAGTTAATTCTATAGGAGAAAGTATTGATAATATAAGCACCAGAATAGTTATAGAAAACTGTCTGGAAACGGGGCTTGTTTCAAGGGAAACGGCTCGCATTATGGCGGCGGCGGTGTCTTCTGCGGTTATGAGCAGTGTTCCTGTTATATATAGGGATAGTGTCAGGGCCGCAATTTTGAAGCAAATGCTTTTAAGCCAGATTTAAGGAGGCAAAATATATGTTATGTGAAAAATGCAAAAAAAATAGTGCCACAACCCATATTCGTTCGGTTGTTAACGGAATTGTAAGTGAGAAAAACCTTTGCGCTGCTTGTGCAGCTGAGGAGGGGTATAACGATATAGGTCATAATTCCTTGGCTTCGATGTTAGCCTCTATGTTCGGGGAAGCGCCAAGACTCAGCCACGCATCTAAAACAAGGTGTTCTGTTTGCAATTCGTCATTTGATGATATTGCGTCTATCGGCAAGGTTGGTTGCGCTAACTGTTATAAAACCTTTTATTCGGAGCTTTTGCCTTATCTTAAAAGGGTGCACGGAAGCACAAAGCACGCAGGCAAAGTGCCTTGCAGAGCTCCCTTGATGGTTAAACCCGAAAAGGAAACGGTTGCAGATTTAAGGCTTGAGCTTAACCGCCTTGTTAGTGAAGAAAAATATGAAGAGGCGGCAGTGCTCAGGGATAAAATAAAGGAAATGGAGGCAAAGGATAATGAGTAGTTGGTGGAACAAAGAAAATGGAATCGTTGTAAGCTCAAGGGTTCGTTTGGCCAGAAATTTAAGCGGAATTCCTTTTCCTTCAAGAATGAGTAATGAACAATTTGAGGAACTAAAACAGAAGGCAAAATCTGCCGTATATGATAGTAACACCCCCTTTGCTAAAACACTAAATTTTATTGATATGGCAACAGTTCCCCAAAATGAAATCAACGCGATGGTTGAAAGGCATATAATAAGCCCCGAATTCGCAAAAAGAGGGGGCAGTTCTGCTATCATATTGTCGGCAGATGAAAGCATAAGTATTATGATAGGTGAAGAGGACCATATAAGAATTCAGGTTATTTTAGATGGGCTAAAACTCGAGGAGGCTTATGATATTGCCGAGCAAATAGATTTTCTACTTGATTCAAGGCTGCATTTTGCTTTTGATGAGAATTTAGGATTTTTAACCGAGTGCCCAACCAATTTAGGAACAGGGCTCAGAGCCTCTTTAATGCTTCATTTGCCCGCTTGCGAATCATCGGGCGAGATTGCAAGCCTTTCGGAAACAGTAAACAAAATAGGTTTTACTGTCAGAGGAATGTATGGCGAGGGCTCAAAATCAGGAGCCTCACTTTATCAGATTTCAAATCAGATAACCTTAGGACTCAGCGAGAAAAATGCGCTTGATAATCTTAAGAGTATAACAGCAAGAATTATAGAAAAAGAAGAAAATTTAAGAAATTCCCTTAATAAATTAAAGGTTGAAGATATGGCATACAGAGCCTTAGGAACTCTCAGAAACTGCCGAATGATTTCTTCAAATGAAATGATGAATTTATTATCAAGGATTAAACTTGGTATAGATATGGGCATAATTAAGGAGAAGATAAACCCGATAGAGCTTTTGATATCCAACCAAAGATTTATGCTGATGAAAAAATTCGGCGAAATGCAGCCTGAAGAAAGGGATATTCAAAGGGCAACTGCCTTAAGGGAACTCTTGGAATAGGAGAAATGGTATATGAAATATAATTTTACAGGTTTCACATCCAAAGCTAACGAAGCGCTGAATGAAGCGATAAGGTCGGCTGAGGGTATGGGACACACCTATATCGGAAGCGAGCATTTGCTTTTGGGACTTTTGAGAATAGGAAGCGGAGTTGCGGCAGCAGTTCTCAACAAAAAGGGGATAACAGCCGAAAAATTCGAAGAGCTTATAAAACGCGAAATCGGATACGGAACCCCAACAAAGCTTTCCCCCGAACATTTAACCCCACGCTCTAAAAAGGTTATAGAAAACGCTATGAGCAATGCTAGCGAAATGGGTAAAAAATATGTCGGAACAGAGCATTTGCTTATCGGCATCTTAAGTGATAGTGATAACTATGCCATCCGCTTTTTATCCTCTCTCGGCGCTGATATCGCTTTGGTTACAAGCGAGGCGGTTGCAGCCTCAGGAATTGATATAAAGGCGGTTGCTAAGAATAACAGCCAAAAGGAAAACCGCAAACTCGAAAACCTTTCAAAGTACGGAACGGACCTAACAGCAGAGGCAGAGAAGGGGAACCTTGACCCTGTTATAGGAAGAGAGAAGGAGATAGATAGGGTTATTCAGATTCTTTGCCGAAGAACTAAAAACAACCCCTGTTTAATCGGCGAGCCCGGTGTTGGAAAAACCGCTGTTGCTGAAGGCTTGGCTCAGAAAATCGCTAGCGGTGAGGTGCCTGAAATTCTTATCGGCAAAAGGGTTTTCACCCTTAATTTAACAGGTATGGTTGCAGGCACTAAATACCGAGGCGATTTTGAAGAAAGAATTAAAACGGTTGTTGATGAGGTTATAAAGAATAAGAATGTTATCCTCTTTATTGATGAGGTGCATACCCTTATCGGCGCTGGCTCAGCCGAGGGTGCAACCGATGCCGCCAATATTTTAAAACCCTCTTTGGCAAGGGGAGAATTTCAACTAATCGGAGCTACAACCATCTCGGAATATAGAAAGAATATCGAAAAGGATTCTGCGCTTGAAAGAAGATTTCAGCCCGTAACCGTTGCAGAGCCGAGCGAGGAGGATGCTCTTCTTATCCTTAAAGGTCTTCGTGATAAATACGAGGCTCATCATAAGGTTAAAATAAGCGAGGAGGCACTTGTTTCTGCAGTTAAACTCTCGGCTCGATATATAAGTGATAGATTTTTGCCTGATAAGGCAATAGATTTAATTGATGAGGCGGCTTCAAAGGTCCGCTTGTCGTCCTCTGCTATGCCACCCGAAATAAAAGAATTAGAACAGCAGATAGAAAGCGCCGAAAGCGAAAAGGATGAAGCAATAGCCTCTGAGGAATTTGAAAGAGCAGCAGCCCTCAGAGATGCCGAAATCAGACTTCGCGAAAAGTATAACGCCTTAACTGAAAAATGGCAGGAGGAAAAGGGGCATACTAACGGAACGGTAACTGAAGAAGATATTGCAAGTATTGTGTCTTTATGGACATCTATCCCTGTTGCTCAGTTGACCGAGGAAGAAAGCGCGCGTCTTTTAAAGCTTGAAGATGAGCTTCATAACAGGGTTATCGGTCAAAACGAGGCGGTAACGGCAGTTGCTAAGGCTATCCGCCGAGGAAGAGTAGGACTTAAAGACCCCAAAAGACCTATAGGCTCGTTTATCTTCTCTGGACCTACGGGTGTTGGAAAAACCGAGCTTTGCAAGGCATTGGCTTCGGCTCTTTTTGGTAGCGAAAATATGATGATAAGACTTGATATGTCGGAATATATGGAAAAACATACGGTATCCCGTCTTGTTGGTTCGCCCCCTGGATATGTCGGCTTTGAAGAGGGCGGACAGTTAACCGAAAAGGTAAGAAGAAATCCCTATTCTGTTGTTCTTTTCGATGAGATAGAAAAGGCGCATCCGGATGTTTTCAATATGCTTCTTCAAATTCTTGAGGATGGTATTTTAACCGATTCCCAAGGAAGAAAGGTTGATTTTAAAAACACCGTTATTATTATGACATCCAATGTTGGAGCCAGAAAAATAACCGAAAAGAAGGTAAGCTTCGGTTTCGGCGAGACGGCGGTTGAAACCAATATCAGCGAACAGGTTTTATCAGAGCTTAAAGCCACCTTCCGCCCTGAATTTTTGAACAGAGTTGATGATATTATAGTTTTCTCAAAACTGAAATTTGAGGAAATCGGGCTTATAGCCGAGAATATGCTCAAAAATCTTAAGGGAAGACTAAACAATCTTGATATAGATTTTAGCTGGGATGATTCGGTTAAAAACGCTCTTGCTGAAAAGGGATTTGATGAGGTTTACGGAGCAAGACCTTTAAGGCGGGAAATCCAAAATAAAATCGAGGATAAACTCAGCGAAAACATCCTTGAAGGCAAAATTAAAAAAGGCACAAAAGTTAATTGCACCTTTGAAAATGATGAATTTATATTTAATTCGTAATTCGGAATGCGTAATTCGGAATTGAATGTTGGTTAATTAAAAGTTCGTAGGGACAGGCGTCCCCGACTGTCCGTAAGGTTTGATGAAATTAAACGGACAGTCCAGAGGCCTGTCCCTACAATATGTTTGTATAGATAATGCGGTATCTAATTTTTCTTTACAAAAATAAAAATATGTGATAAAATAATATTCACCACACAAAGCAGAATATTTGCTCTAAAACAGGGTATACATTTTTGGTAAAAAGTGTATGCTCTATATCTCAACCCTGTTTGGAGCGAGCTTTGTGTGGTGCAAAGTAGGGCAATGCATTTTTTCGGTGCGTGAGTTCTACTTGCGCACTTTTTTATTTTCGGAGGCAGTTTATGGGGAAAGAAATAAATAAAAGGATACGGCATTACAGAAAGAAAGCAGGGCTTACACAAAATAAATTAGCTGAACTTATAGGTATGAAAGGAAGCACATATTCCCAAGCCGAAAGGGAAGGCATTATAACCTGCGAATTGTTGCTGAAGGTTGCTCCTTTTTTAGAGGTTGAGCCTGAGTTTCTTTTAAGAGGCAAAATGCAAGAGCAACCGCCGATTCCTCCTCCAACTCCACCGCCTCCCATTTATGATTATTCAATAAAAGAAAAAAATCTTATAAAGATTTTCCGCAATACAAGTCAGGAAAACAGAAATAGAATATATAAATTTATAAATGAAATTGAGGGTTTGAAATAAATGATAACTAGTATCTGCCGTTTCGCTCGATTTCGATATAATTTTCTAAACAATATTTTTTCGAAATGATAAAAATTTTTCTTACATTGATTTTTAGTTTATGCTAAAATTATTAGGCAGAGCGCGTATTATTGCTCTGCCTAATTTTAATGTGAGGTTCAAAATGTATAAGAAAAAAGATATTATTGTTTATGGGCAAACGGGCGTTTGCGAAATTATTGATATAACTGAAAAGACGCTCATAAATAATGAAAAAAAGGGTTACTATGTTTTAAGACCGATTTATCAACAAAATAATGTTATTTATGCGCCGATTGACAGCCAAAAGGTTTTTATGCGACCTGTAATGGATAAAAAAGATGCCGAAAATCTTATATTAAAAATTCCCGATATAAAAGATAGCATAAAAGATATTGATATAACCATTCAAGAGTGCAAGGATTATATGACCAGCCATAACCCTGAGCAACTTGTTTTGCTGACTGCTAAAATTTATAAAAAGAAGTTGGCTGTTATAGCCCAAAAAAAGAAGCTTGGATTTTCGGATGAGAAATATATGAGAATGGCTGAAAATTTATTGTTTGGCGAACTCGCGTTGATATTTGGCATAGAGCCTGAGCAGGTGCCGGAGTATATAAAAAACAAATTAGAAGAATGAATATTTAACAAAAAACAGGCAG
This sequence comes from Acutalibacteraceae bacterium, assembly GCA_045543715.1. Taxonomy (GTDB): domain Bacteria; phylum Bacillota; class Clostridia; order Oscillospirales; family Acutalibacteraceae; genus UBA737. The sequence continues at coordinate 25,995 of JAZPXP010000079.1, forward strand.
TAAAACTGCCTGTTTTTTTATCCTAAATATTCTTCGGCATGGTGGACTGCTGTTGCGCCGTCTGCAACGGCGGTTACAATTTGCCTAAAGGCTTTTGTTCTAACATCGCCTGCCGCATAAACGCCGTCTATATTTGTTTTGGTTGTTTCATCGGCAACGATATAGCCGTTTTTATCAAGTTCAACCTCGTCCTTTAAAAACTCGGTTGCAGGTTTTCTGCCGATACTTATGAAAACTCCATCGCAGTAAATATTTTCAGTTTCACCGCTTAAAACATTTTTTATTTCAAGACCTGTTACTTTGTTTTGGACTAGGAACTTCTCGGCGGTTGTGTTCCATAAGAATTCGATGTTATGCGCCTCTAAAAGAGGGTTTTTATAAACATTTTCGGCTCGGAGTTTATCTCTTCTATGAATGAGATAAACCTTTTTTGCAAGACGGGAAAGGTAGAGCGCATCTGCTGCCGCAGAGTTTCCGCCGCCTATAACAGCAACCGTTTTATCCTTATAAAATCTTCCATCGCAATGGGCGCAGTAATGAACACCTTTGCCTATAAGCTCGGTTTCATTTTCAAGGCCTAGCTCTTTCGGATTAGCACCTGAGGATATAACTACTGTTTTTGAGAAGAAAATTTTTCTATCGGTTTCTATTTTTTTGATTTCCCCTGAGAAATCAACATTTAAAACCTCGCCGTATTCGGTTTTAGCACCGAAGCGTTCAGCACTCTGTTGCATTTTCATACCGAGAGTAAAGCCATCAACCCCATCTTCAAAACCGGGGTAATTATCGATATCTCCTGTAAGTGCCATCTGACCGCCGGCCGATAGTTTTTCGATTAAAACCGAATCAAGACCTGCTCTTGCGGCATATAAAGCGGCAGTATAGCCCGCAGGTCCGCCACCGATTATAATTATATCGTAAATATGCTCCATACTGCACCTGCCAAATGAAAAATTTAATCTAATAATGCAAGGATCTGAGCCTTGGGTCTGGCACCTGAGGATTGATTAACGATTTTTCCGTTTTTCATAACAACAAGGGTTGGAATGGTTGAAACCGAGAAAGCGGCTGCAAGCTCAGGCTCCTCATCAACATTGATTTTGCCAACGGTAATATCTGTTCTCTCCTCGGCAATTTCATCAACGATGAGGGATACCATACGACAAGGTCCGCACCATTCGGCAAAGAAATCAAGAAGAACGGGTTTTTCACTGTTTTTAATTTCTTCAAAATTTGTTTTGTTAACACTTATAACTGACATTTTTTAATCTCCTTTATTTTATATTATTTCCTCATTCATTTTTATTTTAACATTAAAAAACTGAAATTACAAGAAAAAGCCGCAGGATTACTGCGGCTTTCGTTTTAGAGCAATTTTTTATTAAGCTTTCTTGCGTGGCCCTTCACCAAAATATAAACTGTTATCCAAATAATAAAATAAATAACTATAAAAACAGCGGTGAAAATAAGTATTACCATCGGCTCAAACGGTATCCAGGTGTTAGCGAGATAGCATGCGGTATATGCAAGATAAATTGTTGCGAAATGGAAGAAGAGGGATTTCGGGAGCGGCCAATGCTCAATCTGATTAAAAACCGAAGCGCCCGCCTGCAAAAATGCAAGCAGATAGGTTGAAATGATAGCTAATAAAATCTCACTTCCCCCAAGTGAAAAACCAACCGTTGTTTTTTCAATAACAGCAAAAATTATACCCACAATTATAGGTCCGAAGCCTCCGAAAATAAGACCTCTGTGTAAAAATTCTTTAAGATAAGTATTCATATTATAAACCTAACCTTTCTTTTATATTTTTAAGTTGTCTGCGTGAAACAAAATCGACATATTTATTCTTGAAAACAACCTTTAAAGTGCCCGAAACTGAGGTATCGAAATGTTCGATTTTTTGGATATTAGCAATGCAGGACTGATTGATTTTAACAAAGTCTTTTCCAAGCCTTTCTTCGAGCTTATAGAGCCTTGTTTTGAGCAAAAATTTATCATTTTCACATACTGCGAAAACCTTGTTGTTTTCGGATAAAAAGCAATAAATTTCGTTAAGCTCCAGTCTCTTGATTTCGTTATCCCGAAAGCCTGTTATTTCTAAACTTTCTTCATTTATAAGGCATTCGATTGCATCTGTTAAAGGGGTTCTCTTATGGCAATAAACCAAAATCTCCTCTTCTCTTGTTTCATCTATAATAAGGTGAAATTTCATATTTTACCTCCCTTGAAAGCTTTCGATTATATCATACGGCAAAAGAGAAAAATTTTCAATAGATTTTGGGTGTTCGGCAGAAAGGCTTAGGCAAGCGGTTAAACCTTGACTTTTAACTGCTTTTCAATTAAAATAAACTCAAGCAAGGAGGCTTTGCAATGGAACAGATTCGTAACAAAAAAGGTTTTATCTGCGATATGGACGGTGTTATATACCACGGCAGCCGAATTTTAGATGGTGTTGCAGATTTTGTTAATTGGTTGATAGATAATGAAAAGAAGTTTGTTTTTTTAACCAACAGTCCTGAAAAAACGCCCCACGAGCTTAGTATGAAGCTTGAAAGAATGGGACTTAAGGTTTCTCCCGATAATTTTTATACAAGCGCTATGGCAACTGCTGAGTTTTTAAAATCTCAAAAACCCGGCTGCACCGCCTATGTTATCGGTGAATCGGGACTAACAAAGGCTCTTTACGACCAAAAAATTTATATGAATGATGTTAACCCCGATTATGTTGTTGTTGGGGAGACCAGAACCTACAATTTCGAGAAGATTGAAAAGGCTATCGAGCTCGTTAATAAGGGTGCTAAGCTAATAGGCACAAACCCCGATATAACAGGTCCTACCGAAAGAGGAATTATGCCTGCAACAGGCTCTTTAATAGCACCTATCGAAATAGCAACAGGTAAGAAGGCATACTTTGTCGGAAAGCCCAATCCTTTAATGCTTCGCCATGGGCTCAAAAAACTTAATTGCCATAGTGAAGAAATTGCCTTTATTGGCGACAGAATGGATACAGATATAATAGCGGGTATTGAATCAAATGTTGATACAGTTTTAGTGCTTAGCGGTGTAACTAGTATGGAGGAAATCGACCGCTTTCCATACCGACCGAAATATATACTTAACGGTGTTGGCGATTTGGTTAGCCAAAGCATTTAAATTTGAACCAGCCTTAAATGGTGGTTTTTAGGCAACTTTCGGCTTATGCGCTTGTCTTCACCAAAATCCACACAAAAAACCGCACCTTTAAGGTCGCAGAATTTTGTAAATAAAGGATTTTTTGGTGTGCAAGGCACAAAACGCAGCAAATCCTAACGGATTTGCGAGTATTTTAACGATGCCACAGCATAAAATACTTGTTTCAAAATCTGATTC
>JAZPXP010000080.1:0-2653 GCA_045543715.1 Acutalibacteraceae bacterium
GATTGTCAAGAGATAATTAAACTTTTAGTATCCATTACAAAAACACAAAAAAATAATTCCTAATTCCGAATTACGAATTACGAATTAGAAATGGGGTGAAAATATGAGCTTTTGTCATTTGCATTTGCATACCGAATATAGCTTGCTTGATGGCTGCAGCCGAATTAAAAAGGTTATTGACCGAGCTGCAGAATTAGGTCAAAAATCAATAGCTATTACCGACCACGGCGTTATGTATGGTGTTATTGATTTTTATAAATATGCAAAGGAAAAGGGGATAAAACCGATTATTGGTTGCGAGGTTTATGTTGCTCCTGTAAGCCGCTTTGAAAAGCAAAGAACTAAGGATGGCTCATACTCTCACTTGGTTTTGTTATGCCGTAATAATGAGGGTTACAAAAATCTTATAAAGCTGGTTTCGTTAGGCTTTACAGAGGGCTTTTATTCAAAACCTCGTGTTGATAGAGAGCTTTTAGAGAAATATAGTGATGGAATTATAGCTCTTTCTGCCTGCCTTGCGGGAGAAATTCCAAAATATATTTTAAACGGCGACTATGAAAAGGCAAAGCAGACTGCTCTTTGGTATAGAGATACCTTTGGTGAGGGAAATTACTATCTTGAAATTCAGGACCACGGGATAAGGGAACAAAAAATAGTTAATCCCCAGATTTTAAGAATTTCTAAGGAAACAGGGATACCTGTTGTTGCAACGAACGATGTGCATTATACTCTTAAAGAGGACCATAAAATGCATGGCGTTTTGCTTTGTATCCAGACGGGGAGCAAGGTTGGAGATGAGGGCTCATTAGAGTTTAAAACCAACGAGTTTTATCTGAAGTCTGAGAGCGAAATGGAGGAGCTTTTTGATAAAGAAGTACTCGAAAACACAGAAATAATTGCAGAAAAATGCAATGTTGAGTTTGAGTTCGGAAAGATAAAGCTTCCCCGATTTGATATAGGAAATAAGGACCACTTTGAATACTTTAAAGACAAATGCTATGAGGGGCTTTATAGAATTTTTGGAGAAAACCCTGATAAAGCATATATTGAAAGACTTGAATATGAACTTTCGGTTATAAGCCGAATGGGCTATGTTGATTATTATCTCATAGTTGTAGACTTTGTAAATTATGCAAAGAATAACGGAATACCAGTAGGTCCAGGGCGAGGCTCGGGAGCGGCTTCCTTGGCAGCTTTCTGCATTGGAATAACAGGTATAGACCCTATAAAATACAACCTTTATTTTGAGCGTTTTTTAAATCCTGAAAGGGTTTCCATGCCCGATTTCGATATAGATTTTTGCTATGTTAATCGCCAAAAGGTTATAGATTATGTTATCGAAAAGTATGGAAAAGACCACGTTTCGCAGATAGTTACTTTCGGAACAATGGCGGCAAGAGCGGCAGTCAGAGATGTTGGCAGAGCAATGGATATTCCTTATGCTCTTTGCGATAAAATTGCAAAGCTTATTCCTCAGTCGATGGGTATGACTATCGATAAGGCTTTGCAGATGACAGCTGAGCTAAAAGGACTTTATGATACTGATGAGCAGGTTAAAGAGCTTTTAGATATGGCAAAAAGCCTTGAGGGTATGCCTAGGCACGCCTCAACCCATGCGGCAGGGGTTGTTATATCCGATAAGCCTGTTTCGGAATATGTTCCTCTTGCTGTTAATGATGAGGCGGTTGTAACACAGTTTCCAATGACCTCTTTGGAGGAATTAGGACTTCTTAAGATGGACTTTTTGGGACTTAGAAACCTTACTGTTATAGAAGAGGCTCAAAAATTCATAAGAAGGCAAAATCCTGATTTTGATATTGAGAAAATACCGCTTGATGATAAAGCAACATATGATATGATGGGAAAAGGTTTTACGGACGGTGTGTTCCAGTTCGAATCGGATGGAATGAAGAATGTGTTAAGACAGTTTGGTCCATCGAGTATAGAAGATTTAACGGCGATTTTGTCGCTATATAGACCTGGTCCTATGGACTCTATCCCTAAATATATAAGTAATCGCCATAATCCCGAAAAAATCACCTATGAAACCGAGCTTTTAAAGCCGATTCTTGATGTAACCTACGGTTGTATCGTTTATCAGGAGCAGGTTATGCAGGTTTTTAGAGCCTTAGCAGGTTATTCGCTCGGAAGAGCTGATATTGTCAGAAGAGCGATGGCTAAGAAAAAGCACGCCGTTATGCAAAAGGAAAGGGAATTTTTCCTATACGGTGAAAGGGATGAAATGGGTAATACTATTTGTGAGGGTGCAATTAACAGAGGGGTATCCAAAGAGGCTGCCGAGAGAATTTTCGATGATATGTCGAGCTTTAGTTCTTATGCCTTTAATAAGGCTCACGCAGCGGCTTATTCCTTTGTTGCTTACAGAACAGCATATCTTAAATGCCATCATAGAGCAGAGTATTTTGCTGCTTTGATGACAAGTATGATGGATAGCGGCTCTAAAATTGCCCTTTATACTGCAGAATGTCGCCAGAACGGTATAAAAATTCTGCCCCCATCTGTTAATCACAGCGAGGGAGGTTTCACCCCTGATGGCAAGGATATCCGCTTTGGCTTGCTTGCAATTAAAAACCTTGGAATAGGGCTTATTGAACGGCTTGTAAAAGAACGTGAGGAAAACGGAAAATATACT
>JAZPXP010000081.1:0-2978 GCA_045543715.1 Acutalibacteraceae bacterium
TCTTCCTTTTTCCAATGCTCTGCAATTTTGGGGATATCTTTACTCAGATCGGTAACAGTGAAATCCTTGAAGCCTGCCGTATGGGTTGAGAGAACGGCAGAGGGAAGAATAACCGTTTCAACTCCGCAAGCCGAAATTATCGGCAAAGCAACAGTTAAAGAACATTGACCAAAGCAGGAAATATCCTGAATAGTTAAAACTCTTTTGTAAGACATAATTAGTACCTCTTGAAAAATCAATTGTTTAATGATAGTATAATATAAAAGTGTCTATTTTAAAATAGCCAATTTTAATAATTTTCGAAAGGACAGTTTGCGGTGTTACTAAACTTTGCCGAGTTAGACCTAAAGAATAATGGAGAGCTTTATCATTCTCTTTATAAATGTATACGAGATGCGGCGATAAATTCAGATATAAAAAAGGGGGAGAAGCTCCCATCCATCAGAGAGGCGGCATTGCAGCTCGGTGTTAGCCGAACAACAGTTGAAAATGCTTATATGCGCCTTTGCATAGAGGGTTTTGCCGAAAGCCGACCCCAAAGGGGTTATTATATTACGGGCAGCAAAGGAAAAACTCATATAACACCTATAATAAACCCTGAGAAAAATAATATAGAATATGATTTTTCTTCAAGAAGCGTTGATACCTCAGTATCAGATACTCTTCTTTGGAAAAGGCTCGTGAGGAGGGTTTTATGGGATTCCGAAGAGTTAACATCTTATGGCGACTGTCAGGGAGAATATAGTTTAAGGTCTGCTATTGCCGATTATTCTTATAAATCAAGAGGTGTTTTGGCAAAGCCTGAAAATATTGTTATAGGTGCGGGAATAGGTCCTTTGCTTAATATCCTTTGCGGTTTAATCGGAAGGGAACATAAGGTTGGCTTCGAAAACGGCGGATTTCAGACTGCTCAAAGCATATTTTCTGATTATGGAATAGAAAGCTGTTCCCTAGAATCAGATTCAAACGGTGCTATAATTGAAAGCATAGAAAAAGAAAAGACCGATATTCTTTTCCTTATGCCCTCAAGGCTTTCAAAAATCAGTCCTTCATCGGTATCGAGAAGAAGAAATGAGTTTTCGGATTGGGCAACAAAAGGAAAAAGGCTTATAATTGAGGACGATTATAACGGCGAACTCAGATATACTGCAAGGGCAGTTCCTGCTTTTCAGGGGAAATCCCCTGAAAAAACGGTTTATATCGGCTCTTTTTCAAAGCTGCTTCTACCAAGTGTCAGAATAGCATATATGGTTTTGCCTGATTATCTTAAAGAGGCTTTTGAGAAAAGAAAAGAAAACCTTAACGGAACCTGCGGAAAGGTTGAACAGTTGGCGCTTAAAGAATATATTTCCAGAGGAGAGATGGAAAAGCATTTAAGAAAACTTCGCCGACTTTATAATTTTAAAAGCCGAATATTATGTGAGGAACTCAAAAAATATCTATGTTTTAAGAATATAACACTTTACGAATCATCACTTATGGTTGAAGTTGAAACTAATTTAAAAATTGAAAGTGAGGTCATTTTTAAGAAGGCTTTAAATAGGGGATTGCTTATAATGCCCTCAAATATAAGAGGGGGAATAAACCTTTGCTTCGGCGGAATAAGTGGTGAAAAAATACCAGAGGCTGTAGAAATTTTAGCAGAAATTGTTAATGAAAAAACTTAAAAAAACACAATATTTAGTGTTGAAATGTTAGACCAAATGTAATATAATGTTTATATACATAAAAGAAAATTCCCAGGGGGCAGAAAAATGTTTAAGAAATTTTTGGCGATTATGATGTGTTTGGCTTTGGTTTTGGCTGTTGGCTGTTCAGGCGGCGGCGAAAGACTAAGCGTTGATAACGGAGATGAACCTGGCCCTCAAGAAGTTGAACCCCAATATGCTATGAACGAATTAACAGGTCTTAAAAATTTAGCGCCTGAAAAGGCGAACCGCCGTCCTGTTGCTGTTACTGTTAATAATCTTTCTCAGGCTCAAGCTGTTCAAACAGGTTTAAATAAAGCTGATGTTGTTTATGAAACCGAGGTTGAGGGTGGAATAACCCGTCTTGTTGCTGTTTTCAAGGATATTGAAAGCGTTGAAAAGGTTGGAACTATCCGTTCGGCAAGACTCGCCTTTGTTGATTTAGCAATGGGACACAATGCAGTTTATATTCATCACGGTCAGGATAGCTTCCATGCCCCAGCCCTTTTGAATAAGGTTAACCGTGTGGTTATAGGAACTAATAACGGCGGTGTTAGAATTTCTAACGGATTGGCAAGTGAGCATACCCTTTATGGTTACGGAGATGGAATTTGGAAAACAATTAAAAATCAAGGCTTTAAAACCGAGATTGAAAACCCAACCGCTTGGCAGAACTTTGCAAGCGAGGATGCACCTGTAACCCTCGATTATACCGCAACAACAGTTTCTGTTCCTTTCTCAAATTCCTATAAAACAACCTTTAACTATGATGCTCAGAGCGGAAAATACAAGAGATTTTTCAACGGTACCGAGCGCAAGGATTATAATTCGGGCGAGAGCATAGTATTTAAGAATGTATTTGTTTTGTATACTACTATCCGCAATTATACAAATTGTTCTCCTGCAACCTGCAAGGGAACCCATAAGGAAGTTTTATTGAATTCGGGCAACGGTTATTACTTTGTTAACGGTACATATACCCCTATTAAATGGAGTAAAAACGGCGCTAACAACAAGTTCACCTTCACTAAGGAAGACGGAACAGCCCTTACAGTTAACCCAGGTAACAGTTGGGTTTGCATAGCCGATAGCACAAGAGCTCAGGCAGTTATAGGATAATTTTTAAGCATCGGCATTTTCGGAGCGTTCATTTAGGGAGAAATCGGTTTTTCACTTGGATTTATTCCGACTCTTTGCCGCAAAACCTTGAAAGACACAAAGTATTACTGCGCTTTTGCGACTTCGAGTGCGAAACAAATCCAAAGTTACAAAACTGCGTAGAATCTAAAA
>JAZPXP010000082.1:0-12382 GCA_045543715.1 Acutalibacteraceae bacterium
GGTAAAAGGTTCGGGTTTGAATGCTTTGGTGCGGGTGACAGGACTTGAACCTGCACGCTGGTGCGCTAGCTCCTAAGGCTAGTGCGTCTGCCAATTCCGCCACACCCGCATATTAAACTTGAATTTTACAAATATCTTAAATACTGCTTTCATATAACAAGGCAGCCGCACTCCGTGCGTTTTGCCCTCAGAAATATAGTCGCACTGCTCTCTTGGAGCGCTTCGCATTGCTCCTTATTTCTTCACCTCAGCGCCGTGCCTTCATCATCCACCGGATGCGGCACACCGCTTCGCCCAATTCCGCCACACCCGCATATTAAACTTGAATTTTACAAATATCTTAAATACTGCTTTCTATAACAGGGCAGCCACACATTAAACAGTAATGCTATTTTACTGCAATTTTGTCCTAAAGTCAAGCATTATTTGAAATTTAAAAAAGCTGCCGTTTTTACGGCAGCCATTTATATAAAAGGGGTATGATATCGGTAATTTAAAGATAGCCAAAGGTCTACCGCCGAATATGGGATATCCCGAAAAAACCCCTGCTTCATACTATGAAACAGAGGTTTTTTTGTTACTTATTCAATATTATTTTTTCGTATAAAGAGAACACCTAAGGTATCTGCTCCGCAATGCGAAGAAATAGTGCAACCAGCTCTTGTTAAGAATACCTCTTTAAACGGAGCTGCCTTTTTAACATCCTCAACAACTGCATTAACGATATCCTCATCACAGCCTGCGTGGGTAACGAAAACACGGTCAAGGTCGATATCAGAGCCATCGCCGATACGCTCTGCAACATAGGTTTTAAGAACATCGCCGAATTTTCCGCGATATTTCTTTCCAACACCCATTGAGCCGTTTTTAACCTCTATACAGGGCTTTAATTTGAGAAGATTAGCACCGAGCATTGCAACTGCCGAGCATCTGCCGCCCTTATGGAGATATTCGAGGTTATCGATAACAAAGGAAGCATCAACCTTAGGAATAAGATTTTCGATTTCCTTAACAATTTCCTCAGCTTCCATTCCCTTTTTAACCATCTCTGCAGCGGCAATAACCAAAAGACCGCCGCCTGTTGAAAGATTACGGCTGTCTATAGCATAAACATTGCCAACTTCTTCGGCTGCCATACGAGAGTTATTAAAGGTTGAGGACATTTCGCCGCTTATTGAAAAATGGATAACGGTTTTACCCTCATCAACAAATGGCTTGAAGAAATCAATTAAATCGCCAAGGTTTGCCGCCGTTGTTTTAGGAAGCTCACCTGTTTTGCGGTGATACTCATAAATATCATCGGGGTTAACATCAACCCCATCGAAATAGGTTTTATCGCCAAGAGTTACTCCAAGCGGAATTATTTTAATATTATAGCGTTCTCTGAGCTCTGCGCTTAAATCAGTTGTGCTATCACTGGTAATAATAATATCAGCCAAAATTTAGACCTCCAAAAATTTTATATTAGAATAATAACATAAATTTCAAAATTTAGCAACCTATTTTTAAAGTCGGTTAAAATTGGGTATATATTTTTTATCAGCACTTTTTCCATCCTGTATGAAAACATTTGAAAAACCGCTCTCCAATATATAATCTATAACCTTTTCATATTCTCTTTTAGTAACCTTTCGGTTGATTATAGGCATTTCCTCAGCCTTGCCGCACGGAACATACTGACTCATAATGCTGAAATATGCCTTGGGTGTGTTCTCATTTACCCAGTCAAAAACCGATATTGCCTCTTTTGTTGCCTGAGGCAGTAAAAGATGCCTGATTATTACTCCCTTTTGCATTATACCGTTTTCTATAATGCATTTATCCTGCAATTTATAAGCCTTTAAAATAGCCTTTTTTGCAACTTCGGGGTAATCGGCGGCAGAAGAATAAAGCCTTGCCCTATCACTGCTTAAATACTTTAAATCCAAAAGAAAAATATCAATATAATCCTTTAACATTTCAAGGCTTTCTTCATTATCATACCCTGAGGAATTATAAACTATCGGGATTTTGGGCTTGTAAATTTTTAGGGCTTCTTTTATTGCTAAAACATAATGCGAGGGAGAAACTAAATTTATATTATGAGCACCTTTTCTTTCCAACTCATAAAAAAGCTCGGCTAATTTTTCATAGCTTATAACAGTTCCTTTGTCCTGATGGGAGATTTCATAATTTTGACAATAAACGCAATTAAGCGAGCAACCGCTGAAAAATATAGTTCCAGAGCCATTTGTTCCGCTAATAACAGGCTCCTCCCAAAAATGCAAATCAGCCCTTGCTACTTTTGGTAACAAAGGCATTTTGCAAAATCCGTTTAAGTTTTTATTTTCTTCTCTTTCGGCATTACACCGTCTCGGGCACAGGTTGCACCTCATTTTTCTGTTTCCTCTTTTTCGGTTTATATTCGCAGACCTTATGCTTAATCTGCAAATCATCAAAGGTCTTTTTAAAAGCAACCCTTCCGCTGAATTTAAACTTGCAATTTTTACACTGGAAATCAGCAACAAACCAGCGGTTGCGGTATTTAAAGGCACCAAGTCTCTTTGTGCTGCCGTTACACTCGGGGCATTTAAACTCAAGCTCTTCCCTTTTGATATGCTTATCGTGGATATTAGAAATCGGATAGGGCTTAAATCTGAGCCTTTCAAAGAAATCAGGCTTTGTTGCATCCCTTAAAAGACTCTTAAACTTCTCCTTGTTATAGCAGAGTCTGAATAGCTCGGCACAAACAAGACAGTCATCAAGTGCAGTATGTAATTCGAAGCTATCGGTATCAATTTCCATCATCTCGGCGGCAGCCTCAAGAGAAATCTGATTTTTGCTTTCATAACCCTTTAATGCCAACTGCGACTGCACAAGCTTTTGCAAATCGAGATACCCCGAAAGATAGAACTTTAATTTGTTTTTTAGAATAAAATCCTCGTTTTCAACAATCGTATATAAATCAGATTTGCTCCAGGTCATAATAACATCTGCACCCTTGGCAAAATTGTTATACTGCCCTACAGCCTCTTCAAAGGGTATACCCTCAAGCATTTTTTCTTTGGTAATCCCTGTAAGCTTTGCAAAACGGCTTGAAACCCTTTTTGAGATAGCAGAGCGTACAGTTACACTGAATTTATCAACAGTATTAAAATTTTTATCAAGCTTAACTGCACCAATCTGCAAAATCTGGTTTATAAAACGCTTCTCGGGTGGGAAATAAACACTGTCCCACTCCAAATCAAGAATAATATATTCCATTATTTTCTTCTCGACTCCGCTTTCATTCTTTCTTCCTTGCCGAGTATTCTTTTTCTGAGTCTTATATTGTTCGGCGTGATTTCAACTAATTCATCGTTCTTGATAAATTCAAGCGACTGCTCAAGACTTAGCCTTGAATGAGGCACAAGTCTTAAAGCGTCATCCGAGCCTGAGGCTCTGGTATTTGTCATCTGCTTTTTCTTGCAAACATTGCAAACTATATCATCATTCTTGGGGTTTTCGCCAACTATCATTCCCTCATAAACGGGAGTACCGGGGCCTATAAACAGTCTGCCTCGGCTCTGGGTATTGAAAAGTCCGTAGCCGGTTGATTCGCCCGTCTCGTGAGCGATAATTGAGCCTGTCGAGCGTTGGTCAATATCACCCTTATATTCCTGATAGCTATCAAAAACATGGTTCATAATACCGTTACCGTTAGTATCGGTTAAGAACTGAGAACGGTAACCCAAAAGTCCTCTGGCGGGGATTAAAAACTCAAGATGGGATGTTCCGCCCTCACGGGTGCCCATATTCTTGATTTCAGCCTTTCTGGTTCCGAGTCTTTCCATAACAGGACCTACATATTCCTCAGGCACTTCAATCATAAGAAGTTCCATAGGCTCTAAAAGATTTCCGTTTTCATCCCTCTTGTAAATTACCTCAGGGGGTGAAACCTGAAATTCATAACCCTGACGACGCATGGTTTCAATAAGTATAGAAAGATGAAGCTCGCCTCTTCCCGAAACCTTGAAGGTATCGGCAGAATCGGTTTCCTCAACCCTTAAAGAAACATTGGTCATAACCTCTTTGAAAAGGCGGTCCCTGAGATTTCGGGAAGTTACAAACTTTCCGTCCTTTCCCGCAAAAGGAGAATTATTAACCATAAAGTTCATAGCAAGGGTTGGCTCATCGATTTTAACAAAGGGCAAAGGCTCAATGCAGTCGGTAGCACAAGCGGTCTCCCCTATTTCAAGCTCAGATATTCCCGCAACCTGAATTATATCACCAACAGAGGCTTCCTCTTCCTCATATCTTTTAAGGCCTCTGTACATAAAGAGCTTTGCAATTTTAACATTGGTTGAGGTACCGTCCTTATGGCAAACCGCAACAGTTTGTCCTGCTTTAATATTACCTCTAATAACTCTTCCAACACCTATTCTGCCAAGGTAATCATCATATTCAATATTGGTGAAAAGCACCTGCAGAGGAGCATCTGTTTCACCCTCAGGAGCATCTATTTCGTTGACAATAGCCTCGAATAAGGGCTTCATATCATCATTTTTGATATCGGGAGAAAGTGAAGCATAACCATCTCTGCCTGATGCGAAAATAACGGGGAATTCTATCTGGTCCTCATCAGCACCAAGCTCAATAAACAAATCAAGCACCTCGTCAACAACCTCGTGGGGTCTTGCCATGGGCCTGTCTATTTTATTTACAACAACAACCGCCTTTTTGCCGAGCGCCAAAGCCTTTTTAAGAACAAACCTTGTTTGAGGCATGCAGCCCTCAAATGCGTCAACAAGCAACAAAACACCGTCAACCATCTGAAGAATTCTCTCAACCTCGCCGCCAAAATCAGCGTGGCCCGGTGTATCAACAATGTTGATTTTGATATCGCCGTACATAACGCTCGTATTTTTAGAAAGAATGGTTATACCTCTCTCACGCTCAAGGTCGTTAGAGTCCATAACCCTTTCGTTAACATTTTCATTTGCACGAAATGTTCCGCTCTGCTTTAAAAGCTGGTCTACCAAGGTGGTTTTTCCGTGGTCAACGTGAGCAATTATTGCAACATTCCTTAAATTTTCGATTTTTGCCATTAAAACGCCTTCTTTCAACAAAATATTATACCTTTTTCTCCCCTTATTGTCAACCAAATAGCAATAAAAAAAGGAGCGGTAAAAACCGCTCCCGAAAATTACTTATTTTAAATCGCAACTGCATTTGCACCGATGTTGGAATAGATAATGCTGAAACCGAACTGAGAATTTTCATTCTCAACAAACAAGGTTTCGCAAGTATTATAATAAACTCCACTATCGTGCGAAGAAATTTCAACCTTGGTTTTAACAGTATAGCTTCCATCCTCATTAACCGAAACAGAAACAACCTCATGATTAAAGGTTGAATAACCCATCGGCAAAATGAAAACATATCCCTCAACATAATCAAACTCGGGATTTACTGATGAATAATCTATACCCTCAATACCATACATATTGAAAATATAATCGCTTACATAGTTTTCAGCAATATAGCCATCTTCCGCTAAATCAAGAAGTGCAATAACCGAATTGTTAACAACACCCTCGGTTGTATCAAAAGCATCGTTATAAACAAAGTTATGATTAAGCATATTAAGAAAACGGCTTTCAAGCACCTTATTTTCATCTGCATTTTCGGAATTTGCAACCGTTATAACATTTGTTTTTGAATTTTCCTTTGGAAGATTAACAGGAGAAACGGCAGAAAAATTAACGCAAGCTAAAATAACAACCGCAACCATCAAAGCAACTGTTGTTAAAAACGCTTTTTTCATATTACCGCCTCCTTTAAATTTCTATACCCTATTATACACACAAAAATATAAAAATAGCAAAAACAAATTGGTTACAAAAAGTATCAGTTTTGTTACCGTTTTGGACCAATAAAACCCAAAAATATTACATTTTGTAATTTTTCTTTCCCTATAGTTCGACACTATGCCTTATTTTATAACATTTCAATAATTTTTTTATTTGGTCTTTAAAAAATTTGTTGTATTTGCTAAAAAGATATGCTATACTTGTTGTTGTAAAGTTATTTCCCAAAGGAGTGTATTACTTTGAAACAGTATCCCCAGAATTTAATCCACAATATTGCCCTTTTGGGCCACGGCGGCTCGGGCAAAACAACCTTGGCAGACGCTATGCTTTTCTATGCAGGTGCGACTGACCGAATCGGCAAAACGGGAGACAGTACTACCGTTATGGACTTTGACGCCGAAGAGAAAAAACGCAAGGTTTCGGTTTCAACCGCAGTTTATGCCCTTGAAGCCGGCGGCCACAAAATAAATCTTATAGATGCTCCAGGTCTTTTTGACTTTGCGGGCGGAGTTTGCGAAGCACTTGCCGCGGCTGACAGTGCCATTATCGCAGTTTCAGGTAAATCAGGCTTAACAGTTGGTGCCAAACAGTCCTTCGAAAAGGCTCGTGCACTCTCAAAAAGCGTTGCTTTCTTTATTGGTAAGCTTGATTCAACCCATGCTCATTTTTATAGAGTTTTATCGGCTCTCGCTGGAAATTACGGTGCGGTTATATGCCCTATCGTTGTTCCCTACATTGAGGGTGATGAGCTTAAGTGCTACATAAACTTAATCGAAAACAAGGCATATTCCTGCAACGGAATTGAAATGAAAGAAATGCGTCTTCCCGTAAGCACCGAAATCGATGATATGCGCAGTATGCTTCTTGAAGCTATCGCATCAACCGATGAGGACCTGATGGAAAAATACTTTGCAGGCGAAGAGTTTACAGAGGAAGAAATGATTTCAGGTCTTTCAATAGGCGTTAAAAACGGAGATATCTGCCCTGTTTACTGCGGAATTCAGCAGACTGGCGACGCAGTTCCTATGATGCTTGATAACCTTATTAAAATTATGCCCTCTGCGGCTGACTGCTCTTATAAAACAGCGGACGGCGAAGAGAAGAAATATTCAGCAGACGGCGATGTTGCTCTCACCGTTTTCAAAACCATCGCAGACCCATTTGTTGGCAAGCTTTCATATTTCAAGGTGCTTTCAGGCACCTTAAAGGGTGATACAAGACTTATAAACAGCCGTAATTCCGCTGAGGAACGCATTTCTAAGATTATGTTCCTCAAAGGCGGAAAACAGGAAGATACTGCCGAAATAATTGCGGGAGATATCGGTGCTGTTGCAAAGCTGGGCTCAGTGCTGACTGGTGATACTTTATCTGTTAAGGGCGATATAACCGCCGCTAAGATAGACTTCCCCGCTCCCTCGCTCTCGGTTGCAGTTTATCCGAAGGCTAAGGGCGATGAAGAAAAGATTACTCAGGCATTCAACAGAATGATGGAGGAAGACCCAACCATCTCTGTTTATATGAATACCGAAACCAAAGAGCAAATCCTTGAAGCCTTGGGCGAGCAGCATATTGATGTTATGGTATCCCGCCTAAAATCGAAATTCGGCGCTGAGGTTGAGCTTAAGAAACCCAAGATTGCTTACAGAGAGACTATAAGAAAGCCCGTTAAGGTTCAGGGCAGACATAAAAAACAGTCGGGCGGACACGGTCAGTTCGGCGATGTTTGGATTAGATTTGAGCCTTGCGAGAGTGAAGAATTAGTATTCGAGGACGAGGTATTTGGCGGAGCAGTTCCCAAGAACTTCTTCCCCGCAGTTGAAAAGGGACTCAGAGAATGCACCGCGAAGGGTGTTTTAGCAGGTTATCCCGTTGTTGGAGTTAAGGCAGTTCTTTATGACGGCTCTTACCACCCAGTTGATTCCTCCGAAATGTCCTTCAAGATGGCTGCCGCTATCGCTTTCAAAGAAGGTATTCCTCAGACCTCACCCGTTCTCTTAGAGCCGATTGGTACCTTAAAGGTAACAGTTCCCGATGAAATGCTCGGCGATGTGATTGGTGATATCAATAAGCGTAGAGGCAGAATTATCGGTATGAACCCTGTTGAAAACAAACTGCAGGAAATCATCGGTGAGGTTCCGATTGCTGAAATGTCCGACTTCTCAACCGCTATGCGTTCAATAACTCAGGGCACCGCTGTTTTCACCCTTGAGCACGCAAGATACGAAGAAGTTCCTCAGCAAATAGCTCAGAAAATTATAGAAGCTTCTAAATAAACTCAAAAGACTCAGCAATAGCTGGGTCTTTTTTTGTATAATTTTAAAAAAGTACTTCTTTTTTTCTCTATTATTTGTTATAATATAAGTACTTATATATTAAAGTGGAGATTTATATGAATTTAGAAGTTAAGGGACTGAATATTGAGTACACCGAGCAAGGCGAGGGTATACCCGTTTTATTGCTCCACGGTTGGGCTTCTTCTATGGACTTATACAAGGGTATTATGTCTGCTCTTTCGGATAGATGCCGTTTGGTTGCGGTTAACTTTCCCGGCTGTGGAGATAGTGAGACTATGAAAGAGCCTTGGAGCTTAGAGGATTACTGCGATTTTGTTTTAGAGTTTATGGAAAAGGTAAACCTTGAAAACCCGATTATGATAGGTCATTCTCACGGAGGAAGAGTAACTCTTAAAATGGCGGCTGAGGGTATGGTTAACCCCTCTAAAATCGTTTTGCTTGATGCCGCAGGTCTTATTCCTAAAAAGACCTTCAAGCAGAAATTCAAAGCCAATAGCTTTAAGACTATTAAAAAAGTTCTAACCCTTCCAATTATTAAAAACCATAGCGAAGGCCTTCTCGATAAAGCTCGCAAGCACTATGGCTCGGCTGATTATAATGCCGCTCCCGAGGTGCTGAGAAAAACCTTAGTCAGCCTTGTTAATACAGACCTTCGGGATATTATCCCTAATATTTCTTGCCCAACTCTTTTAATTTGGGGCGAAAAGGATACCGCAACTCCCCTTTCGGACGCTAAAATTATCGAAAGTCTTATAAAGGACTCGGGTCTTTGCGAAATTGAGGGTGCAGGTCATTTTGCATTTTTAGAAAAACCCTATTTAGTTCATTCAATTCTTCAAAGCTTTATTAAATAACGGAGGGTTAATTTTGGATATATTTTTTCTTTTTTCTTTAATTCTTTCAAGCTTTATCGGTTTGTTTTCTCTTGTTAAGCAATTCCAGATGCTTCAGCAAAATTCATATTTCCCCTCAAGATATTTCGGTTGGCTTAAAAATAACTTGCCGTTGGCTTCGATTTTTGTTGTTTTTGTGTCTTCCTTTATATTAACCTTTAGTTTTTATATCGGCTTGGCAATATTTTTAAGCTTAGTTTTAGGTTTTACGGTTTATCTTTCAATAAAACAGCAGAAAAAATCTATCAAGAAGTTAGTTTTCACTTCACGTGTTAAAAGACTTTTCTCTGCTACTGCAATAATCTATCTTATTTTAATTTTAGTTTATGCATTTAATTCTCAGTTGGTTTTTGGAAGAATAAGTGCTAGCGTTTTGCTTTTCATTTCGCTTGTCTCGCCCATTTCTCTGTTTTTAGCTTGGGGAGTTACACTTCCGATTGAAAAAATCTTCTCTCTTTATTATATAAATGATGCTAAACGCATCTTAAAAGAGCATAAGAATTTAAAGGTTATCGGAATTACAGGAAGCTATGGCAAAACAACAACAAAATTTATACTAACGAGAATTTTGAGCGAAAAATACAATGTTGTTTGCACTCCGCAAAGCTTTAACACTCCTATGGGAGTTGTAAGAACTATACGCGAAAAGCTAAAGCCCCAAACTGAGTTTTTCGTTTGCGAGATGGGTGCTAAAAATGTTGGAGATATAAAGGAAATCTGTGATATAGTCCACCCCGATTATGCACTAATCACCTCTGTTGGACCTCAGCACCTTGAAACCTTTAAAACCATAGGCAATGTTTTTAAAACCAAGTTTGAGCTTGCCGATGCGGTTGAGAAAAAAGGCGAAAAGGCCTTTGTTAACGGGGACAGTGCAGAAATTCTAAACCGCATTTTCCCCTCTGATTATGTACTTTACGGAACAAATGATGACTTTAATTTCACCGCAGAAAACATTCATTACGGCAAAAACGGCTCAGAATTTGATATTGTTTTAGGAAACGAAAAGGTGCACCTGACCTCTCGCCTCTTAGGGCTTCACAGTATTATAAACATAGCAGGTGCCGCCGCCCTTGCCTTTACTTTGGGCGTTTCAGCGGAGGATATAAAGTTTGCCGTTTCCTCACTTAAACCCACAGAGCATAGATTAGAGCTTAAAACAAGCGTTTCAGGCTCTCTGCTCATTGATGACGCTTATAACGCCAACCCCGAGGGCTCGCTTGAGGCGGTAAGAGTATTAGGCTCATTTGACGGGATGAAAAAGGTTATAATAACCCCGGGTCTTATTGAGCTTGGCGAAAAGGAATACTCCTGTAACTATGCTTTAGGACTTGAAGCGGCTGATAAATGTGATATAATAATATTTGTCGGCAAAAACCGCTCTAAGCCGATGGTTGATGCGGTTAACTCAACCGAATTTGCAAAAGAAAATTTATTCGTTGCTTCCTCTTTCTTAGAGGCTATGGAAATCTATTCAAGGTTTGCCGATAGCAATACTGTTGTACTTCTTGAAAACGATTTACCCGATAACTATTTGAACTAAGGTGATAAAAATGAAAACAAATGTGGCTTTCTTTTATGGTTGCCGTTCTGTTGAGCACGAGGTTTCTATAATCTCTGCCGTTCAGGCTATGCGAGCTATTGACCGTGATAAATACGATATTACCCCCATCTATGTTACTAAGGATGGCGAAATGTTCACAGGCGATGCACTCTTTACTATCGAAGAATACCGCAACATCCCTGCTCTTCTGAAAAAATGCCGCAAGGTTGAGCTTTCAAGAGAGAACAATCAGGTTGTTATGCGTGATGAAAAGCGTGGTCTTTTCTCAAATAAAAAGCCTATAGTTATTGATGTTGCATTCCCCGTTGTTCATGGAACAAACTGCGAGGACGGCACTATTCAGGGCTATTTCGAATATTTAGGACTTCCTTTTGTTGGCTGCGATATCATTTCCTCTGCAGTTGGAATGGATAAAGCAATATTTAAAGATGTTTTGAAGGCTGCAGGTCTTCCTGTGCTTGACTGTATCCGTTTTCGTGCCAGAAGATATATGTCCGACAAAGAAAGCCTTGTTAACGAAATTAAGGCTAAAATCGGCTTTCCGCTTATCGTTAAGCCTATAAACTTAGGCTCAAGCGTTGGCATCAGCAAGGTTGATAATGAGGCTGAGCTTGATGAGGCAATTTTGTTAGCCCTTTCTTTTGCAGATAACATTCTTGTTGAAAGAGCCGTAACCGCTATCAGAGAAATCAACTGCTCGGTTTTGGGTGATGCCGATAATTGCGAAGCCAGTGTTTGCGAAGAGCCCTTTATGAATGATGAAATTCTCTCTTATGAGGATAAATATATGTCAAACTCCAAAAACGGCGGTCAAAGCAAGGGTATGGCTTCCTTGGGCAGAAAGATTCCCGCTGATTTGAGTGAGGAAAAATCTGCAGAAATCAGAAAACTCGCTTGCGAAATCTTTAAAACACTCGGCGCTAACGGAGTTGTCCGTATTGATTTCATTATTGATACCGCCACCGATACCGTTTATGCTAACGAGATTAACACTATCCCTGGTTCTCTTGCTTTCTATCTATGGGAGGCAACAGGCGTTCCCTATAAAGAGCTTTGCAACAAGCTTATAGATTTAGCCTTTAAGAGACAGAGAAACCGAGAGAACATAACCTACACGATAAATACAAATATCCTCTCTGGTGTTTCTTTTGGAAGTAAAGGTGCTAAGGGAGCAAAATTATAATGTCTGCCTTACTTATAAAGCTTTTTATTAAAAACCCCGAGAATGTCAAGGATAACATAGTCAGAGAAAGTTTCGGAAAACTCGGCAGTTTCGTTGGAATTATCTGCAATTTGTTTCTTTGCATTCTGAAAATTTCGGTTGGTATTATTTCGGGAAGTATTTCCATTATGGCGGACGGTTTTAATAATCTTTCTGATATGGGCTCATCGGTTGTTACGATGATAGGCTTTAAATTAGCCAATAAGCCTGCAGACAGCGACCACCCCTTTGGTCATGGCAGAATGGAATATATCTCGGCTTTTATAGTTGCCGTTTTAATATTACTTGTTGGTTTCGAGCTTTTTAAAAGCTCCTTTGAAGCATTTGTTAATAATACTGCAACACCTAAATATTCCACTACAGCTATAATTATTCTCGCCGTTTCAGTTTTGGTTAAGGCTTGGCTTTTCTTCTTCAACAAAAAAATAGGTAAGAAAATTTCTTCTGAGGCTTTAATCGCAACCGCAAAGGATTCACTTAATGATGCTGTTGCAACTATGGTTATCTTGGTTTCGGTTTTTGTTTCAAGGCTCACAGTTCTTCCCTTTAACCTTGATGCCGTTATGGGTATCGGTGTT